>JAOUFI010000049.1 GCA_029858305.1 Candidatus Thorarchaeota archaeon
ACGAGGCATGAGAACTTTTTGTGCAATCTCAGCAGCACAATAGTCATGGTTTATCTTCAGTACTGGATTATTTGGGAGTGAAAGAATAGCTTTGATTGATTTTTCAGACCATTGATGGTGATCAAGCCATACTACACGACAACCCTGAGATATCGCTCTTGATAGGCCTTTGATTACGACTTCTTGAGTGGTTTCATCCATACCTAGATCGGTTATCACAATCAATGTTTCACGACGTGAAGCTACACCTGAGAAGACTTGCTCAAAAGCCCCATAGTCTGTAAGATTTACACTAAACTGAAGTCCTTTGGACATAGCATATCTCCAAACGATAGCGGCGGAATTCAAACCATCAACGTCTTTATCGTGAGAGATTGAGAGGAGTGAGTTTATCCTCTTGACTTCTGCAGATTCAACGCCCTGTCCTTCAGACATTTTATATTCATTCTATGGTTGGAAATGCCCCTTTTTTCTCTTCTGGAAAATACCCAGAAATACGAAAGTGTTTTGTGATGCGCTGTAGAATGATGACAGGATGAACGACTCGGAACGCAAGACCATGATGAGCGGCAATGAAGCAATTGCTCAAGGAGCACTAGAGTCGGGGATTGGTTTTTGTGCATCTTATCCTGGGACTCCATCTACTGAGATTACAGCATCGCTGTTCAAGTTCACCGAGAAATACGATATTTATGTAGAGTGGAGTACAAATGAGAAAGTTGCACTTGAAGCTGCAACAGGTGCGAGCTGGGCGGGGATTCCTGCATTATGTCCCATGAAATCCCTTGGTCTAAATGTCGCTTCCGATTTCCTTCTAAATATGAATCTCTCAGGTTCAGGGAAGGGAGGTCTTGTCATCGTGGTGTGTGACGACCCGAGAGGACATAGTTCTAGCAACGAACAAGATTCTAGATTCTATGCTAAGGCAGCTCAGATTCCACTCTTGGAACCTTCAACATATCAAGATGCAAAGGATGCTACGAAATACGCATTCAAGATTTCACAACAGTTCGAAGTGCCAGTTATGGTGAGAAGCACTACAAGACTCTCTCACTCAAGAGGATTAGTCGAAACAGGAAAGATTTCAAAGAGAAAGAAAAGGGCGGGCGCACTGCCTCAGAGATTGTACAATGTGCCAACGCCACATCTAAGGCACAGAGATCTTTTGGTGAAAATGGAGAGAATTAGAGAAGAGTTCGAAACCGTGGACCTAAACATAAACTCCAATCCTAAACACACAGACCTCCTAGTGATCTCGTCTGGTGTCAGTTCGTTATATGTGCAAGATGCGCTACAATTTCTAAATTCTATGAACGTTGGACTCTTGAATTTGGTGACAACATATCCATTACCAAAAAAGAGCGTATCTGGACTACTTGAGAAGACTAATGATGTTCTCTTCGTTGAAGAAATAGATCCATTTCTAGAAGACGAGGTTCGAATGCTTTCAGGTGACCTGAAGAAGTCACCAAGATTTCATGGTAAACGAACAGGTCTTATCCCGAGCTTTGGAGAGATGAACACAGACATAGTTAGGAAAGCTCTTTCACAGCTTAACGGAACTAAAGCAGAACTTCCGACTCCAACTCCTTCCATGGGTAGAGAACTCCTAGTAAAGAGACCTCTTACCTTCTGTGCAGGTTGTACACATCGTAATTTCTACTGGGCAATTAGGAAGGTGAAAAAGAGATTAAATGAAAAATTGGTCGTTGCAGGAGATATTGGATGCTATTCATTGGGTGTGTTCTACGACGAGGCTATGAACACTATGCAAGCAATGGGTTCTGGAATTGGAGTAGCATCTGGCCTGGGGCAACTTGAGAGATTCGGGTTTGATTCAAAGGTTGTATCAGTAGCTGGAGATTCCACATTCTTTCATGCATGTTTGCCAGGACTGATCAATGCACGGCATAAAAATGCGAATCTTACCTTTATTGTGCTTGATAATGCCACCACTGCAATGACAGGATTCCAAACACATCCAGGTTCGCGCTATCAGGAACAAGCGCTCAGAAGAGTAAGAATAGAAGACCTTGTTAAAGCCGTCCAACCAGATTTCTATGCCACTGCAGATGCTAACGATACGAAGGGGCTCATTGAGCTCCTTCATTCAACTATCATAAAAGATGGTTTGAAAGTTTTGCTCCTAGACAGCATATGCAGACTTGACGAAGATCAGAGAGATTCTACACTTACAGATGTTCATTTCAAGATAGATGCAGATCTTTGCAGAGGCGAGAAGTGTAGAATTTGTTTTGCGGATTTTGGCTGTCCGGCTATCAATTGGAGTAGTACAAGCAACCAAGCAATCATAATGGATGCGATATGTGTTGGATGTGGAGCCTGCGTGGATGTTTGTCCTCATGATGCTATCAAGGAGGAGCGATTATCATGAGAGAACCCTTCAACATACTTGTGGCAGGCGTGGGGGGCCAGGGAAACCTTGTATGTGGGCGCGTTCTAGCAGAAGCAGCAATACAACAAGGTTTACGACCTGTTGTCGGCGACACCTTCGGTGCATCACGACGGGGAGGCAGTGTTCTGACTCATCTTCGAATTGGAACTAGAGATTGGGCTCCCTTAATACCTCAAGGAGAGGTCGATATCCTACTTGGATTAGAGCCGATGGAGGCACTCCGAGCTGCTGTTGAGTATGCAGGAAAGCGGACCATAGCACTGGTCAGTCTAACAGAGGTACCAACGGCGAATGTCAACTCTGGAGAGAGAGTATATCCACCACTCACAAAGGTTTCAGCATCGCTCGCAGAGCATTGCAAGCAAGTGTATATGCTTGATGCAGAGTCAGCACTTCTCCGAGCTGGTTCACCTCGTGCACTTAATTCGTTCCTCTTGGGTTCACTATCTGCTCTTACTGAGAATCCTCTCTCTCAGGACCTGATACGAAAGGCGCTCTATACGACTCTGGGTCGTGACACAATCAATGTCACTGCCTTTGAGGAGGGTGTAGCAGCACTTCATCAGTGATGATGTTTTGACAATATCATTTTTATCGACCTTTTTTCAAGCCTGAAGATAGGTAGGATACTAGAATGACTCAAATCTCGTAACTGAATTGAGGGATATTGAAATATGGATAGAGAAAAAAAGACAAAGTCTGAGAAGAACGTTTCATTATCTGAACTCATAGATGATTTTGTAGATTTGGATGTTACAGAGGACCCTAGAAAAGTCACTGGTTTGACTGATGAGGATTATGTCAACATGATGCTCAGGAAGGAAGCAAGAAGAAAATTAGATAAATCATCAGCTAGGAACAATCTGTCAACATCAGAAAGACCAATTAAAACGAGTACTGCAACTGAAGAAATCTCTAAGAGTTGTCAGAATTGTTTTTACTGTGCCCATGTTGTAAAACTCGACGACACTCTACTCTGTGCTTGCACAAACAGTGAGCGAGAGCATGAAACCGCATACTCAAATAAATGGTGGGTGATTGGTCAGGACAATCCCCGATGCTGGAAAAATCCCCCTAAGAGTGAACTCGATGCCATGCAACGACTCAATATTGATCATGCATCAGAATCAGACCAAACGAGGGATAGGGGAGATGGTCAACTCGACAAGGTGGATTCAATTCTACTAGGTGCAGGTAAACCTAAAACCTCAAGTGAATCCATCAAAGCCTCAGAACAAGCTCCAGAAACTGTGGCGGCAGTAGAATTCCTACGAGATGAACTGAGATTGAGTTCTTCAAGAAAAACGGCACTTGAGACCCTTAAGAAATATCGAAAAGATGCTCCGATAGCGAAAGAAAAAATAAAAGAGCAGCCAATTGTGTCTGAGAAGATATCTCCTGTGAGAAGATGCCAGAACTGTTATTTTTGCGTAGCAGAGCGTACTTTAAGCGGTTCTTGTTGGTGTCACTGTTCAAATCCAGGTAGGTCTATTGAAGCAATTCCTGGAAAACCATGGGTCAAGAGCAAACTAAATCTCCCTTGCTGGAAAGCTATGCAGCACTAATCTATATCTCCGACTTCCGGCCTTCCTGGATTCTTCTAGCTTCGCGCCACATGACCTCAGCAAGGACCGAGAACATATCAGCCACACCATCACCAGTCTTCGCAGAACTCTCCATATAGACAAAACCTTGGTCTTCAGCCCAGCGTTTAGCTTCATCAGAGGGCACTGCTCTGTCAGGAAGGTCAGTCTTATTCCCAACGCAGACTGTAGGCACACGCGCTCCGATGGACTCGTCAGCCTCCTGAACCCACTTAGATAACTCTGTGAATGAACGTCGTCGGGTGACATCAAATACGAGAATTACTCCTGCTGCGCCTGAATAGTACATCTTGCGCACTGCCTTGAATCGGGCCTGGCCTGCCACGTCCCATGCTTGGATCTTAATTCCGGTTGAATAATCAGCATCAGTAGGTGATATGTGTGCGAGTTTCACAGCGAACTGAGATCCGATTGTAGTCTTGTAATCCCGCTCAAAAGTTCCAGTGACGTATCGGTTAACCAGAGTAGTCTTTCCGACTGCACCTTCGCCAATGACCATCAGTTTGAATAGATATTGATAGGAATCTGGAGCGGATCCGGGTCTTGGCGGCTTGGGTCGTCTGTTCCGAATCTCTGTGACGATTGCGCTCTCAGTGTCACTGATGTCAACAATAACAGGGGTCACGACAGGAGCGGGTTCCGCCATGAGTTTCTCAACATCATCGAATTCAGCCATACCCTCAGCAGTTTCATCTGTTCCAAATAGCTGGTCAAGTAGTTCTTCTGCAGCCCGGAGTGACTCAGCGCTGCCCTCGGGCATAGTTTGCTCAAGTATCTTTGCAGCAGCCTCTTTCTGTGCAATATCTTTGAACCCAGTTCCAACGATGGGACCAAAGGGTGACTCTTCTTCGATAATGGTTTCTGCTGCTGGTACTGTATCAGTGGGTTCGATAGGAACAGGAGCAATTGCGGCAGGGGCTGCAACAGCTGCCCCTTTCTCAACAAGAATGGCAGTTTCAGGTGTCGTGACCTGTCGGACCTGTCCCGTAGCATCAGTCCACATCAGGACGATTGGACGAACGATGACAGTTCCTTCTGCCTTTGGTGTGAGTTGAATCTCGATGTTCTTATTTTCACCAGCTGCGAGATCGAATCGCAACTGCTGTGGCTCGACATCCATATTATCCTTAGGAAAGTGATAGATCTTGCCAGAGATGCCATTCACTGCCTCATCACTGACATTATAGACTGTGACCTTTCCTCGGAGAGCGGTCCCAGTCTTAGCCTCGGGACTGACTTCAAAGGTTGGAATAATCTTGTAAAGACCTTGAATGATTTTGAGAGGACCATTGGAAACACCGACCTGAACCTCTTTTCGTCCATCACCTCCAGCGTCTCCAACATTAATCGCGAGGATCTTTTGTCCAATATCTACTTCCGCGAGGTGTATAAGGTCGGCCATGTAAAGACTATAGAAACGTATTTTGTGGTTTGTCGTGGCGACAACTATTTCATCCATGTGATCCGCGTTAAGCTCCTCGACTCGTACAGAGAGAGCATTCACATTTTCAAGCTTTGAAAAGAGATCGAATCTACTTTCTTCATTACGATAGACACGGATTGAGCCATCACGTGTAACGACAGCCAACTCCATTTTCCTGTCTCCAAGGATATCGCCTGAAGCCAAAGAAACGATAGGACTAGGCAGCTCGAGAACTTCAATCTGTTCAAGAGAATGGTTCCGGACCTTAAAGATTCTTAGAGTGTTATCCCTATTGCCTGTGACTATCTCATCAATCTCATCACCGATGACGTCGCAAGTACCGATTGCGAGAGGCATATCATCAAGACGATGCATAGCAAATTGAGTCAGTTTATTCTGAGTGTCCATATCGAGGATTCGCAGAGTGGAATCACTACCACCAACAATAATCTCATTCTTCTCATCGCCGGTCACATCAGTCACACAAACCGTTGTAACAAACCGGTCCACAGCATACTCACCAAGAAGCTCAAGCCTACCACTTGGAGCATACCTGAAAACCTGCACTGTGCCATCTTTTCCCGGTGTTTCTTTTTGTCCTAAGGCACGACCAATGATTATCTCCATCTGTCCGTCGTTATTTGCATCAGCTATCGTGATGGATAGGATACTTCCACCCACATCATGTTGGGCAAGCAATACAATCTCAGCACGGTTAGCATCATACAGACGAATGACACCGTCTCGTCCGCCTGTACAAAGCTCGATTGTTCCGCCGCCAGTGACATCACCGACAGCAATAGCACTTGTGCTCTCGTCATCTTCTATTTCGAATAGTATTTTTGGCGAATCCAACGATGTTACCTTCCGACTCGTGTATATTGCATTGTATCTTTTTGGAAGTACAATTAAATCTAGATACGTGTACTTACTCTCCTCATCAGGGGCCTTTTTTTACTTTGTGCGCTCAGCCTCCCCCTGCAGAATTCCCATTTAGAGCGTAGTATTTAACAGATATCGAATACAAAGCAAGAGTGGTAGCTAAAATGTTGTCCAAGCTCTCGGTCCGAAATCTTGTAAAGGCATACCCAAACGGTAACTCTGGTATAACTCAGGTCTTGGATAGTATATCGTTTGATGTATCCGAAGGAGAACTCCTGAGCGTTCTTGGACCGAGTGGATGTGGCAAGACAACACTCTTGAAAATAATTGCAGGGCTATTGGAGCCTGATGATGGTCAAATCATCGTAGAAGGTCAACAGGTCGAAACTGGTCATAATCGGGTAGGCTATATTTTTCAACAAGAATCACTATTTCCTTGGAGAACTGTACGGCAAAATGTTGAGTTTGGTTTAGAAGTCAAAGGAGTATCTCCAGAGGAGCGAAGAAGGAGGTCAGATGATATCATCAAAATCGTGGGTATGGAAGGTTTTGAGAACCATTTTCCCCATGAGATATCAGGAGGTCAAGCTAGAAAGACAGAGATGGCGCGTAGCTTGGTAGTTTCTCCAGACATCCTGGTTGCTGATGAAGCCTTCTCGAATCTAGATGCACAGACAAGGAACTATCTTCAGGAGGAATTTCTCAGGATTCAGGGATTGACGGGGTCTACTATTGTGTTTGTTTCGCACAATGTGGATGAGGCAGTCTTCATGTCAGACCGGATTCTTATGCTTAGCAACCGACCTGCAAGAATCATTGCTGAATACAAGATTGACATCCCCAAACCACGGGTAAGAACTTCACAGGAGTGCCTAGCATATAGGAGTAAGATTCTGGACATTCTCCGTGTTGAACAACAGAAGGCCATGAGTGAATCTAAACTGAAACCGACTGTCTCCACCTGAGCAGGTATCTCTCAATAAAGAGAAAGAAGTAGCTGATTAGAAAACCGATTAGACCAATTAGGAACATACTTGCAATAACTGCACCAGTACGTCCTACCTGCTGCATGATAAGAACCAGATAGCCAAGCCCGAGCCCTCCCCCGATCATTTCGGCTGCTACAAGACACATCCAGCCAATCCCAAAACCTATTCGAAGCCCAGCAAACACCTCTGGTCCTGATGAAGGAATCACCACTTTGGAGAGAATCTGCAATTCACTTGCGCCAAAAGTCTTGGCAGCGTCAATATGCACAGGTTCGGTTCGCTTAACTCCCGTTGTGGTATTGATGAGAATAGGAAAGAAAGCTCCGACCCAGATAATGAACACTTGAGCACCTAACATGTTTGTTCTGAAAAGCAGTATCGCCAGAGGAATCCATGCAATGGGAGGAATAGGACGCATTGCCTCAACAACCGGTCCAAGAATAGAGTCGAACAGATGATATCTTCCTATCATGATTCCGAGTGGTATAGCTGTAGCAGATGCAAAGACAAAACCAAGGGTCACTCTTGTGAGGCTCATTTGGACATGTTCTGAAAGGAGGTGACCATCACTATCACCAATGGTTGCCAGACGATAAAAGGCATCAAAAACATCTGTCAGCGATGATTGTGCAAGGAGTGAAATAAATTGCCAGAGCACAATGAGTATGATTGCGGGTATAAGGAGTTTGAAGAGAACCCATCGAGGGATGTTTTTAGGAATAAGCCATTGAAATATATGTCTAGGATCTTTCTGCTCATCACTTGTTTGTGTTTGCTGAGTTTCTGAATCCGATTCGGTAAGGGACATTCTACTCAAGTTCGTTTGATGCTGCCGTGCTTTTCTGTCTACCGTTTATTGGTCTTAGAGGGGAAGACTGTCAACATATGTAGTGTTTATGAAACCATCCAGAAATGCTACTGTATCAGCAGGTATCTTAGAAAGCTCAAGTTGATCTTCATGGATGAGGAAATTTAGGTACATCTCAAGGCCTGTTCTATTCACATTATAATCAAAGATAATACGATTGAATGCGTTTTCTACGGGAGTTTCATCCATTTCAAGCCAATCTGTAGCTATAGCTATAGCTTCCTCGGTATTGTTCACAATCCATTGCTCAGCTTCAACGTGGATATCTAATACCTTCTCTACAATATCTGGATGAGCACTGAGAAAGGTATTATCTGAGGCGATCACGCAGCAGGGATGCCGTGGCCAAATATCACTTGAAAGTGCCAAAGCCACTGACTTGTTATCATATTCAGCTTTTGCATTGAATGGCTCCCAGGAGATGAATGCTGGAACCTCAGCTGTGAGTGAGTCTGCCATTAGAGATGGCGAGATAGTATTGGCAGTGATGTTCGAGTAACTCAGTCCAGATTGATTAAGCGCTAATCTGAGAAGAAAATTCTGAACAGTTGATGGTCCTGGTTGATATACGCCTTTGCCAACTAAGTCCGGAATGGTTGTCACGTGACCAGCATCGTATTCAGCCTTAGATACCATGATTGCTGAACCCTCAAGATTCACTGCGGCCAAAATGGTAATCATAATATCCTGATTGATCCGTTTTAGCATGGCGGGAGCCGCTCCTAAATAACCCATGTCTATCTGTCCCGCTAGGAATCCATCCATCTCGAGTGCACCATTGCCGAATTGGACAAGTTCCACTGTGATATTCTCACGTTCAAATAATCCGTTTTCAAGAGCGACACGTAGAGCCAGCTGGTGTAGGTCCTTCGACAGGTAACCTATTCTAACATCGGCAACATCTGGAGTGGTTGTTGGATTCCAAAACACTATGACACCGATCGAAATGACAATGATTACAATTACACCTACAGCCACTGTTTCGTTCCTGTCCAACTCGCGTTACCTCGTACTGAAAATTTGTAAATTCATATAAGAGGATTGAGATAGTGGCTACCGAGTCCATCAGATTGATTAGTACGACATTGTAATTTTTTTATCATGTCACTCAGAAATAGGATACCAGATCAGTTGAAGATTGGCGATTCCATGATAGGCATCACTATGGAGGAGGACCTAGCAGTATTTCCTACGAGTGACTATGTCCTCCTTGAGATATCCCACAAAGCAGGTAGAGTGAATATTCCGAGGATTGTCAATACCCTGCAAGGCCTTGTACGGGACGACCGTAGAATGGTGGCAATCAGGGGATTTGGATTCAAAGGCATTGGGCTCGCAGTACGAATTGCTCACGAGCTTAAGATTGGAGAGAAGATGTTTACCTACGAAATGACCTTTGATACATTTGATGCAACGGACCCAGAGGATAACAGCCCTGTCACGAGTGTACAGATCATAGTACTGCCTCCTAAGTGACTCGATTGTATCGTATACGGGTGTGGTGAGGGTTTGACTCATGGTTGGTCAGACGGACAAGAAGAGAAAGAAACTTCGTATCAAAACGAAGTTATCAAAAATCCAATTTCCAGAAATCTGTCCGGTTTGTGTCAATGAAGCCGAGGACATTGTGTTTGTCACGGTCATTGAACGAATAGGTCCTGAAAGTTACGATTCAAGTTCAATGATTAAAGGAAGTGATAGGGCATCAGTTTCTCTTGAAGCTGCTAGAGGTGCAACAACATTTCCTGTTCCGACCTGTCTAAGACATGGCAGTAAGAGTGTGAGAAGTCTTCGAACCAAGCTCTTTGCCGTTGTAGGTTTCTTCGTATTCTTCTACCCTATTCTGTTCTTTCTCCTCCAAATCAATGCAGCATTCATCTATTCAAGACCAATCATTGAGCCTATTGCAGGTTTTATATTCTTCACACTATTGCTTATCTTGTCACTTTTGTATGGACTATTCCCGAGGGCTCTCGAACGATCATTGAGATTTGAGAACATAAGTAGGACAAAAGACTCTGTTGAAGTAGTAATGACTAATAGTGACTATGGAAAGAGGTTCTTGAATCTGAATGAGATGTTTTCAGATAGCATAAAAGAAGACAATACATAGTAAGTCATCAGGACGAAATTGATGGATTGGTAACCTTCAAGAGGACTATCAGCATATGCGCCATGATGAAGCTGGAGTAATAGGGAGAGAAAAAAGTGAGAAAAAGAGCGATTGCAATCTTCCTTTTGGGATTCATGCTGTATTTTGCTGGCAGCATGACACTTATCCCGGAATCGCATCAGCCTGCAAACGCTACTGCAAGTTCCATACTAAGTCAAGGTGATGACCCCATTTTAATTATAGGAAATTCCGAACTCTCTCAGAGTAGTTCGGGAGGGGTAGGGACAAGGTCAGAACCGTATTTGATTTCAGGTTTGACAATCTCCTCAACAGGAACTTGCATCAGTATTCAAGACACAACTGCATTTTTTATTATCCTTGACTGTGACTTGGAAAGCACGACAAGAACAGTTTCAGTCGTAATTTTCAATAATGTAGAACACGGGATAATAGAGAACTGTTACATCGAAGGGGGTTTAAATGGTGCATACCTCTTACTCTCTACAGATTGTACAGTGAAGGATAGCACATTTCTAGATAATTCCAATGGCATCCAACTTGATAGGTCTGAAAATTGCACAATAAGTGATTGTAATTCATTCAGCAATACTGTTGGGATACTAATTAGCAATTCAAGAAGTACGACAGTAGTCAATAGTTCTATCTACAGTAACTCGATGCGAGGAATAAGTATAATCTTGTATTCTGAAGACACTACAATTTTCCAGAACAATATTGGTTGGAATACGTTTAACGCATTTAATGATGCAAATACTACTGAATTCACTAATGGGATTGATACTGGTAATGCATGGTCAGATTACCAGGGATTAGGTAACTATGAGATTCCAGGATCTTTCCCTGTTATAGATATATTCGCAACTGTTCTCAGTGATACGCAAAGTCCCGCCATAGATTCTCCTCTCGACAAGGTCTTCGATGTCGAGAGCTACGGGGAAACTCTCACATGGATGGCTTCAGACGACTTCGCTCTCTCATATATTCTGTACATAGATGATGTTTCGCAAGGTTCAGAGCCATGGGATGGGAGAGAGATTACTATTTCACTTGATACATTATCTACTGGAACCCATATGTTTGTTCTCACGGTCTTTGATGCATCAATCAACGAAGCTAGCGATGGGGTCGAAGTAACAGCGGTGTCCTTCATGCTCGGAGGTATAGGCACTGAGCTGGTCATGTGGAGTTCTGCTTTGACCGTAGCTATTCTGGTCCTCGTTGTTGTGATAGCCAAAAAGATGCCATAGAGTTAGGGAAGCAAACTAAGAATTGATACACAAAACAAGCTCGCTTGTTTTTCATTAGTCAAGCCACTAAATACATAAGCACCCCTCTGAGAGCCTCCCCTGTGTCTTTTCCCCAGTGTAGGTGAGTTGACAATGGCGATGGATTTCGCACGTGGAATAACTGAATTTCGCTGGCACGGTCGCGGTGGTCAAGGTGTTGTCACCAGCAACCAGATGCTCGGCAAAGCCGCCCTCGCAGAAGGCAATTATATACAAGCTTTCCCAGAGTTTGGACCTGAGAGAACAGGTGCACCAGTGAGGGCGTTTCTGAGAATCAGTAAGGCACCAATCCAGGTGTACGCTCAAGTGTATCACCCGGATGTTGTGGTCTGTATTGACCCAACCTTGCTTGAAGTTGTAAATCCAACTGAGGGACTAAAACCAGAAGGAACTCTTGTGCTCAATACAAGTAACGAACCAAAAGCCATCCGTGATAAGTTCGGATTCAAGGGCGGGAAGGTCGTCACTGTTGATGCGAGTACGATAGCTATGGAAGTCATGGGTAGAGCATTCTACAACATGCCAACTATGGCAGCTGCGGTTTCTGCTACAGGTATAGTATCAGTCGACACTGTTATTGAAGAAGTTCTGAATCGGTATCCTGGAAAAGTTGGAGCATTGAACAAGACTGCTATCGAGAGAGCTGTTCAGGAGGCAAAAATCGGATGAGTGAGAAGTATAATGAGATTCCAATGGCTGGCAACATCATCGAGCCAGGTAATTCATTGAAGTATAAGACTGGAGGATGGCGTGCTGAGAGACCTATCCATACTGATGAAACATGCCTCTGGATAAAGAATGGTACCTGTGGACGTTGTTGGATCTATTGTCCTGATAACGCAGTTGTCCTGACAGAAAAGAATGGAAAATACGCCTATGCATACAACTACGATTATTGCAAAGGCTGTGGAATCTGTGCAAATGAATGTCCAACAGATTCAATCAAGATGGAGAAGGAGTGAGCTACAATGAGTGTATCAAAAGACAAAATCAAGATTGAGGGACTCACTGGAGATGCTGCTATCGCACATGCGCTCAGGCAGGCAGACTTGGATGTTCTTTCAGCATACCCGATCACTCCTCAGACAATAATTGTTGAGGATTATCAGAAGTTCGCGGCAGATGGCGAAGTCAATGCAGCAGTAATTCCGGTTGAATCGGAACATTCTGCAATGAGCGCCTGTGTTGGTGCCTCAGCTGTTGGTGCGAGAGTAGCTACTGCATCAGCATCCGCAGGACTTGCACTCATGTGGGAGATTCTGTACTGTGCAGCCTCCATGAGAATGCCAATCGTCTTCACTGTAGCAAACCGAGCGCTATCAGCTCCGATCAACATTCACAATGACCATAGTGATGGTATGGGAATGCGTGATAGCGGGTTTATTCAGCTCTACTGCCAAAGCTCACAGGAAGCATACGATACAACCCTCATGGCATTCAAGTTAGCAGAACATCATGATGTCTTGCTACCTGTCATGGTCGGCATTGATGGTTTCATTGTAAGTCACAATGTGGAACGCGTAGAGATGCTCCCAGATGATGCAGCAAAGAAGTTCGTAGGAGTTCGGACTCCAGTCCAGCCCCTGGACCCGAAGAATCCAATCACCATGGGACCACTGGCTTTGACTGATTATTACTTTGAGTTCAAAGAGCAACAGGATAGGGCGATGCAGCAAGTCATCAAAGTGTACAAAGAGGTCGAGGCTGAGTTCGAGAAACTTACTGGTCGAAAATATGGAATATTCGAGACCTACAAGACCAATGACGCGGATATTATATTCCTAGCTATGAGCTCTATGGGAGGTACTGCGAAAGTAGTTGCGGATGTTCTCAGAGAGAAGGGTGAGAAGGTCGGTGTCATTCGGTTGAAGATGTTCAGACCATTCCCAACCAAGGAGCTTGCAAAGGCCATTGGTAACGCCAAGGCAGTAGCTGTTTTTGAGAAGGCTATGTCCTTTGGAGCCGCCACCAATCCTCTAGCACTTGAAGTAAAGACTGCACTCTATGGAACTAAATCACGTCCGATAATTGCTAACTTCGTTGTAGGGCTCGGTGGACGCGATGTGCCACCAATGACCTTTGTTGAAGGATTTGAGAAGACAAAGGAGTACCTGAAGAAAGGTGAGGCTCCATTGTACGAGACACTGGGGGTGCGCAAATAATGGCGACAGACAACAAACCAGCAGTATCAATCAAGGACATGATCAAGAAAGACCGAATCCTGAACTCAGGACATCGAATGTGTGCCGGATGTGCAGCTCCCGTTGTGATCAAGTTAATGGGCATGGCACTGAGAGGACCAACTATTGTGTGTAACAACACAGGGTGCCTTGAGGTTGCGACAACAATCTATCCGTACACTGCTTGGAACTTGCCCTGGATACATGTAGCCTTTGAGAACGCAGCAGCAGTTGCCTCTGGTGTGATAGAAGCCACAAAGGTCATGCATAAGAAAGGACGATTTGACTACGAACACATTGATGTGGTTGCCCTTGGTGGAGATGGTGCATCATTTGACATTGGTTTTGGTGCAATTAGTGGTGCCATGGAACGTGGTCATGATATGGTCTACATGTGTTATGACAACGGAGCATATCAGAACACGGGCATCCAGCGATCTGGAGCAACATTCCCTGGACAAGAGACTACGACATCATGGGCAGGTAGTGTGATACCGGGTAAACTGGAACGCAAGAAACCTCTCGCAGAGATTATTGCAGCTCACAAGATCCCCTATGTTGCCACAGCGGAGCCATCCAACTATCGTGACTTCATCACTAAGTTCCGCAAGGCGCTTGAAGTTGAAGGCCCTGCATTTGTTCATGCATTCTCCCCATGCCCAAGAGGATGGAGGTCTGCAACTGGAGAGAGCATTGCACTCTCAAAGCTTGCAGTAGAAACCGGACTACACCCACTTTATGAGGTCATCAATGGGGAAGAGTGGATCATGTCAAGTGCGAGCAAGAATCTCAAGGAACTGAAACCAGTGGATGAATACTTCAAGACACAGGGACAGTTCAAGCACCTCTTTAAGCCAGAGTGGGAAGACTTCAGAAAGAGAATCCAAGAACAGGTTAATCATGACTGGGAACTCTTGAAGAAGAAATGCGGTGTTGACTAGAGTAATTCAATGGCTGGAGCTACTTAGCTCCAGTTCCTTCTTCTTTTGAAAGAATATCCTGAGGATAAAGGACTGCTTCTTTCAACAGACCCAAAGTAGGAATAATCTTTGTTCGGCCAGTGTATACTAAATGAGAATATTCTCGTCCAAGATAAAATCGTAGAGGATATTGAAACTCAGTTTGTAATCGATTCAGTATCTCAATCATTGTTTCTTCTAATTGAATTGATTCAGACGAGAGAATATCAGAAGCCCAATTATCCTTGAAGAAGTATGAATATTCAAAAATAAACCGAAGATAAAAGAACATTCCTTGAAATGTGAAGATAGCTAATGGGACACATAAAAAGAAGAATAGCAGAGTCAGTTCTCCGGATGTAAAAGGATTGTATGTCATAGATAGCGATATGAGAAACAATACCAGAAGAGTGGCTGAGTAAAAGTGAATTCTCTTTTTCATCTTTTCTAAATCTTGTTTGATCTCATTGATGAATTCAGATGGCCATACAATCAGACCAGCAGTAGATTTTATGAATTTTGCAATCTTGGATTCATGCATTCTTGCAGTAGAACCAGAATTTGTAGATGTTCTATAATCGGGTATTGGCAACTCTAACTCTTTTTGTTTGAAAATTTTTGAATCGATGAATATGATTGCACTTGTTATAGTTTTTCGAGATAATCCGCGAAAGCTACATTGTTTTAGTTGCAAACGATGCAATACATATGCTCTGAGTAGTAGTATAATACCGAAAAAGGATATAGCTAAACCAATGATTTGAAATGTGCCTAAAAAGAGATTTGACAATATCCATGGATAGAAACCAAAAAAAGTCAATAATACTCCTATGGGTAATTCAGAACGATGGATAAGCTCTTCTTCATACACTGATGGATGCTCATTTTCAAGCCACCTTTCAAACTTTGAAAAACACATACCTCTTACCACGGTCAACCCCGTTGCATTATTAGTAGTTATTCTTAAACCTTTTTTTATTGATAGATGTATCAATCAAACTCAGTATATAGCTCATCCTTTCATGAAACCATATCAGCTGCAGCACTATCCATTTGCATCTGCGAAGTGGGAAATCACGACTGAGAACTCTTGAAGAAGCGCTGTGGTGTTGAATAAGACTAGATGAGGAGTGCCTTGGCGCTCCCCATCATCTTCTTTTTGATAATAATTATTTTGATGAACTGAACAATAGCATTTTGTGGATTGCAGAGAATAGAAGGCGGAAATGGAAAAGAAAAAGAACATGACGATATTCATAGGGAGAGAGAAATACTATGGAAATAGCTGAGATTTCAAAATACAATCTCGCATTCTTGCGCTCCTTTTTTCAACCACTCCGCTTTACCATTGCAGTAGAGGCAATTCTTGAGGGATCATCGCACGGAGCCATATGGATGGATAATCTTACTCATCCGACCCTTGTTGTATTATGGGATTTTGCGGATGGGATTTATATCGTGAGCCAAGAAAAAGACAAGAAACATCTGAATGGTATAAATTCCTTATTCCAACAAACAATAATTCCTGAGGTAGAGAAACGCGACGAAGTCCCGTTGTTTGTTGTTTATATTTCACCCGTATTCAATGAAAATGAAATTCGTTCGATTTTTGGTCCAGAATGGGATGTATCAAAAGAGAAAGCCTCATTCTATGAATTTCCTTTGGTAGAATTTCCTTCAGAAAAGCAACTGCATGAATTGCCTCCATCATTAGAAGGCAACTTAATGGATATGGATTTGTTCCAAGATTCATCAATCCAATATATCGATGTCTTACGTGAGGAAATTGAGTCTGATTGGGATTCCATTGAGAACTTTCTTACACACAGCTTCGGCTATTATATTAGAGATCTGGATAGAAATTCATTGGCATCATGGGTTATTGTAGGCAAAATTGCGCAATCGTGTGCAGAGTTAGGAATTAAAACAGTTGAACAATATCAGCGTCAAGGATTAGGGCAATTTGCAGCCCAAGAGTTAATCAAATACACTCTTGAGCGAGAATTGGTACCACACTGGTATTGCTTCCAGAATAATGTCCTTTCTGCTAACATGGTAAAAAACTAGGATTTCAAAAAAAAAGAGATTTTGAAGCTACTGCAATCAAAAGACTATGATGGAAGGTTCTTTGGCATATTCATTCAAATCCAATGTCATTAAAGAGGAAAGACAGCCCCCCTTTCTCAATTAGGTGATACATCTTCTTTGCAACTTCATGAATCTCGAAATCTGCTTCATGTTTTGCTCGCAGATTGAAGAAATTACGAAGAGACCTAGCATTAATTGTCATAATCATATCCGTGCGAGCATCCTGCGTAAGACGACGACGTGCCACATCAACATCATATCCTTTTGCTAGCCATTTGTTGTACATACCTATGGTTGTTTCAATATCTCGCAACCACTCATCAAGATCATTCTCCTTTATCTGAGGAGGGACGACAAAATCGCTGACTGAGAGATCTCTCTTTTTTCTCAGGCTCATTTGAGTGTACGACGCCATTCTGTGCCGAACCTGCTGATG
>JAOUFI010000008.1 GCA_029858305.1 Candidatus Thorarchaeota archaeon
ACGATAGCTGCCTTCAAACAATACTATCAGAGTGATTCAAGCGCCTTCTTCCTAGTAATTAGAGAGATAAGTACGCAATTGACCTCATTAAATGGGACTGCGGCAGTAGTGGGTTTTGGAAAGAACTATAGATTGTACATGAACTACACAACGATTCCAGGTACTGGGCTTTCTGGTGCAGATGTGACCATTGCAAATGTCGTCCCGGCTATCGGTCTCATTTGGGAAAACACTACGCCTGAATTCGGAGGTCTTTACTCAATCCTACTAACCCCCCTAGAATCAAATACCTTTACAGTTTTGGTACAAGCTAGTCTATTCAATCACCAAACCCAATTCGTTCTCTTTACATTGACTGCCACGGCAATCGCCACAACTCTTACAGTGCTAAATACTAGTACTTCAATATCTCTTGATCAGACCTTTACTGCATATTTGCTATTTCAGGATGAGGATCTCGTTGGATTGGGAGATGCAAACCTGACAATCCAGAATTCTCCGGTTGGAGTATCTATCTCTGAATTTGATGTAATTGGAAATGGATACTACCGAGTAACTCTTACACCTGAACAGGTTGGGACATTTGATGTGATTTTCAAAGCTAGCAAGAATGGATATCAAAATGGCTATGCGAGTTTCACATTAGGCGCTGTTAGAATTCCGACAGACCTTCATATTGGCAGTGGTCTGTCATCAGATTCAATGATGTTTTCAGAGTCCTATCAGTTATTCGTCATTTATGACCGAACAGATTCAGGGGCTAATATTACAGGCGGGACAATCGATTTGCAACTATCTCCAGATACTGGCATCTCTTGGTCATATATCGAGGTTGATGAAGGATATCTCATAACAATTGAGACTACACGAACTGGAAGATGGACACTAATTGTAACAGCCCTGAAAGAATCACATACAAGTAGTACTGCCGAGTTCATCCTCGATGTCACTCCAATTCCGATTCATCTAACATTGCTATCAAACACCTCGATTGTGGAGGGGTCAATCTACTACCTAAGAGTGCAAATAGTACAACAGGGAACATCAATACCAATCACGAATGCGACTCTAACATATCGAATTTCACCGACTGGATCTGGCGAATTCTTTGAAATGCATGAGACCACTACCGATGGAGAGTATTTAGCTGAATTCCCCATGCCTCTATACTCTGATGAAACTGAATATACACTTGAAATCAGGATTGAGAAGGATAATTACGAGTATCCTCAATCTATCTTCGAACAACGCATTACCAAGACCATCAATTGGCCTGTTCGAATGACACCCATAGTAATTGGAGGAAGTGGTATTGCTAGTGCTTTCTTTGTTTTACTTGTTGGATTACGAATTTCCACTAGGAGAAAGAAGAAACAGCTTAGTCATGACCTCGCTGTCAAACAACGATTTGATGACGCTGACAATATTATTGGTGTTATCATACTTCACAAGAAAAGCGGTCTTCCGATTTATTCGAAAATGATGAAAGGTGGATTCGAGGAAGGTATAGTGGCAGCTTTCATCACTGCAGTTACTCACTTTAGAGAAGAGTTCGAGATGTTCGATGAAGAGACGATGATAGTTGTACCAATTTCCGATATCATCCGTGCAGTTCAGACTAAGAATCTAATTTGTGCAATCATTACGGTAAAATCTGCTTCAATTGAGCATAATCGGAAAATGGAAGAATTCGCTCGTCAGGTATCAACATATCTTGATGATTTGGTGGGAGACCGTCCGAATGGTATTATTGATTCTAAAGTTGTTGAAATGCTCGAATATGTCTTCAATACAACAATGGATGGATTCCTTCTTCAACACTACAAAGTCGCTACAGCTGAGAAGTTTCCAAAGCGATATGAGATACTAGACGCAACTTTGCATGACACTGATACACGTCACTGTACAAAGCCTGTCCTGCTAGCTAAGAGCCTCACGAGTTATGGTGTTTCTGAGGCAAGAGGATGTAGTCTTGTATTGGAAGCAATTGAGAAGGAACTAATCATACTCTGTACAGAAGAGGAAACCGAGACCCCGGAGATTAACTTTGCCGATTTCTTCTCAAAGCCAGATAGGGCTGAATCAGAAGAAACTTAGAATCAGAGCGCTATAAGCCCCAGGTAGAACGCTCTTTCATCATCGGTGAATTGAAATGAGGATATGTCTTCAAAAGTGCGAGGAGATTATCAATCATGAGCCCCGGATTTCTCAGTGATAAGAGAGCTGTTGCAGCAATCATTATAGCTATCCCTCTTGCGATAGTAGCAATAGTGTTTGTTCGACCTATTGACTTCACCATCTCTATGGTAGTATTTGGTATAGCTTTGGTCTTGTTTCTCTTTGCATGTCTTTTGGACACAATAGATGAGCTTCAACCCACTTCAACATTGGCAGGTACTCCAAAAGTTGAGAAGAAGGTCAAGGAAAAGACAAAAGCAAAGGCTTCCGCAAAACCATCCGATGAGCACGCTGAGGTCTATATGCCCGAGGTAGTCAAACCTACTATTGAGCCTAGTAAGCTTCCGATTGAAACAATTGAAGGAATTGGTCCAGTCTATGGCAAGCTACTGCGTGATGCAGGATTTCCCACCGTTGCAGATATGATTGCTGTAGATGCTGAGAGAATTGCTGAGATTTGCGATGTGAATATTGAGCACGCTGAGAAATGGATTGCCATGAGTCGTTTCGCTTGGCTTGATGAGATCTCTGAGGAAGATGCAGAGGCTATCGTCTTTGCTACAGGAATAACTGACCTTGAATCCCTGGCTAACGCAGACGCTGATGATGTACTTGCAAAGATCGGGAAGGCTCTTGCTGATGGTGATGTTCGAGTGCCTTCAGGGTATGTTATCACTATTGAGAAAGTAAGAAAATGGATTGATTCCGCTAGGAAACTAGCTTAACTTTACCTCAGGTGTTGTAATGAGACCAGAATTGATTGCTCCTTGCGGAATAAATTGTGCAGTATGTGTTGCATTTCTCGGATATACAATGAGTGGAAAAAAGAGAAAGCACCCATGTCTTGGATGCCGTTCCTTGGACATCTCAGGCAAGTCACTCTCAAGAAAGAACTGCGCCTTTATGAAGAAACATTGTGACCTTCTGGCAAAAGACCAAGTCACATTTTGTTTTGAGTGCCCTGAATTTCCCTGTCGGCATTTGAAAAAGCTTGATGACGGCTATGTGCGAAACTACAACACGAGTTTGATTGAGAATCTTAACTTGATAAAGAAACTCGGTATGAAGCGATATCTTCGCGATCAGAAAAAGAAATACACCTGTCCTCAGTGTGGTGGAGTCATCTCTGTTCATACCAAACGTTGCTACAGCTGTTCCATTCCTTGAAGCAATGGTTTCTCTCTCCTCGCCTATTTTGGAATTGAAAATTTAGGTTGCGATAAATCGCGTGAAAATCGTGCGAAAAAGTATATAGTCTGCCTTGAACAGTGCCCTAAATGAGGTGAGCTTCGTGACGGAGGATGAGTATTCAATCTTACAGAAAAAACTCAAACGGTTATGGAGGGCAATTAGTCTATTATTCATCATGGTTGTCCTTTTATTTGCCATTCTTCTGAATTTTTATTTGGTTCTGTATAACTGGGTGGTTCATGACGATCGAAATATCCCCTTTATGGGTGACATCACACTGATTCTAGTAACATCCACTGTTGTATTCTTCTTTGCTGTACTCATCTCAGCTACAGCACTTTCAGAATAGGACTAATTTTCTTCGCAAATAATCAACACCCTCGCCCCTTTCCTTCTCTTGGAACTCGATTTTTAGGGTGCATTCTACAGGCCTCTCCAACCTCCTAGAACCCTTATGTAGATATATTGTGAGAATCAGACCAGTGTATTCTCAACGTATTACAACAATATCATTAACATAACACTTAGCTTTATTTGATTTCCATGCGTAATAGAGGTTAGTTGTACCACACAACTTGAATATGTACGGAGAATGCGAAATGGCCGAAACGACAAGACCAACATCAACCCTCCAGAAGAACGCTGAAGTCCTTCACACTCTCTATGGTCTTCTAGATAGCGACCGTGAGCCAACAGATCAAGACGCGATGAGTTTGCGATATCTGTATGCGAGTTCCTGACATTATCATGCTCCTCATTATTCAATGAGGTCAATTCGCTGTCTCCGTGCACCTCCCGGCATCAGAGACACAGTGGGCGGACTCCCCTAGGTCTGCCCACACCATTTCTGAAATCAATCGATGTGAATAAAATGTCCGTGCGAAAAACGAAACTTGATAGTTCCGCTGGCACAAGAACACTTCTCAGGAAACATAGACTTCGCCTTGCAAAGATCAGCGCAGAGCGACGCGCGGTCAAGACTTAGTTCTGCTCCCTTTTCATATTGGCGTAACTTGGTTGAGAAATTACCAAACCATAACTTTAGAACACATGTTCCAATACTATGTGTACACTCATTATTTGGCTTAGAATCTCTTTGATAGTTGGATTGAAGCTTGGCTAGAGGAAGGAGTTCTACCTCTGGATGCTTCTCAGAAGCAGAGAAGACAATATCGTTCATTCATATGAATAATCACGAGGAATCAAGGCTTCATTTTATACATCGCCAAATCCGAGATTAAGTCCATTCTGATTATTGCTGAGCACTACTCATAGAACTGGAACAGTAATGAGAAACGCTGCACCCTTTGTTTCCTTCTCATCAATAAGTTCAATTGTGCCGCCGTATGATTCGACAATTCTTTTCGAGAGGTAGAGACCAAGACCTTTCCCTTCACCTTTAGTGGTTACACCTTTCTGAAAGATTCGAGGCTTGATGCTCGAATCAATGCCTGGTCCATTGTCGCGGTAAGTGATTATCAACATCTTCCCCACAAGTCCTAACCGGATGGTCACAACGGCACTTTCACCAACATAATCAGCTGTATTCCTCAGCAAGTTTTCTAGTACCAGTGGGAGTAGGATGCCTGGACGGATATCTGCGGACTGAATTTCAGATTCAATCAAAAGACTGATTCTTGCACCGCCACTGGTATGTTTGGCTCGATCAGCCATGTTCTGAAGGGTCATTAGAAAATCATATTCACCTCCTCTTCCAACAACGGAGAATAGTTTAATGACCCGCGACATTCTCTCACTAACCGCGAGGGCAGTTGAAAGGTATGATTCCCTGTCTGGAGGAACCACCATTGTTTCGTCAAGAAGCTCAATATGTCCTCTCACTATCTGCATATCATTACCTAGATCATGAGTCAGGACTGAGGTGTATACTTCAAGCTCTCGCTGGCGTTGCTCAAGGAATTTCTTATGCTCCTCTAGCTGTGAAAGATAGTAATTTAGTATCCCTGAGAAGATCAAAACAACAAGGGAGAGTGAAACTTGGTCGATAATGGGTT
Organism: Candidatus Thorarchaeota archaeon; assembly: GCA_029858305.1. Classification (GTDB taxonomy): domain Archaea; phylum Asgardarchaeota; class Thorarchaeia; order Thorarchaeales; family Thorarchaeaceae; genus SMTZ1-45. Next base: position 5,385 of record JAOUFI010000008.1, read on the forward strand.
CGAGTGCTGCCATGAGCCCTATATTCGGGTGAATCTCACAGTATACCAAAAGTCCAGTTGTGTTTCCAATAATGAGTAATGCTTCTAACTTCGTAGTGAGCCATTGACTGCCAAAGAGGGCTGCAACTACTGGCCAGAGGATCAAATTAAGTGCAACTCTCAATTCAGTCTGGTTGAATTCTACGAGTAGAAATAGATATGGCATGATTGCTAGAAAAAGAGTAGTGATGATACCTGCAGCTATAACATACTTTGTTCTGCTGATTATATAGATTGTAAGGAATATTGATGTGGCTAAGAAGAACAACGTAAGATTATCGCGAAGAATACCGAGGACCAGTTGAATTAGAGGAAGCAGGATTACTATTAGAAGTAATGCAAATGATAGGAGTCGGGCTTTCGTTCGGAGCACATCGGAACGTATTCCCGCTGATGGCTCAATTAGAATCTGGCGAATCTTCTGAAATATAGAAACTTCTCTTGTCATGTGACTTGTATCTGACATTTCACATAACATCCTCACTAAATAGTGTGAGATTCATTGCAATATCACTGAAAAAAAAGACATGTAAGGTTTGGTCGTGCATGTCAAACATCTTGTATGTTTGTATGTGGTCTGGATTTTTCTCAATACTCTAAGTATCAATCTAATAACTATTTAATCGATTCAAAGATGCCCTCTTTCCTGAATAATCCTTTTAATGACTCTCAAGACTTCTAGAGTTATCCAATTACTTGGCTTACCTTTCCGCTCAATCATTTCGTACATGGTACTTGCATAGTCCCTCTCGACAGACTTTTTCTGCGAAAGATATGACCGCACAGTTCATCCTTCATGGCGCTCATTATTCAGACGAATCAATGTCTTGCGTTTATCTAAAGCAGGAATCGAATATACTAAGGCAAGGAGCAATGAAATCCCACAAGTGATTCCCGCCAGCCCGACATCTTGAATACTTCTTACTACCCATTCTCCGTAATACGCTGTCGGCAAGACTAATTGCCCAGGTGACTGGAATGCAAAAAAGAGTGATAAAAGGCCAAATGTCAGCAGGAGAACATCAAGCACAAGGAACAAGATCCATGCATATCTCCATCTTACTATCAAAAGAATCACGATAATCAAAAAGAGCATGCCGATGGTCCATATTGCGTTCATCAAGCTACTGCCAAGCAAAGTCATATCCGGTCCTCTTATTGTCATGTAACCCTGGACAAGAATGAAGAGGAACCCTCCAAGGAATGAATGCAGCACTACATTGATGAGGACAGGACCATCGTTTTCTAGAGTCTGCTGGCGATGAAGGGATTTCGATACTATTGAGTCTTGACTGAGTAAGCCAAGATTAACAACATTCAGAAGGCATAGGAAATACATCGGAATAATAAGTTCTGATAGTCTTGGCTGGAATACAGGAATGGGCAATAGCAGTGCAAGAATAGCTAATGAGCTTAGTAGAACCATCATGATAATACTCCATGGCTTCATCATTTTTAAGAGCCAAATAGCAAATAGTTGATATGCACCTATTACTCCCCAAACCAGTAAGATCAATTGCAGGCTCGGTGGATAATCTAGTCTATTCAATCCCGTTATACCGAAGAAGAAAAGAAGTATTACACCTGACGACGCGTAGAGCCCTTCCAGAATCTCCTCCATAGTATGCCTACCTTGCATTTTAGCTAACATTGATATTTCCATCCAGACGCGCATTAGTTTCTGAGTTATCAAATAGCTTTTCGAAAAAATGACAAATGAATTATTCTCAGTCTATAGAATTTGTCAACGCTTAATAAGCAATTGCAACTTTTCTGGCTACTGACATCGAAATCGCAATATGAATTCGATACATCCGTATATTGAGAGAATGCGATGAGCGATTACCTGACAGGTGAGCATAATGGTTCTAGGTTGTCTGTCACAGGTGTTATTCTGTCAATCATGGCTATCGGGATTATCTTTGTGCTCATCAGAGCTCTAAATCCAGTCTATGGTCGATACATCATCAGTCAGGAGTATATGACGATACTTCTTGCTCTTCTAACTGCTTCAATAGTAATTGCAATCGTACTACGAAGGGTTCAGAAAGATCTCGATAGCGATGAATCATTTTTCTGACCGCCATAGAATAAATGATTCTTCTGTTTCGTTAATTCTAGATGTCTTCTGTTTCGAATTACACACTTCAGTGCTCTTCAGACCTTGAGAATAATTCAATTACTTGACTTGCATTTTCGCCTAGTAATTCCAGAAATAGTTGCGGCACAATTTCTCAATAAGCTACTTTCCAGCGCTGAGTTTCATGCCCATGATAACCTGCGTGCTAATCTTTAAACAGCCCCAGACCATCTAATACTTAACTAAATCCTATGTTTGGTTAGTGGTGGATTAATTGAGGAGATTAATAGCAGTAGCCTCTCTGTTCATTATATGCAGCATACTTTGCTTTCAAACTGCTATGTTTCAAGAGTTTCCTGTTTCTGGCTCTGTAATGCCTGTTGCTACTCCATCTAGCGTATTGATGTTTTCTACATATATTGGAGGCAGCGATGATGATACGGTTCATTCTGTGGCTGTTGATGACAACGGGAGCATATACATCGCTGGTACCACAAAGTCGAATGATCTCCCTTCCGCTGATGGACCACGAATTCCATTTTCAGGTTCTAGTGACTATTTTGTAATGAAGTTAACAAATAATTGTGAATTAGTCTATACAACTTACATCGGAGGAACATCCGCAGATGGCATTCCGAACCTTCATCCTGATGCTAGTTGTTCGATTGATGTTGATCAGTCTGGACATGTCTACATGACAGGCTACACCACCAGTCCAGATTTTCCAGTGGTAAACGCTTGGGATGATACATACAATGGTAATGGCGACTGTTTTGCTTTGAAACTCAGTCCATCTGGCGATGCCATTGAATATGCCACTTTCATTGGCGGCAATAAACTTGACATGGGCATCACCATTTCTGTAGATGACTTGGGGAATGCATATATTTCCGGAAGAACATGTTCATCTGACTTTCCCACTCTGGCTTCATTTGATGATACACTTGGCGGAGTCCAGGATTGTTTCCTCTTGAAGCTCAACGTCACCGGACAAATCGTCTACTCTACGTTTGTGGGTGGCGAATCAGGTGGTGAAGGCTCGCATCCAAATGGTTTAGTTATAGACACAAATGGGAATGCATACATCATAGGATGGACTAACTCTCAGGACTTTCCCACTGTCAATGCGTTCGACAGTACTTTAGACGGAATTAGTAGTGATGTCTTCTTCTGCAAGGTAAGTTCTGCAGGTCTTCTTCTTGCAAGTTCTTACTACGGAGGCATAGCCACAGATGAGAATGGCGGAATTGCTGTTGATGGAGAAGGAAACATCTATATCAGCGGTCATGGAAGCATCGGTTATCCAGGAACTATGGTTCTCTCAGACCATCCGGAGATTTTCGTTGCCAAATTTGACTCTTCTGGGAGAAACCTGATCTATTCCTCTGTCTTCGGTGGGATGTATTTTGACAACCCATTTGGTCTGCTAATTGATCAGGAAGGATGCCTATTTGTCACTGGAGCCACCGGGTCTTCTGACTTCCCTATGGTGAAGGCGTACGACAGCACCAATAATGGATTAGGTGACGCATTTCTGACAAAACTGTCCAGCGGTGGAGACAACATACTCTTCTCCTCGTATGTCGGTGGAAACTCAAGTGATATGGGAATCTCGCTGGCGAAAACCAACTCTGGTACAATCTACTTGGTAGGGATTACAAATTCCACCAATTTTCCAACTGTATCAACGCCCTTTCCAATGCACCAAAACCTTGATGGTTTTTTGGTGACGCTTGAGAACTCGTGGCCAAATGTGCCCCCTGAAGTCACCCCATCAACTTCAACATCCTCGCATCAAAATCCGAGCACTACTATAGTCACAGAGTTTGGACTTAGTTCTAATGAAATCAATCTTTTGCTCATTGCAGGAATTGGTATTGAATTAGTGGTCATCTTTTTACTCCTGCAAAATAGCTATAAGTCCTCGAGGAAAAGCCAATAGCTGAAGTTCGTGGCATGTCTAGTAATCATTCTGGAGAGTTCAATACAAAGTCTCCTCTAATCTCAACAACCTGTTTGATGACTCTTAGTACCTCTAGAGTTATCCACTTACTTGGCTTGCCTTTCCGCTCGATTATTCCGTACATGGTACTTGCATAGTCCCGCTCGATAGGCCACTTTCCTGTGTTGAGTCTCTTACTCATGATGACTCTGAGTGCATCATCAATTCGACTATCTTGTGCATATCCTAGTTTGGTGACAACAGAGAGTCCCCTGAGAATGTCGTAGAAGAACTCAGGAAAAGTAAGTAAAAGCCACTGTTCCTTGATTGGTCTGAGGTCGTGGTGATCTGCCTTGTAGAGTCTATGCATCAGAAGAAATTCCGCGCCCTGCGCAATTGCATTCTTGATGCTTGCATTGAGGAGCTTCTTTGGTGCCTCAGAGAATGCATCAAGCGGCGTGATTGTGCCCATAAAACATCCGTGCTTGTCATCCTTGTGAGCATGCCAGTAGGGGCAGAGCCAACCACCATCAGTATTTTGAATCTCTACCAGCCATTTCAGAGCATCCTTGACAGCTCTATGGTATGAATATCCCAGATGAATGAGGGCGAGTGCCATGTTCCCGGTAAGGCATGAGAGCTCCATCTCCCGTATTCTTGCACTGACCCACTCATCTACAGGCGGATACGTTTTCTTATGCTTGAGAGCTCTCTTGCGCAGATACTCATACTCTCTTTTGGCTCCTTCCTCAGTGAACTCAACGAATCCCCCCTCTTGGTGCTGGAATTCAAGTATATACTCGACTGCTCTCTCTACCTGATGATTGGTATGGTCTAAGCCAAACATAGCTAGAAACATGATTTGCCAGTATGAAGACTTATACTTCGGCAGGTACGGCTGATCCTTTGACTCCCACGAACCATCTGGATTTTGCTTGTTGAGTATACGTTGAGTTACTTTGTATTTTATGAGTTCCTCTCTTGCTTCAAGTAGCTCGGAATCTGTTTTCCTATATTCAAGGAGATCTCTCATTGTGAAGTACTTGACTGGAGGATTATCATCTTCTAATAACCACTCTATGGGGATTGCCTTGAATGATGACATCCAGTCTTTAGTCACCGTGAGTCTGCCTCAACTAACACGAGTGATTGCTCTACATTAATGAAATCATCGGAATTCTCTCTCATCATTCAGAGCGAATCCATTCCATCGTTTATCTACTTCTCCATGCTTCGAACCATAAAATTGATTTTTTCAAACGCATATTGACTTAGATTGAAATCATGAAACCAGTAGGCAGCATCACGAAGGACTTCCCCTTCCTTGATGAAGATATTCGTAATGAGATTGAATCTACTATGAATGAGGCACGCGACTACTGGGACTTTATTGAAAAGCTGGGTAAAAAAGCAAGTCATCCCGATTGTTCCGCACTGGTGATATACCTCTCGCTCTATCATGCTTCAAGAGCCTCACATACTACTGCTGTCAGGTCTATAACTGAAGTCCATCTTGACTTGCCATTGCCCTCCCCCTTTTTCCATGGTGTCGCTGATGAAGGGGACAATGCTGAAATCATTCAGAGAGCGCTTGAGCTGATACCGAATCAAGCGATTCGATTCTATCTCATGATGCGATTATATCGTGTATGCGAAATAGGAAGCCCTGAGGAAACCCGCGCGAAGAAGATGATCGAGAGTCTCCTGAGAAAAGATCAAAGACTCCGACTGCACGCGGCTGACTACTATGGTCATTATGGAATGCGCCTCCGCTGGGAAAGCCAACCTGAGAGCGCCCTGTTATATTTGAAAAAGGCTCTGAGACTGGCGAGAAAGTCAGACGACCAATGGCATCAATCCCTCCTGCTTACTCTGATTGCAGAAGTTGAAGGTCAATATAACAAGCGCCTTGGCCATTATGCGAGAGTAAAGCGATATCTTGGTGAAGCAATAGAGATCTCAAAGGCGCTTGGAGACCGTAAAAGAATTGCTGATATCCTTCAAACCATGGCTGTTTATGCAGCGAGTCGCGGCGAAATGGATGAGTGTCTTAAGTGTCAACTTGAATCAGTGAATATCCAAAGCGAATTTGGAAACATCGGCTTTACGTCTGCACACAATCTATCGGGTGTATACGCTGATATTGGAGATGGAAAGAGCGCACTCGAATGGGCAAAGATGGCTGCCGAGCTTCAACCAGGAGTCTATTCGCATCTTTTGCTGGCAGATATTTATATTCAGCTCGAAAAAATCGAAGAAGCCGAATCAACCCTTGATGCAGCTAAGGCATTGGTACTAAAAGAGGGTCTTGAATTCGCCTTGGGACGATGGTACGATGTGAATGCAAGGCTTGAACGCAAGAGAGGAGACCTAGATTCGGCACTTGATCAACATCAAAGAGCTCTCGAGATTCACGAGAAAGGTAACAGGCATCTAAGAGCAAGAATCTGTTTGAAGCAGCTAACAGAGATTGAGGTTGAGATGTTTAATCCGACAAAGAAAAATCGAGATATGGGGCACTCTGGACCTTATATGAAAAAATATGAGCAAGACATAATAGGAAACGATCTTCCTGGTCATGAAGCGCAACTGTTGCTATTAAAGGCTGAACTTCGCATGAAACAAGGGCGTCATCAGGAGGGTCAACAATTGCTAGATTCTGTTCTCAAGAGTACTAATTATCCCGCCATAAAATCTCTCCACGAAAAAGCAGTACACACTAGAGAAAAATGGATTAATGCTGGATTCATTTCTCCTCGCATTCGCAGGAAACGATAAGTCGACAGCGGAATAAAGAACCCATACCACTCTCTGTTATTCCCGATGCATACCATATCTGAAAAAGTCTAGTTGACACTGAAATCCCTTCGAAAGACAATATTTGTCGGTGTTTTTCGGAAAGAATTATTAAGTACTAACGCAAAGGTGTTAGTTTGAAGTGGGCTCTAGGTGAGAGGAATAGAGCTAGTAATGAAAGCTCTACTCTATCTTTCAGATCCAGAATAGCCAGAGAAATGTCGTCATCCGTTATACGAACTAAAACACTGCCCAAACCTCATTGATGCCTCTCACCCTGGATTTCAATTCAGGCAAAAAGAGAGGGACTGATTATGTTGTGCAAAGGCGGCAGACAAGCACCTGCAATCATATTGACTCTTATTTTCGTGTTCATGGCGATTTCTCCAGCGTTGATTGTGGATGCTACTGAATTCCCGAGTGATATCAACATTGGACCCTATGTGGATAAGGTTGTCTTCAAAACGATTGGTGATGATATTCTTGCACTCCAATCAGGAGAAATAGATCTCATCTCTGGGGGTATTCATGAACAAGATTTCCGCACGTTGGTGAATGACCCTGATATTGCCTCCTCGATCACACTACGAAATGGCTATGGTCATCTGACCATCAACTGTGAGAAGTATCCTCTAAATATTAGTGCTTTCAGAAGAGCGTTTGCTTTCGCCTATGACAAGACACGTGTGACAACAGAGCTTTTTCAGGGTCTCTCACAAGAACATGATTCGGTGGTGCCCTACCCGAGCAGTTGGTGTATTGAGGCCACTTTACCTTATCACTACTATACTGCTCAGGTTGAGCTTGGTAACCAGCTTCTCGATGATGCCGGCTTTTATATTGATCCCATCACCGGCTATAGACTTGCGCCAGATGGTTCCGAGTTTGATATAGTCATTGAGTATTCTTCTTCAGAAATTTCCGTGGGAGTGGCTCTGATTGGAGTAGATGCATTACGTGCTCTCCATATCAATGCTGACAGCTGTGCCATGGATTTCTATGAAATGATAACACGATTGGATAATCATGGTGATTACGACATCGTCATGTTCGCATATCAGTTCAGTAGCGATGATGTAGATTGGCTTGCCTATGAATACTGGTCCGAATTTGCTGATGAACCATACAAGAATCCGACACATTTTGCGAATGATACATACGACTCATGGCGTGATCAGTTACTTCACAGTACCAGTTATGAGGAAATCTATGAGGCAGCTGCAGCTATGCAATTAATCCTGCATCAAAATGTTCCCATATTAGTAGTGTATGAGAACATGTATCTGCAGGTCTATCGAACCGATAAATTCACGGGTCATGTGTATGATGAGGGAAGAAGCATAGCAAGTCATTGGACATTGAGAAAAATACACAAGATTGATGGAACCCCTGGTGGAACAGTCAAAGTAGCGACTGGAGAGCCTGAGACGTTCAATGTCTTTCTCTATAGCACTGTTATGTCTTCTGAGATTCTACTCAATCTCTGGTCAACACTATATTCGCTAGCGCCTGATATGACACCTTGGCCTTACCTGGCAGAAAATCTACTTATAGAAACTCACTCAGATAATCCCGAAATCCCTGAAGGTCATACTCGCTTCGTCATCGACATTATCCAGAATGCAACCTGGAGCGATGCGACTCTCTTAACTGCTGAGGATGTAGCTTTCACGTTCACATATATGCTTGAGAGTAGTCTATATGGCAATCCATCTGCAACAGATTTAGTTGACTTGATTGCAGCCTATACTCCGACTCCCTATAGAGTGATACTTGAGTTCAAAACTGAGTCGTATTGGCACTTCTCTAACTTCGCCTATCATAAAATCATACCCAAGCACATCTTCAATGATGTCGATGGTATTGGTTACGAAGGCTGGAAAACATGGAACCCAGTTTTTAATCCTGGAGACCCTTATATTACCTCAGGGCCTTTTATATTAACAGACTGGGAGCTTGGTGAGTTCTACGAGCTCTCAGCAAATCCGAGCTTTTGTTATTACCCCGGAAGACCAACAACCACGGAAACTGGAAATGGAACGCCTTTCAATCCTACATTGGCTATTGCTGCTGGTGCTGCGAGCGCCGCTGTTGTGATATTCTTTGGCGGCTTTGTCATGTTTCGGGAAAAGTAGCTTAAGTTCAAATGGAGAAAGAAATCCATCAGATGACTTACTTTCGTGTATTCACTGGAAGACAAAAACCATTGTTCAGATTCTACTAATAGACATGATTGAACTTCAGTCTATTTGCCCCAATCAAAAACACTCCTAAAATAAGTTGAGTACACGAATTGTCCTTTTCTTTAGGAACGCCAGACCTGGAGAATCAGCCATCTGGAGGGCTTTTTCTATACAATCACGCGCCTCTATTTCATGGCCCTGTTTTAATCTAAGTTCTCCTCTTAGGAGCAATTCGATTCCAACAACTCCCGGTAGTTCCATCTCTCGTCCGAATTTTTCCAACCGTGCATGCCATTTTCCTGCCACTTCATCATCTCGGTTTTTCGAAGTTTTCTCAAATGCCAAAACCTCAGTTTCTGCCAACTTGATCAAGCATGAATTAGCTCTATTATATCTGTGGTTTCTCTCGTTTATGATCAATGCTTTTTCAAAACTGTGAAAAGCAGATTGGAAATCTCCTCGGGCGCGTTCTAACAAGCCATTAATCATATACTCATATGCAATAGTACTTTCAATTCCTGAGTGAAGAATGAAATCTCTTGCCAGGTCCATTTGGTGAGCTGCTTCATCCAATCTGTTTAGATTAATCAATGACCAAGCAACATCCATATGGCAATACGGCAGCAACAATGGTCTTCTCCCAGCTCCTTCAAGTGCTAGCATTGCCATCTCCAGAGCTTCGCGGCCGTTTCCAAGTTCATTCAATATGAACGCAGTATCATGCAAATTTATATCTAGATCTTGAGCGACGAGTGTTCGATTTTCAATGATACTATAATTAATCTCATTTGCTTCCGAATATTCCGCACGAATGTGGCAAATGACTTGAATCAGACTTTGAAGCGACATCAGTCCTTGAATGTCCCCTAGCGTTTCGCATATTCCTCTTGCTTTAGTTAAGATGCGTTTTGCTGCTGATGTAGAACCTGGTCCGAATTGAAAGAGTCCAATTAATTCCGCCTTCTGACATAGGAGCTGACTTTCGTACAATTTGTCATCGAATATCTCTGCGGTTTTGAGTCCCTGAGTGCATGAGTCAAGAGCTCTTGGAATATCTCCCTCCTGTTTTAATCTGAATACATGATATAAATGAAATTTGCCAGAATAGCAGTTTAGTGATGGATTCTTCTCAAGCATCTCTTTAATTCGGATCTGGGTCGTTTCTTCCAGAGGATTACCAAACCCTGTCATAATAGCTATCCAATATAATTGCAATAGATACAAGAATGTTAACCAATCCTCTTCTACTTGTTCTATTGCCTCCTCCGTTGCCTTGATAGCCAGATCCCATCCAGTGTCGTTAGAGGCTTGACGGGAGAGAAGAAAGGGAAGTACGACTCTTCTCTCAGCGTTTGAATTAAGTATATTCAATTCAAATTCGCCTAAATTCAGATTATTAGCGTGACGTATTGCCAGCAAGACAATCTCATCACTAGCGTCCTCTGATATAGCAATCCGGCCTAGTGCTTTAGTAAATTCAGCATAGTTATGCGATTCTTGAAGAACTTTTTCCAGAACTTCTCTCGTGCTGGTTTCAATAAATGAGAAATCCATGGTTATTGTTCCAAAAGGTTTCAATTTTGCCACACTTTGATTTTCTAAGAGTGAGCATATTGGCATGCTATCTCAAGTATTTTTCGTTTCAGAGTATTATTCTATTTTTAATCTGAACATAAAGAAGCCTTTCAATCTTACATTGGCTATTGCTACTGGTGTTGCTAGCGTCGCTGTTGTGGTTTTCGTTGGTGGTTATGTCATGTTCAGACAAGAGTAGATCAAGTCAGATGAAAAAATCATAGTAAACTAGCTGACAGGCGGATTTTACTCCTTTAGAAACCGATCAAATGGCACGGTCTTTAGTGCTGGCCTCCATTCCTTGCTTAATTTGTCGAGGTCCCTTCGATTTGATTTCAGTGAAAAATAAAGATAGTTCTTTTGAGGCATAACCTAGACTCGGGATGAATAGAATAAATGGGATAAAAAGAACAATGACTATCATGAACGAACCATGGGCGAACGTCCATGGGCGAATAAGCAATTGCGGTAAGATGACGCCGAAAAGGTAAAACCAGAAATATAGTAGTACCTGCCCTGCAAGACCCACAAGAAAACCCTGCGCAAGGAAGCTCGCCCAATGTTGGCTAGTTCTTCGATTGTAAACGAGTCTTATTGATTGTGAATTCATTGCTCCAACGATGATGAGCATGAGAGGGGTTATCAATAGCATGAGTCCAGGAATAAATGCGATGAAGTTGCCATACGAAAGATTCACACCAAGAAGTGCGAAGTATATGTTAATAATAACAAATCCAAAGAGTGCAACGTGGCCATGAAGTAAGTGTCGCAATCCAATCTTAACTACCTCAATGATTTCATCTGGTGAATTCTTTTTTTGGTCAGTGGAATTCTGAAAATCAGTTGCATTCATTTCATGCCACTCTCCACAAGATTGAATCGGATAATACAACGTATATTCGCTCATAAGGATTTCAGAATGAAAGGAATCAGAAACCATCTCATCACATGCCAGTTTTCTTTGTGATAATGCCACTTCAATTTGAATAAGCTAGATAGAAGATATACAAATGAATTCATCCAATCCAATCAGAAACTAAGTTTATCGTTAGAGTTATATCCGTAGGTTATGGTACACCTTTAACCTACTTACTGAAGGCGGGAAAAGAGCTCAACGAAAGAAACAATAGAAAACTAGTTTCAAGGGTTGCCTATGCGGGATACTGGAAAGAAGAGTATCCGGCATCTTTTGCAGACTTTCCTGTTCAGCGTAAGGTAGGCTGTAATTAAATTCGAAAGGAGTGTGACTAAACTGAGAACTTATCCCACTAAAGATCCAGTGCTTGTAACATGCGGACTACCATATGCTAGTGGGCAGATGCACATCGGTCACCTCAGGACCTATGTACCTGCCGACGTATTTGTCAGACTCCTGAAGAAGATGCAAGTTGATGTTGCTTTCATCTGTGGGTCGGATACACATGGGACTCCAGTGTTGACAGCAGCAGAAGCAGCTGGAGTCAGCCCAAAAGAACTCTATACCAAGTATCATCAGTTCTATCTGGATACCTTTCCAAAACTGCATATTAATTTCGATAACTATGGGACAACAGACGACCCTGAGAATATCGCTCGAACAATCCAAATCGTGAAAGAACTTCAGAAAAATGGATATATCTATCCCAAGAATCTTGATTCTCCCTACTGCGATAATGAGGGCAGGTCTCTTCCAGATAGATATGTACGTGGTGAGTGTCCGTATTGCCATGTAGACGCTCGCGGAGATGAATGCGATCAAGGGTGTGGAAGATATCTAGAACCAGGTGAGATTCTGAACCCTCGATGTGCAATCTGCGGATCTCCAACTCGAACCATCACTCGCACGCACTACTACTTTAGATTATCATCCTTTGAAGACTTTCTGAAGAAATATCTCAACGATGTTGATGGTACAAAGATTGCCAAGAACTACGCTCTTGGCTGGGTGAATGAAGGTCTGAAAGATTGGTGTATCACAAGAGACTTAGAATGGGGCATCAAATATCCCGGCGATGAGAGTCTCACACTATATGTCTGGGTCGACGCTCCAATTCACTATATGTCAAGTACAGAGCAGTGGGCAAAGAAGATTAAGAAACCTGATGAATGGAAGAAATTCTGGCTTCCAGGTAGTGGTCGCTTAGTCCACTTCATCGGACAAGATATTGTCTACCATCATTGTCTATTCTGGCCTGCGATGTTGAAAGGAAGCGGCTACAATTTACCTTCTGCAATCGTTGCATCAGGAATGGTCAAGATACGAAGTCATAACTTCAGCCGCAGTAGAGGATATGTCGTTTGGATTCTAGACGATTACCTTGAGAGAGGTCTAGATCCTGATTATCTGCGCTACTATATGGTATCATTTACTGGGCATACACGTGACCTTGATTTCAGCTTTACTGCTTTCGCAGATAAAGTAAACACTGAGTTGGTCGGAACAATTGGGAACTTTATCTATCGTACTCTTCACTTTACCAAGAAGCATTTCGGTACAGTCCCGGAGGGTAAGTTTGACAAGACATTGAAGCTGGAGGTAGAGAAATCTGTTGAAACCATCATTGATGCAGTCAATGAGTACGAACTGAAAAAGGCTTCAGATGAAATCCTTCGGTTAGCATCGATTGGAAATGAGTACTTTCAAACAAATCAACCTTGGGCGCTTGTCAAGGAAAACAAGACTAAATGTGGTGATGTACTATTCAATGCAGTTGCCTTAGTTAAAGCCATTACTATCTTCATTGATGCAATTATGCCAGGTACTGCTGAAACCATATGGAAGCAGCTCGGATTCAAAGGACCTGAGGTTCATAAAATCCCTCTTGTAGCAGCACTCGAGCCTGTGAAAACAGGTACTAGGATTGTTAATCCGCAACCAGTGATTTCAAAAATTGATGATGACCTCCTCGAGTCCTTGAAAACGATTATTGATAATCGAATTAAGGCTGCTGAGAAAGCTGAGAGTGGTGAAGAACTAGTGGAAGAAAAGGAAATGATTACATTCGAATATTTCAAGAAACTCGATTTAAGAGCTGGAAAGATCCTGAAATGCGAACGTGTCCCCAAAAAGGATAAACTTCTACACCTTGAAGTGGATATTGGGACTGAAAAGCGAACAATCATCACAGGGCTTGCAGATCAATACAAGCCAGAGGAACTCATCGGTATGACTGCCTTATTTCTAACCAATCTTGAACCAAAGAAGATAGGTGGCATCGAGAGTCATGGTATGATAATTGCAGTGGAGAAGGGTGATCAGCCTGGTCGATGGTTGCCAGTGAAATTGGACGGTGTTCCTCCAGGAAGCAAAGCTGCCTAGATAACTCTAAACGATGGGGTGGATTCGCCCCATCTTGTCTTTCATTATAGGCCTTCAATAGTTTCGATTTACATTTATCACTAATTTCTGTGGAAATTGACTCAAAGGATCGAATACAGGTTAGCTAATTATTCATTAATGGCATAACCAAAAGAATAATAATAACTATTGTTACTTATTTACTATGAAAAGACTCGCTTTCGGACTCTTTGCGTTACTCACATTATTAATTTTCATCCCTTCAATTACAGCCCATGTACCTATATCTGCGCAGGATGGGGAAACACTAGAAACAGCATACAATATCGAGGACCCTACTAAGTCTTGGGTAATATATTCGAACTTGCATGAGGGCGCAGAACCCCAATATTTTGCATTTGATATTGAAGCTGGAACAAAAATAACAATGATGTTGGCAATTCCAGTAAACACTGATCCGAGCGTATTTCAACCATCAATTGCACTCATGGGGCCCGGTCTTGCCAATTCAAGTTCAATACCCAGTTATCTAGAGATTCCTGAATCAGTAGGTGTTATGATCTTTGAAAGTGAGTCAGCAACATTGGCATACGAAGGATTTACGCCAACCAGTTTCTATGAACTTATTCAACTAGAAATAATAGCTCCTCAAACAGGTGAATACTATTTTGCTGTCTATGAGCCAAATATGGGTGGTTCTTTTTCAATTGCATTAGGATATGTGGAATCATTCACACTAGATGAATGGGTACTAGTTCCATTCAATGTAATGATAATTCACCAGTGGAATGGGCAGAGTCTCCTAATGATCTTATCTCCAATGATTTTTACCATCATCCTTGGTATGACATATCTTCTGTATCGTAGAGCTGAATTTCCAGCACTTGAAAATCCTATCAGTTGGATTGGAGCTATTGGTGCTCTCTTATTCATTGGAAGTGGTGTGACAATTTTCTATGAGATGGTTATTGCCGCTCTTGCATCAGTAGATATGCAGCTGATAATTACTTTCGTCTTTGGGCTACTTCCAATACTTCTTGGTTATTACGTACTTCGCATTTTAATCAATGAGAATTGGTATGATCAAAAAGCTAAGCGAATTCGGCTATTGGTATTGGGACTAATAGGGCCCTTTCTTTGGGCTGGTCTCCTAATCGGTCCTCTCCTTGTGATCATATGTTCATTTCTTTCTTCAGGCAAAGTACTAAGAAAAACGAGTGCGATTAGTAACGAAGCACCATCACTGGTTCCCCAATAGTTTCTCTTCCGAAAAGATTATATAATATAAATTAACAATAGTTATTTAATCTTGAGGTAATCTGCATTAGTGCAGTTATTAAAGTTTTTATTGATTATTTTGAGAGAGATTGAAGATGTTAGCGGAAGGAAGAAAGCGGTACACTAGTGCCATGTCATATATTCTGGGTGGAATGAGGAAACATCCATTTCTAACCGTTGCTGCGCTACTGCTGACTCTAGTTGCATCGTTAATGACCGCCCTTCCATTTGTTCTTATTGGGCAGGCTATCGATGTGCTTAGCATTGAAGGATTCGGTACTGGTTTCTATGTTATTGTGTTTGCAATTGTTTTGCTAGGATTAGCATATTTAGGCAGTAATTTTACTGCTGGTTGGCTATGGGCAGCAGTTGTGACTGGATGGGAACGTGATGCGAGACAAGAGTTGTTTGAATCCCTTCAAGAGCATAGCATGGCTTTTCATGATCAAATCGATAGCAAGAAACTCCTCTCAATCTCAATGCAGGATCTCAACTGGATTAGAATGTCTCTAAATCCTGGACTACGGATGTTCATTGCTGGATTACTGTCCTATGGCATCACAATAATCATTCTGTGGAATATTGACATCATCATTGGTCTGATTATGGCTGTAGGATTGATTCCTTACCTCTACTTTTCATATCGATATGCAAATGTTGTCGAACCGGTCCGTCGCCAACGTGCAGAGAGAATGGAGAAACTGACGGCTTCCTCACAGGAGGTCTTCAGAGGAATCGAGGTTGTTAGAGCGTTTGGGTCTGAAAAGAGAGAGAAAGATAAGTTCGATATCGTAAGTGGAAATTATGCAAAGTCTGTAGAACAAGAGGGGCGACTATCTGCCTTCTTCTATCCGCAGCTTATCATTCTTGTCATTACAACAATTGCGTTTCTTGTTGGAGGACTTCAGTTAGGCGGCCTGCAATTAAGTCAGAGTGTAATCACAACAGGCGGACTCGTTCAGATTCTCACCTTGCTTCTTGCCATAGATGCGCAGAACTTCATGCTTCCAAGAACTCTTCTAATGATCCGTGGAAGTCTTGTCAATGCAAATCGAATCATCGATCTATTGAACTGGCAGGATCCACTTACTGAACCGGATGGCAAACCTTTGGAAGTCGACTGGTCTGGGGACATTGTCTTTCATAATGTAAGTTTTCGCTATCCTAGTGAGAATGGAAACTCAAGGTACGTGCTAAAGAACATTGATTTCAGAATACCCGGTGGCTCGAAAGTTGCACTCATTGGCAGTCCTGGAGGCGGGAAGAGCTCTATCTTGAAGCTACTTCTTCGGTTTTATGATCCAACTGAAGGTTTCATCACAGTAGGCGGAACAGACCTCCGACAGATTCGTTCTGATCAAGTTCGAAAGGCTGTTGGATTGGTTGAACAGGATGTGTTCCTGTTTAAGATGTCAATTAGGGATAATATTGCATATGGTAATCCAAATGCCTCTCAAGAGGCTATAACTCAGGCTGCAATAAAGGCTCAAGCTCATGAATTCATTCAGGAGATGACGCAAGGCTATGACACACAAGTTGGTGAGAGAGGTTTCACCTTGAGTGGTGGACAACGCCAAAGGCTAGCTATTGCGCGTGCTCTAATGCATAATCCTCATATCTTACTACTTGATGACTCAACGAGTGCGATTGATGCGAGAACAGAGTATCTAATGCGGAATGCTTTGGCAGAGGCGATGAATAATAGAACTAGTATTACTGTGACGCAACGGCTGAGAACATTACTAGAGTCTGATATTGTCATTATTGTAGACAAAGGCATGCTGATAGCTATTGGTTCACATGACGAACTCATACGGACTTCATCTCATTATAGGAAGATCTTTGAGCGTCTGCCAGAAACACGGAAACTCCTTGAGGAAGTTCCCGGGCAGGAGGTTGTAGTGGCATGAGTAATAGTCGTGGACCACCTTCAAGGACCAGTAAGAAGCGGAGCCGCCCTGTGAGTGTTCTTCTAAGAAGGATGGGCGGATACTTTCGTGGATTTAGAAAAATCGTTATTATTGGTGCTTTCCTAGCTATCGCGTCGAGTATTATCGATGCCATCAGTCCACTTTTGCTCTCATCTGGAATTGATACTATAGTTGAGCTGATTGCTGGTTCAGATGTACTCTCAGCTATTCTACCTCTTGTGCTGCTCTATTTTGGATTGAGACTCGCTAGCTGGATTGCCGGTTCCTTCTATACTTGGGTCATCGCAAGGGCTCAAGCTGGATTCGTCCAGAGTGTGCAGAAAGATGTCCATGCCCATTTAATCGATGCAGATCTTTCCTATCACAAATTAGAGCAGAGTGGTAATGTCACCTCGAGAGTTACCTCGGACACAGATGCGCTAAGCATTGGTATTCAGGTTCTAATGGACATTTCAAGCCAGCTTGTTCTTCTAGTTGTCACATTCCTGGTTCTATGGTTCACATCACCGATTGTGGCTCTCACTGCGTTGATTACAGTACCAGTTGTTATTGTTATGACTGTTCTATATGGTACAATCGGACAGCGCACAATGCTTGCTACACAGAGAGCATACGGCCAAGTATCTGGGCAAATCGCTGAGAATCTAAGTGGCATCCAAATTGCTAAAGCATTCAATAGAGAGAAAGAGACCTCTACTCAATTATTACAATTGAATCAGGAAGCATACAAACACAACTTCCGATTGACTATGTTCTTCACATTCCTGTTTCCTACATTCCAAGCAACTGCAGTCTTCATCACTGCTGCTGTTCTTTTTGTTGGAGCTGGATTAGCTTTTGGAACTGTAGCTGTGATTAGCATCGGTGAATTATTCCTTGGAGTTATTCTTGTTCAGCGGTTTATGTTCCCGCTCATTTTGGTCAGTCTGAATGGCACTCAAGTCCAAGCATCATTAGGTGCGATGGATCGAATTTCAGATGTCCTAGAGGCAAAACGTGCATTGACGGAATCTCCTAATGCTGTCGTTCTTGAGAAGGAAAGCGACGGGATCGTTTTTGATAACGTTACATTCTCATATCTTTCAGGATCAGAAGTTCTTCAGGATGTGAGTTTCAAGATAAATCCTGGAGAGACTGTGGCGATTGTTGGTAAGACTGGAGCAGGGAAATCCACAATTGCATCTCTAATCAATCGATTCTATGATCCACAAGAAGGTCGCATCCTAATAGGAGACCAGGACATACGAGACATTACCTTGAAGTCGCTGCATGATGCAGTATCGTTAGTTGCACAAGAGCCATATCTCTTCGATGGAACAGTCCTTGAAAACATGAAGTATGGAGCGCCGGAAATTACGGATGAGGAGGTAAAGGAAATTTGCACACTCACTCTAGCGTGCGAGTTTCTCGATACGCTACCAAATGGTTATGATTCTCTTGTTCTTGAAGGAGGAAAGAATTTGAGTTCTGGACAGAGGCAAATGATTACCATCGTACGAACCTTACTTGCTAATCCAAGAATTCTAATTCTTGACGAAGCCACAAGCCGACTCGATGCATATTCTGAATCCTTAGTTCAGTATGCTCAGGAAAAATTGTTTGCAACTCGAACAACAGTTGTGATTGCACATAGACTTAGTACTATCGCAAATGCAGACCGAATCTTCGTGTTCGACCAGGGTCGCCTTGTTGAAACAGGTTCTCATGATGAGCTCTTGAAAATCAATGGAATCTACAAGTCCCTCTATGAAACCTATTATGCTCATCAGGGTATTCAAGAACTTTCAGTTGATACACTTGAAACTGAGGCGCCTATTGATGCATCTAGATAAACAGGTTGGATGATTAAGATGCTTCAAAGAGCTTTTTGACTGTAGATCTAAGTGAAAGAGACTTCTCTTGGTCAATTGCTCCCTCATTTCTCCAGAATATCTCTCCATGTTTATCAACAAGAAAGACATAGATTGTTTCTTCATTTTCTATCTCTAATGTTTCTTTGAATGGCGTTTTTTCGATGTAGAGTGTGATTGTTCTTTTCCTCGTATCAACCGATCTAATCCCTGCTCTCATGCCACCGTCTATGAACCTTCTATATACGAAGTTCATCTTTCTTATTGTTGGCAGTTCATAAAAATCAAGTTCTGAATATTTCTCCATCAATTCAGTCAACAGAGGAATCCAAGAGTCAACAAGGGTTTGATGCCATTGCTGAAATGCTACTAACACTACATTCAATTTTCCTTTCAGTTGAGATGGGATCTCGAGTTTGTCTTGATTTAAGTTTTCAGCAATGAGATGAGGGAATTTTGGCATATCTTGTAACTCCTATGTGAATATATTTAACTATCGTTATCAATATTGTCCTATGGATTTTTAAAACAAGAAACCGTCTATACGCGAGTTGGAGAAAAAAAAATGGAAAGCAATACAGAAGTAATGCAGCGGATAAAGAAGGTCATTAATTCTCAGAGTATCGCAGTTCTTGGTACTTCAAAGAATGACGAACCCTACTCATGTCTAGTTGCATATGCTGTGACAGATGATGTTAGTCACTTTATATTTGCGACAATGCGTCAGCGACTAAAATACAGAAACCTATCAGTCAATCCAAGAGTTTCATTAATCATTGATGATAGAAGTGAGAAATCAAGTGATTTCAATGAAACTACTTCAATTACTGTTATAGGGACTGCAAGGGATATCGTTGGCCCTGAACGTGATAAGAATGCTGCCCTTCTCTTGAGACGGCATCCTTCTCTAACAGATTTTGTTATTTCCCCTGAATGCGCGGTTATCCGAGTTGATGTTGACAAAATCTACGTGGTGAGTGAATTTGAATCAGTTGTAACAATTGGAAAATAGACTAATCCGCAATCAGATTTCTTTCAAAGATCAATCCTTGTGTCTGCATCTCTATTCACGCCAATTCTTTCCATAAGAGAACCAATTGGATCTATATAGAACCGATGGTTGCAGGTAAGACATTTAACGGTGCTATTGTCTTCTACTTCATAATCACGATAGTTATGTGAAATATGGCACCAAGGGCATTTCGCTCTGGTCCCTGCAAAAGATGGAAGATCCTTGTTAATCGATCGATACCTATATGGAAATGGATCAATATACTGCTTTGCGGCTGTTCGTCCAATGATACCAAGGACTATACAGTAGTCCATGAAAATGAGAACTAGAAAAACTGGTTGCATCCACTCAGGCAATGCGGTAATAACTGACAAAACTGCGGGAAAGGGGATAAAGAGAAGTTGTGCAACGACCGTAAGCATCATTCCCTGAGTCAACCACGCCTTGCCATTTTTTTTGCATCGATACGACCACAGATACTTAGCTGTGAGTGTGTTGGCAACTCCTACAATCACTGATAAAGCTATGAAAGCAAGCAGAACGGTGGGCCAGACATTTGCTAGTATAATGCCGTGAGTATATCCCGCCACATACCATAATATAAGCAATCCAGGGAACAATGGATAGGTGAGGATAAACAATAGCAATCCGTTGAAGAAGGAATATACCACATCTGTCAACAGATTAAGTTCATTCCTTTCTGGGAGTCCCTCCATCAGAATCCCTCTTCATTCATTCTGGATTCTATAATCCTTACAAATTGTCTTAACGATTCTGGTTTCAGTACATATTCTTTTACAAGGATGAGAACCCTTTAGTACGAGTGCCGCATTATAAGAAGTGGGCGTCGGTGAAGTATCATGGTAACTAACTACCATCGGTTACCACACCCAACTGATACCTTACTGTCGCCCGCCTCTTTTGAAGTCGTATTGTTTTGTAGATTGGCTTCGTAGATGGCGCTAATGAAACGCAAGGAGAAGGGTGGAGTGTCAAATTCAATCTATTTTCTCAGACACGCGGAGACTTCTGTTGATCCCTCTCTACCAGTCAATGAATGGTTAATTACCCCAAGAGGACTTCTTCGAGCACGTGAACTGGCAAGGTCAGAGGTCTTTGGTAAGATTGAAGGAATCGTCCATTCGAGCGAAAAAAAGGCGCGGCAGACTGCAGACGTTTTTGCTGAGGAACTTGCAGTGGATATTTATGAGATTCCAGAGCTTGCTGAGCTAAAGCGTCACCATGGAAAGTTTCTATCGAATCCAGAATATCGTTCGCTAGTGCGCGACACACTAACAGATTGGGATCACAGCGTTCGCGACTGGGAATCAGGTGCGGATGCAATACGCCGGTTTGTCGAGGGCGTGAAGAGAATCAATTTTATGTTCTATAGCAGGAATATACTCGCAATTTCACATGGTATTGTACTCACGCTCTATTTCTGTCAACTGCGCAATTTCCAATCCATTGCATACGAACGCTGGACACAAACGCCATTCTTAGCTTGGGGACTTGTCAGGGATGGACGAGTTCTCATTGATATTCTTTAAGTATGTATGCTTTCAGAACCTTTTTCTATTAAAAATAGCACATCCATTGAGTGATTAACTATGACGTCGAAGATAACCAAAGAGATGATAACATCTTTTTCGAAGTTTAAGACAGCATGGGAGAAAGATGCGGACAAACCAGAGAATACGATTATGTACTATCTTATAGCCGCATTGAACATCGAGAAGGATCCCAAGCTGGCTGAGGCAATGATGACAGTTGTAGTTTCTAAGAAAGACTGTCTCGAAGATGGTGGATCCCCGTCGGGATTAAAACTTGGAAAAAGTGCAAAATACTATATTGGCCAATTCCAGCAGAACAAGAATATCGCTCGGTCATACATAGGTGGTACAAATACCAATAGCTACAAGATTGATAGCAAGGTACTGACAATGACAGTTGTAAGCAAACAGGACATCAGCGGAGGTGTCAAGATCTTCATTCAGAGCGGTGGAAAAGATATGGCCACTCCTGTGCAACTTGCTAAGAATAATGAAGGTCAGTGGAAACTCACGAACTACAGCTCTATCTGTACTGGTGTAAAGAAGACAGTCGAAGAAGAAGGCGATTTCTGAACAACTTGGTACTATTTTGGATTCAAAAAACCCTTCAACCTCTACTCAATTCTGGATGCCTCAAGTTGTCCTGTCACAGCAGGACAACTGTGAGCTTTCTCATTTCAATCTTCAATCAGATCTTTTTCTATGGCATCAATCAATTCATCCGACTTGGCTTCAGATTGGCGTGAATATACTTTGAACTCCTTATTGCAATTAGCGCATCTGACTTTTATTGGAAACTCCTCTGTCTTCATTCGATAGGAATAGATTGCCTTACAATGAGGACATGTCAGTCTTGTGTATTCTATCAATGAATCAGCATTGACTACTAGTTCGACGTGCCCACAAGATTTGCAAAGAATCGCTTCTAGTGGAGTAGAATCAAGCTCATCTTTTTGGTCTGAAATCCTAGTGAATTCCATTGGCGATTTAAGATGGGGATAATAATGATACTCAAAGATGACTCCGCTCTGGAGATTGGCATTCCCACATCTAAGACAACTTCTACTCTTCATCCAGTTCACTCGCTTTTTCTTAGCGCGAGCGCCATTAAGGTCTTTGTAGATTTACTTCGTGCATACTATCAATGAAGTGGCATCGCCAAGTCACAGCTGTTTCAGTTTTACCAGCTTAATCACTATTTCATAACACAATTAATTAGTAAGCGAAATACTTATATATTGTAATACGTAATACAAATACATGCAAGCCAAAAGACTTCGATTCGCGGGGTTGAGGTTTGGAGAGGAATGGTGACCAAGATGACTGATGGAACGAAAGATGGTGAAGCCTTCGCAAGACGAAGAAATCGAAATTCGGGTCTCAAGACGCTTGATTCCCTGTACTATGAATATACTCGCACAAAGTGATCTAAGAGAATGAGGTGAAAAATATGGCACTATCAAAGAATGAAAAGCGAAAGTTGAACGGGACTAAGAGAATTCCTTCTACTGAAGCTCTCGCATATGCATGGCTCTACAGAGAGTTGTAGAGACTGCAGTATCAGTCATCTATGGTCCAAATTGAGAGAGTGTACTCAGATTCAAACTCTGAGCACTCTTCTCACAATTTCTTTTTTCTCGGGGATTTTATACTATCTAATTGATACTCATTATCATGGGGGCGCAAGTCAACATTCAATCATCGAATTACCTCGTTCACGATGCCAGAGGTCTTCTAGAGAATGATATCGTCTATTATACTGCAGTCAAGATCGCAGATGCGATCATGGAGGGAATAAATCAACTGACCTATTCCAACACAATTGAGTTAGCAACTCTGTTTATCACAAGCTCTGGTGCTCAACTCGTGCTCCTGGCGAGGTCATTTGACAAAGAACTCATTGCACCAGCATTCCGTAGCATGTTGCGCGGCGTGACTTTTGATACTGAATCTGGGTATCTTCACAAGTATGTGATTCCCATCCTTGAAAACGAGAGTTGAGTCACGAAATTAACAAAGCTCTTCATGTTTATGGAAGAATTGCCAATCACTCGAACTTGAGTAGAATTCATTAGTCACTATATCTCCTTTTAATTGAACCACTAGGAGACAATTGTGATGAAGCTTGAGCGTTTTAATCTTGAACGTATTCAATCTGAATGGGAGCACCGTGTAGAGCTCAATCTGAGTGAGAGTGGAGTCGAGCCGCTTAGAATCAGAGAGTTGCTTAACACTCCTGAACTGAAAGAACAGCTTTTGGACATCCAATTAGGCTATTCTCAAACCAATGGAACAATTCCACTAAGGCGAGCGATTGCCCAATACTATCCTGGGTGCGGAGCTGACAATATAGTTGCTACCAATGGTGGCGCGGAAGCCAACTTTCTTGTCACCTGGAGATTCTTCCATGAAAATCCCTCTCGACATGAACTGGTGTTCATGATTCCAAATTACATGCAGATGAGTGGTGTGTGGAAATCTCTTGGAGGAAAGGTCAAAACATTCAAGCTTAAGATTGAGAATAACAAATGGATTCCGGATATTGAGGAACTGAAGTCTCAGGTCACAAAGAAGACCATGGCTATTGCAATTTGTAACCCGAATAATCCAACGGGCTCAATCATCACTGATAGTGATTTGGAAGCAATAGTCGAAATTGCATCTGAGAAGGATGTATGGATTATCTCGGATGAAATATACAGAGGTGCCGAATTGCAAGAAATGAAAGCACCTTCAATGCATGGCCGCTATGAAAAAACCATCATTACATCGAGTCTATCCAAGGCCTATGGCCTTCCAGGACTCCGTGTGGGTTGGGCTATTTGTCCCTCAGAACAAGTCGCCACGGAACTATGGACGTATTCTGATTATACAACTATCTGTCCTTCGAAAGTGAGTGATTGGCTTGCAACATTGGCTCTGAATCCTAAGGTGCAGGTTATGATAGAGAAACGAACAAGACAGCATATCCGGGATAATTGGTCTATCATGCAAAAATGGCTGGATTCTCACTCTGACATACTCGAGTGTATCTCACCCTCTGCAGCTGCTATATGCTTTATCAAACAAAATACTGGAATACCATCCTTGGATCTGGTGATGCGGCTCATAAAAGAGAAGAGTGTTCTGATATCTCCTGGCGAGTATTTTGAGATGCCTGGATTCATTCGGATTGGATTTGGCTCCAGGAAAGAGTATCTTCAGGAAGCATTGGGTCGGATATCTGAGCTTCTTAACTCCATGAGATAGTGTTTCAATTCTGTCTTAGAGAGATCTATTCTGATCGAATCACATCATATACTGTTCTGCACTTTGTACAACTGATGATCTTATTATTGTGTGTAGAATTCATATGCAGTTGTGTTCTTGCATTACAAAATGGACAGTCCGCTACGAATTCTTCAGGCTTTTGGACAATCTGCTCTGTCTGAACAATGGTCTTGATGCCTGCTGCAACGAAACGTCCAATGAATCCATAAATTATCAGATATATTCCGATTCTAATGATGAACAGTATAATCCAGACGATTGATGCACCGTTCACTCCCATCATTATTGTAAGACCTGAAATGATTGCTGCATAAGACACATCTAACAAAATACCAGGAATTCCAAATAGATAGACCATTAGAAATAGCATGGTGCCATGAACGAAGACACTCTTCCAATATGTTGATGAATCCATTTTCCATATTAGCTTGGAGAGAAATGTGTTAATAGCTCCAAGTAGGAATAGAAATAGAATACTTGAGGGTATCATTATTAGAGACAGTGCTAGGATGTCGCCAGCTAGTATACCAATTGCCAGGGTCAATTGTGCGCTCAGAAAAGCTACAGGTATCATGAAAAATCCAATAATAAACGACCCGAGCAACATCAAAAGTACGTATAATGTTCCATGCGCTAAATATCTAGGCAACGTCTGCTTCAGACCTTTTTCATATGGCTGCCATTTTGAGAGATCTGGTGTAGCTAATACCATTGCTTGGCTCCTGTCCCTCGTTGTTATAATCGAGTCCTGAAGCGGGACTATTCGAGAAGCAATGGGAATATCCGAGAAGCCAATGCCAATAAATCTACCAAGGTATCCATCAATTGTGGCATAGATTATGAATCTGGGGATGGCAATGCTTACTAGAACCAGTATGTCTGGATTTGAATATAAGTAGTCAAAAAGAAGCGTTGGAATACCAGCAACAAACATTAGGAGTGCGAGAATGCCTCCGTGTCCAAAAAGGCTTTTAATTTTCGTTGAGGGTTTTACTTTCCAAATACGTCGCGATAGCTGCACATTAATGAAACCTATAATGATCATGCCTAGGAAGAATGCACTGCCAAGCATTACCACAACAAGTATCCATCCGACAAGATTGCTACCTGTTGCCACTTCGGCAATAACCGCCATCGCAAGGAAAAGAGTTCCTATCAATGAAAGGAGAAACACTCCAAAGACTGCCAGAACTGAGTATAATGCTCCATGTATGAAATACTTCATGAAGTCCTGCATGAAGCTTTTCTCTCGCAGCGGTTGATTCTCTATTTTAGACAATATGACAATGCCTCCAGACAAGCAAGTCAATCACTGCAAAACAATTCCTCAAGATAAATCTTGGTGAAGACTTTGAACAAAGATTATCCTCGGAATGAGATACCTAAGAGCTGTTCTGTCCTCTGCCACAATTGCTTTTGAAGTTCTTCATCATAGCTGATTACTGCTGATTGTTTTGGCTTGCAATTCACAAAATACTCGCCGTTTGCTCCCTTAATCTCTGGAGAGGATGCAAGATAGATTGAGGTTTCTGCACCCTTTTCTGGACTCTTAAGCAGTGGCCCGAACATTCTAAACATAAGCTTCCTTGCCCTAGATGCGTCATTCTGCCCAAATCGCGTTCTAACAACGCCCGGGTGGAGGACATTAACGGTGACACCGGTACCATCAAGATATCGTGCTAGAGAATATGTGAACATAACATTCATGAGCTTGGCATTGGCATAGGGTCCTAACTGACCATACTTCTTTTCGCTCTGCAGATTTTCAAAGTCTATTTTCCCTCTTAGATGAGCCGCGGAGCTCACATTGATAATACGTGATGGGGCACTTGCCTTCAATCTATCTAGCAACTCATGTGTGAGAAGAAACGGCGCAAGATGATTGAGTGCAAATGTTCTCTCAAGTCCATCAATAGTCATTTCCTTCTTCGGGAAAATCCCTCCTGCATTGTTGATGAGCACATCCAATCGCGAGTGAGTCTTCTTGAAGTCTGATGCGAGTCCACGGACCTCCTCAATTGAAAACAGATCAGCTACCATCAGTTCAATTGACTCATTTCTAGTCTCCTTTGCGATTTCCTGACGAACTTCTTCTCCAGCCTCACGATTTCTAACGGCCATCACCACAGTAGCACCCATCTTTGCCAAGGCTCGTGAAGTTTCTCCACCAATTCCAGAATTGGCGCCTGTTATCATACATACCTTGCCTGTCATATCTATTGAATACCTATCCATCTCAACTTACCAACTCAAAATACTTTAACAATAGTTATTAATATATAGGAGGTGACATGTTTTCTTCAATTGTGATATTCCTTTTTTCTGCAGAACCATGCAAATTTGACATCTGTGAGAGAC
This sequence comes from Candidatus Thorarchaeota archaeon, assembly GCA_029858305.1. Taxonomy (GTDB): domain Archaea; phylum Asgardarchaeota; class Thorarchaeia; order Thorarchaeales; family Thorarchaeaceae; genus SMTZ1-45. The sequence goes on from JAOUFI010000008.1 coordinate 32,529, forward strand.
CAAACAGCCTTATGAAACCTTAAAACAAGTGAAAAAATATCAAGAATGTTTTTTTACACGCATAAAGTAGTCATAGATTTGTAGACATACTAAAAGGCTACCATGTTTGATTTCTACAGGTCTCGAAACAATTGAATTTGTTTGTATTATGTCATACCCTGCAGATAGTTCTGAATAGAACTGCTGCAGGATGCAAGAAAACTATGACTTTCGAAAAGAAGGATACTACAAGCAATCAGCGCCCTGCCAGAATAAAGAAACCACAAAATTCACTGGCTGAGAATATGTCATTATACGAGTTCGCTCGTATATACTATGACGGCCCATGATGGTGTGAATTGATGCAGGGAGGTGGAACCGTTGTCAGAATCCGAAATGGATGAAAAACAAATACTAGGTCATCTACAAGCTGTGATGCAGATGGTTTCAATTGCTCTCTATGAACAGGAAGGTGTTGCAGGCACTCTTGAGGGAATTGAACCAGAGTATGCATGTTTGAGATCAATGATGCTTGAACCTCAGAATCCTACGATGTGGAATGCATTCGCCATTGTGTACATGATGATCAATATGTACGATGATGCCCAGGATGCGATAGAGAGGTCTCTGAATCTGGACACAAGCATTCCCTGGACTTGGTCCATCTGGGGTGACCTACTTAGCCTTCTTGGAGATGATACTGAATCACTGCGCGCATATCGCATGGCTGCTGAGTTGGGTTCAGAAGAACCCCATATTCTTCAACGGCTTTTACATCACTACAAAGAACGGGGATGTCATCCTGAAGCACTCTCCCTTCTGGAGCAGTTAATCCCTCAATGTCCTGATGATCAATCGTTATGGGACATCTACACCGACTGTTTCCAGCGCATCGGCCACCAAATCCATGCATAGGATAGTGTTAAAGGACGTACTTGTATTCCCCAACTGGGGTCTATCTTTGGCGAATTATAGACGTATAGCTATTGCGACAATCACTGGTGCCCTCCTTGGCATATTATGCATCATTGGAGTCGGGGCGCGTATTCAAGGTGGTTATTCCGAAAACACAATCTACCTACTTGCCGTCTGGTATAATCGAGTAATAATGGGTCTCCTTATTGGAACAGCAGGTGATATTACCATAATCAGAAGCACCAAAGAGAAGAATTACGGAAACGCAATCCTCAGGGGTCTCATATTTGGATTAATCCTTACATCGGCAACATTATTGCTCTCCACTACTATCTTTGACCTCATTGGATGGCTTGCCGGACTCGCCTATGGTCCAATCATCGACATAGTGGCTACGGCTATGGAGAAATAGTATCAGGCAGTTCACATACGTTAAAGGGAAGCACACCAAGCTGCACCAGCAGTATGTGAGACGTTTCAACGAAACGTGTTTCATCAAATGAGTCCAATCGGTCCTCTAGTGCATTATCTAGGGTATGAGCAATGTATTCAAAATCATCAAGACTCACTGACTCATCAAAGATTCCAGATCGTTCGAGACTCTTAAAGAGTGTAAGATCATCTGAAGGGTTTTCTCCTTTCTCGAGTGTTAGAACCTTTTCAGATACATTTCGAAATAGAAATCTCTGCATCGCAGACGAGATTGCGTCATACATTGCAGCTATCGCATCCTTTCTCATACCTTCTGAAAATCGATTCCAACTCCCCCTGACATGAAGCCTAGCTCTCATGAGGAGAGCTTCGTCTCTATCTAATGACTCATCAATAAATCCAGTATGTGGCAATGTTCTCACTATATATTAACCATAGTGAATTACTATATACTTGTGGAAGCTGCAAAAGGCTTTCTTTTGGGATAACAATGTTCTTTTCGCACCTAATAATCCCACCAATTTCTAGATTTTTCTTTCAAAGGTTTGCTTTGATGAATTCAAAAGAAGCTATTAATTTCCACATTCCTGCCATCGAATTCCTCTAGTTACATGGGTGTGATTTATTCATGGGGATTGATGATTGCATTATGATGTGGGTTTCAGAGCTGCTGATGAATTAGTGCATACGCATGTAGGTACTGGAGTCCCAGCTCTCGATAGACTCCTCGAAGGCGGGTACGAATGTGGTCTTATGCATCTCTTCTATGGTCAACCATCCTTTCACGAAGTTCTTCTACGCGCTGCTGTGTGGGCACAGGTTCCAAAGAAGAGAGGCGGATTTGAGAGTTCCGTCATTATCATAGATAGCTCGAACATGATGGATACCTTGAAACTAGCAGACTACGCATCTGAGTATGATATGAACATCGAAGAAGTGATGGAGAACATCTTCATCTCTCGAGCGTTCAACTCTTCTCAGACCTATGATCTTCTCATCAATCGACTCGATGAATTCCTTGAACGTGTACCTGCCAAGATGCTCTTGGTTCCGGGCTTACCCGATCTATTCACAAGTGAAGGACTTGACGCCAATCGCACGCAGCAGGTCACGCATATTGCGGCCCGTTTAATGGTGAAGACACTAGAGTATGAGCTAATCACACTTGTATCTACAAAGAGTCCTCAACCTCCAAGAGGGTTTCCTCCTGTCGGCAGAGCATTAGCAAGCAATGCGCAAGTTCACATTCTTGTAGAACAGACACCAATGAGGACTGTCTATACCTTAACTAAGCATCCATCACTTCAGGTTCGTTCAGAGTATCAGATACGTCATAATTCTCGATTTGGAGTGACTCTACCTCTGGACCTCTTCTTCAAGGATGATCCTTCTACTTGAATGCTTACATGATGCAACGAATAAAAGCTAAAACCAGCCAAGGTCGCTCTCTATCGCATCTAAGACATCGTCAAATGGTGCCTCGTCTGATATTCGTAGAGGAATGATTACCTCCGGATCAAACCCAAGAGATACATCAAGACAGACTTTGATAAGATATGAGACTGAGATGAGATTTCCACAGAAAGCCAACTCGTGACTCCATCCCTCTCCAAGTCGGATCTCTTTCCATATGCCTAAGTCATCAGTGGAAAGAGGGTAATATCTATCATCCAGTATTGTATCTTGCTTCATCGAAAACTGGTAGCATTTCGCCTCCTCTCGCCTCTTTATCTCTAGTTGGATCCCTCTCAACCGGCTTCTCTTACTGACCATGAATCTGACATTAATGCCTCGTTTCTTTCTCAGAACATTCGAATCAAGTTGGACATGCAAACTACCAGAAGTATCAGTCAACGGGCGAATGTCAATGTTCGATGGGATTTTCGGTGGTCGTTCTTGAAGAACATAGAATGATTCCTTCACTTTAGGATCGAGTGTCCAGTTGACCTCGACAACACTCTCAATAGTATATTCAATAGATCCATTGTAACCCTTATAGCTTGGAGGAATCCCCTTTGGCACTCTGACAGCAAATGGAATTCGTGTGATTCCTTCAGGTACAATACCCCCCTCTAGGATTCTGAACACTCTACTGATATGGTAACTCTCCTGTGTTGTCTGATATTCCCCCGAACCATGCACTGTTTTCTCCTTGCCTATCACCTTCAGGACGACCCTGTTACAGTCAAACGATTTGCTCGTTCGAATAGTAACTTGTCCAGCTAATGTTTCTCCTGGAAAAATGCTATTTTTGTTCAAAAAAATGCCGACTGATCTCAATCTCTCTTTTCCCTATGTTAAATTAGTTTTGAAGTCAAATAGGTTTTCGTCAAACAAGGAAATAATCTGTGTCCACAGTTTCATTTCGATAGACCTTCCAATTCTAGTCCTGATACTTGCTCAATAGAACAACACCAATAATGCCGAATGCGAGACCAATTGAATAGAAAGGAATGTTTGTGATAATCTGTCCAAAGATCATTATTCCACCAAGGACTACAGCAAACATACTGACTGTTCCTGTAATTGCGTTGAATCTAGATGCTGGATTCCTTTGGAGACCTATTGATACTGTATAGATCGCTGCTATTGCAGTGAACACTCCAAGCAGGATGAGGGGGAGAAGAGCATTGATGAAGCCCTGAATAATATCAACAGCTCCGAATAATTCCAGAGTGAACCATTGTGTGAACTGCGATGCCAATGCTTGAAAGAGTGAGGTGATTGGTGCCCAAAGAATTGCTATTCGACTGGTACCGCTTGCCATAAGTCCAATCCCTATAAGCATAGTTGCTGAAAACAAGAGGATGCCAGTAAAGTCTGTGAACATCATTGGCTCGGTAACTCCTCCGAAAGCTATGAAGACTGGAGTAAGAATCATGAGAACGATACCGATAGCAGCTGGCAAATCGATTTTTTCACCAAGACGTCTATTTGAGAAAAACACTAGGGCAATAAGTCCTACATTCATGAGTGGCTGAATGACCACAATCCCTGCGAGGTTTGTAGCCAACATATAGGTCAATCCACCGAGGAGAGCCATTACAAATCCAATGACCCAGCGAGGTTTAGAGAAGAGTTTCCTCGTCTGCTTAAGCGGATTCTTGACATCAATCTCCTCCATCTCAGCAAGGGCTTCCTTTTGGATAATGGGAGCAATATTCCACAGTAGTGATGTTATCAATGCAAGGATGATACCAAAGATATCATTCGGTATGCCAAATAGCTGCATAGCAATCAACAACGTTCCGTGTGCCTTCCTAATAAGGAGTATCATGAGTTTCATTAACCTAGGAGATTCGAGGAAATTATACGGATTTAGGATTATATCCTAAATTCGTTGGAGGGTTAACATGGGACCTAGAGTAAAGTCTGCTCTATTGGCATTGTCTTCCCCGATGTATAGAGGGTGGGTGTACTACCAATGATTGTCACACCTATCCCGCCTAGATATGATTCTCTATCTTCTAATGTTAGAGCCCTATCAAAGAAGGTCCTTTTTGCAGACATCAATGATAGATCGTGAGTCACATGAATGTGAAGCTGTGGCTCATCAACAGAGAGCAACCGCTTCAGTGTATCATCCATTAGTCTGACCTTAAAATCATCAAATGACTCAATTCCTTCAAATTTCCCTTCTGCCCATCTGTTCACAAAATCAGTCACATTCTCTCCATTGGGATTGAGATTCTTCCATACATCTGATTCTGTATATTCAGGTCTCACAAGTGTAGGAAGTGGGTCCATATCGATGATCTCTCCGCCTTGTTCTGAGAATCCCTCTGCTATTGCCTCAGCAGTCTGATAGCATCGTGGCACGATGCTGAAGAAGATGTGAGCACGCCTAGCGACTGGTAATCTCCTTCCCATCTCTATTGAGAATTGCTTTCCTAATGTTGTGAGACCTCCACTAAGCATGTCTTGGTGATCTCTCAGGACATCTCTATGCGAGTGCCTGATCAGAAGCATGAGAGGTCGGTTCATATCTTGTCTGATTGCCCAATCAACTAGATTTCTCGCACTAGCTGTCCATTCTACCTTATCCCAGTTGTTCATCGCCCTTGGAAAATGAACAAGCCATCATATAGGTTTCCCCTATTGCACGTTTTCCGATTTTGAATACTCTCAGGTGCTAAAAAATGGAGATTACTTACTATCATAAAGGTCTCTTCGATACTGCACCTTGTAGCCATCGGATGAAACGCGCACCCTTGCCTCGAGCTTGAACACCTCGCAAAAGCGAAGTGCCTTTGACAGATCATTCAAGTTATCGGTTCCGTCAAGCAGAGTTGCCCACTCGTTCTTAGTGTAACCTATTGCGTTATCTACAGCTTGTATCTTTTGTCTACAGTAGCCGTCTGGGCAGTCAGTGGTCATCAAATCTATGCTCCAATGTACAAGATGTTTCCCGGCCGAGTTGCCTGCGCAGAATTCAATGCCAATATAGTAGTTTCGGTTAGTAATTTGGTGCATACACACGGAATGTTGAGATTTAATTGAAAAGTGAAAATTACTTCTTTGATTCAATCTCACTAATCATGTTTCTAAGGTAACGTTCACCAAGCCACTGGAACTTTAACTCTGAGTACCGTAAGAGGGGTGAAGCTGACTTGATGAAGTGAGCCCTCTTCATGCTACGTTGGAGTTGTTCAACATCTCTGAGATTATCAACAACAAATTCCACAAAAACATCTGGGGATGCTGCAGAAAAATGGGTGTCCCAGTATTTCAAGGGATACGAATCCTTAAGCCATTTTACAAGTTCATCAGCTTTTATTAATCTCTCATCATAGGTTGTCTTCATCAAGAACTGAATGTAGTCGCTTACATTCAAATTCCATCGCACAGCTGTCCATATACTGTCAGTTTCTAGGAAATGGTCTAAGATTTTTCGAACACGTCGAGAAGTGAATCCAACCTGTTTCGCAATTTCGCTAATGGGCAGACGTGCATCTTCGGTCAGGACTTTGAGCACTCTTAGATCCGCCTTGGTCAGTTGAATTTTTCCTCCTCTCTTGTACAAGATTGGGTATGCATCGACCTTAGTCACTTCTTTATTATTTCGAAGGAAGGAGGTTATCCTGTTTAGTCCTTCAGACCTGATGTACTGAACAAGGACAGTATACACATTGCCGTCAACACATGCGCCTAATCCGACAAGAACGACCATTGGATTCTGACCAAGTCTTGATATAAACTCCTCAGTATCCTCCATGCCATCAGTATATGTCAAAGCGAACATAACATCTGAATCAATCATCTCCAAACTGGGCATGACCACAAAGCTATCGATTACACCAATTTCAATCATCCTTTGGATTCGTCCTCGGACTGCATTTGCTGTCAATTCAAACTTATCTGCAATAGTTTGATATGACATCCTGCAGTTCTGGTGGAGTTCCCAAATAATTCCTCGGTCAATCGTGTCCACTTGACATCAACCAATCCGTGTCATCGTTGAAATGTAATTTTCAGAATGATTCTTTTTTAGAAGAAACCCGCTTTTTTCAGTTTCCTTTCTTTGGTGCATGTCTATCTAGTACTTGAATGATTTATCTCGGAACGACCGAGCTTCAGAGATTAATAGAGGATAAATTTCCACAAAGTTATCGATGGTACTGCCTGACTTAGTTTCGACCATCTCTCTGAGTTGTTTGAGTTCGTTGGGAAGTACTGACCGGGGCAAGAAAATCCTTGTATCAGTACCAATCACGAGGTCTGTTGAGGCTTGGCAGGTACCACAAAGGTTACTTATGGTCAGGCGCGTGCCTTGTAGACGGATAGAGGCTTGAGCAGATGAGTGAGTTCAAACTAGAAGCCCCTTTCAAGCCAACCGGGGATCAACCACAGGCGATTGCAAAGCTAGTGGAGGGACTAGAGAGTGGACTCAGACATCAAACGCTACTTGGAGTTACGGGTTCTGGCAAGACATTCAGCATGGCTAATGTAATCGAGGCTGTACAGAAACCCACTCTAGTCATCTCCCACAACAAAACTTTAGCAGCTCAGCTTGCCTCAGAATACAAGCAGTTCTTCCCTTCGAATGCTGTTGAGTATTTTGTTTCATATTACGATTACTATCAACCAGAGGCATATGTTCCTTCTAAGGACATGTACATAGAGAAAGAGGCTGACATTAATGCTGAGATTGAGCGACTCCGTCACTCTACAACGCACTCAGTCAGGTCTCGTAATGATGTTATTGTGGTCGCCTCTGTTTCTTGTATATATGGTGTTGGTGATCCCAGTGAGTATGATTACTTCCGGATGTTTATTGAACGAGGAAAACAAGTCGATAGAAGAGAGATACTCGAACGCCTTGTAGCCATGCAGTATGAGCGAAATGACATGGACATTAAACCTGGAGTATTCAGAGTACGTGGTGATGTCATTGATGTATACCCCTCTGGATCTGAGAACAGCATCCGTATTGAGCTTGATGGCGACAAAATCGACAGACTCACCATTCTTGAGCGTCTCACTGCTAGAAAACTGGGTAGTCCAGACTGGTTCGAACTCTACCCTGCACGTCATCATGTTGCACGTTACGACAAGATAGTTGAAGTGCTAGATGCGATTGAGCAGGAGATGCATGAGCAAGTCGATTGGTTCAAGAAGGAGGGCAAGCTTGTAGAGGCTGACCGCCTCAAACGCCGCACTATGTTCGATCTAGAGATGCTTAGAGAAACCGGAATGTGTCAGGGAATTGAGAACTATTCTCGATGGATTGATGGTCGTGATGAGGGTGTGAAACCCTATACCCTATTGGATTATTTCCCTGATGACTTTCTCATGATCATAGATGAGAGCCACATGACAATTCCTCAAGTTCGTGGGATGTACCATGGTGACCTATCTCGTAAGAAAAACTTGGTAGACTATGGATTCAGACTACCCTCTGCAATGGACAACCGTCCTTTGAAGTTCCATGAGTTCGAGAAGTACATGAAGAAAGTCATCTATACAAGTGCAACTCCTGGTCCATATGAACATAAGTTAAGCCAGCAGATAGTTGAACAGCTTGTCAGGCCGACCGGCCTCTTGGACCCTGAGATTATTGTCAGACCGGTAGTTGGTCAGGTAGATCATCTCCTTGGTGAAATCAGGAAGACCATAGCCCTTGGAGACCGTACACTCGTCACAACACTCACGAAAAAGACAGCTGAGATGCTGAGCGAGTACCTCGTTGAAGCTGGAGTAAAGGCGCGATACCTACACTCTGATATCGGTACAGTAGAACGTATAGAGATTATACGTCAACTTCGTCAGGGAAAGTTCGATGTCTTGGTTGGCATTAACCTTCTCAGAGAGGGACTTGACCTTCCAGAGGTGTCCTTTGTGGCGATTCTTGATGCTGACAAGGAAGGATTTCTACGTACAGACTGGGCACTCATTCAGACAATGGGTCGAGCTGCAAGAAGTGCTAATGGTCGTGTTGTGCTATATGGTGATCATGTGTCTGACGCCATGCAGACTGCTATTGATGAGACCAATCGAAGGCGACGATATCAGATAAAATACAACGAGGAACATGGCATACAACCCACATCAATTGTCAAGGACATTCGGGATATCGCGGAGGGTATTGTCAAGCTTGAGAAAGAAGTTCAGACGAAGATTGAGGACTTTGATCCCTTCGAGATTGATGAGCTTGCTGACTACATTATTGACCTTGAGGAAAAGATGAAGGAGGCTGCACGTAACCTTGAGTTTGAAAGGGCAGCTAAGTTGCGAGACCAAATTGCAGGACTACGACAGAAAATAGAGGGAGCTCAATAGTGACAACAGCGGAGAAGAATAAGAACACTGGTAGCCTTGAGGCCGAAGCAGATGGTCCTAGGTCCATAGTGGTCATCGGAGCCGCTGAGCACAATCTGAAGCATATTGATGTCACTATCCCCAAGAATACATTGACTGTGGTGACCGGTCTCTCCGGATCAGGGAAGAGTTCCTTGGTCTTCGACACTATCTACAGCGAGGGTCAGAGACGGTTCATCGAGTCACTATCACCCTATGCTCGTCAATTCCTTGGAATGCTTGAAAAACCAAAAGTTGACTTAATGACAGGTCTCTCACCATCAATATCTATCGACCAGAAGAGTGTGAGTAGGAATCCCAGAAGTTCAGTTGGTACAATCACAGAAATTTACGACTATCTCAGACTTCTCTATGCAAGGGTGGGGGAACCTCACTGTCCACAGTGTAGGAAGAAGATTGAGCCTCAGACATCACAGCAGATTGTCGACCATGTACTAAACCTGAAGGAAGGCTCACGCATCATGGTTCTGGCTCCCATTGTCCGCGGCAGAAAGGGAGAGTATAGGAAGGAGTTCAGAGACCTTCTCAAGAAGGGATTTGTTCGAGCACGTGTCGATGGGAAGCTCACTGAATTAGAAGATGGAATGTCACTTGATAGGTACTTTGAGCACACAATTGAGGTCGTCATTGATAGGCTTGCAGTGAAGGAGGCTGACAGAGCTCGCGTTTCTGAGGCTGTGGAGACCGCCCTCAATATGGCTGAGCGGGTTGTTACAATTGTCACTCCAGATGGCGATATCACTCTCTCAGAGCAGTTTGCATGTGTGGACTGTGGCATCAGTCTTCCAGAGATGGAGCCGCGTATCTTTAGCTGGAACACACCTCAGGGGGCATGTCCTCACTGTACAGGTATTGGAGTCATCCGAGAGTTCGACCCTGATCTATTCATCACGGATCCGAATCGCTCATTGAATACAGGTCTGTTCGAGATAGACCAGTGGAAAACCAAGCGTAACTTCACAAAGAGGATTGTTGAGAGTTATGGATTCACCATGGACACTCCGTGGAAAGACATGACTAAGAAGCAGAGGGATCTCCTGTTGTATGGTTCTGGAAGCAAGAGGTTTGAGGCTACCTGGGAGAGTGATAATCCTGAGTTCGAGGTCCAGTGGAAGGGTACCTTCCAGAGACCATTCGAGGGATGGGTAGAACGGGCAAAGCGCCTCTACAAGACCACTAAGTCCGACTATGGAAGAAGAATTCTAGAGAAGCACATGTCCTCACAACCATGCCCAGTCTGCAATGGAACTCGACTAAGACCAGAATCACTAGCTGTTACTTTCAATGATAAATCAATCACCGATGTCAACGGTCTGTCGATCAAGGCTCTCCGAGAGTTCTTTGAGAATGCGAAAGTTGAGCCAAGACTCAAACCAGTAGCTGAGCCTATCCTTCGTGAGATCATGGGACGCATTGGATTTCTAGAGGATGTCGGGCTTGAGTACCTCACCCTCGATAGGTCCGCGCCTAGTCTTGCTGGGGGTGAGGCACAGCGAATACGTCTGGCAAGTCAGATTGGGTCGAATCTGGTCGGAGTCACCTACGTATGCGATGAACCCAGTATCGGACTTCATAGTCGTGATAACATTCGACTTCTGAAGTCCCTACTTCGGCTCAGAGACCTCGGGAATAATGTTCTCGTAGTCGAGCATGATGAGGAGACCATTCGCACAGCGGACTATATTGTTGACCTAGGAATCGGTGCAGGCTCCGAAGGCGGCGAGGTTGTTGTTGCTGGGACTCTCGATGATGTACTGAAGTCAAAGAAGTCTATCACTGGGAAGTATCTTAGGGGCGATGAAAAGATACCTGTCCCTGAGCACCGAAGACAGCCTAATGGCCGGTTCATTGAACTCAGAGGGTGCAAGCACAACAATCTGAAGAATCTGAATATACGAATCCCTCTTGGGATGTTCGTTAGTGTTACTGGAGTTTCAGGATCTGGAAAATCTTCATTGATTGTAGAGACCCTTCAGAGAGAACTTGCACGACGATTCCATAATGCGGAATCTAAACCTGGGAAGTTTGATGAGATTGTGGGTGTCGAGCAGCTAGACAAGGTCATAGTCATTGACCAGAGCCCCATTGGAAGAACACCCAGGAGCAATCCTGCGACATATGTAGGTCTATGGTCTCCGTTGAGAGATCTCTTCTCCGGTCTTTCTGAGTCTCAGATTCGAGGTTATAAGCCTGGTCGATTTAGTTTCAATGTTAAGGGTGGTCGCTGTGAAACATGCAAAGGTGCAGGCGTAGAAGTCATTGAGATGCAGTTCCTCCCTCCTGTACAGGTCACCTGCAGCGAATGTAAGGGCAGGCGGTACAACAGGGAGACTCTTCAGGTACGATTCAAGGGGAAGAACATTGCAGATATTCTTGACATGCGCATAGATGAGGCTGTGCAGTTCTTTGAGGGTATACCATCAGTTCACCGACGTCTTGAGACCTTATGCGAGGTAGGCATGGGATATGTTAAGTTGGGCCAGCCTGCGACAACCTTGTCAGGTGGTGAAGCACAGCGCATCAAGCTGAGCAAGTACCTCTCACGACCTGCAACGGGTCAGACATTAATCCTGCTAGATGAGCCTACAACTGGATTGCACTTTGCGGACATCAAAAAGCTACTTGAAGTTCTCCATCGACTAGTCGACTTGGGGAACACTGTTCTCGTTATTGAACATCAATTGGATGTTGTGAAGACTGCGGATTGGGTAATAGACCTCGGTCCTGAAGGCGGTGATGATGGAGGTTTCCTTGTTGCAGAGGGAACTCCTGAGGATATAGTTGCTTGCAAGGACTCATACACAGGTCAGTATCTTCGGACTCTTCTAGAGCCTGAAGATTCAAAGAAAGCATCTTCTGTTAAACAAATGGCTGTAGCTATGTCGGAGAAGGGGGGTTCTACGAAATGACTGGCTATATCCAAGTCCGGAAGGCTGAGGAACACAACCTCAAGTCAATTGATGTGGACATACCTAGGGACCGCCTTGTGGTAGTAACAGGTCCTAGTGGATCCGGAAAATCGACTCTGGTCCTGGATACAATCTTTGCAGAAGGACAGCGACGCTATGTCGAGAGTCTCAGCTCCTATGCGCGCAGATTTCTGGGTAGATTGGATAAACCAAAGGTTGAGAAGATTACAGGTCTTCCTCCTGCAATCTCCATTGAACAGAAGGGGCGTACAAAGAATCCTCGATCAACGGTTTCAACAAGCACCGAGATACATGACTATCTCAGACTTCTCTATGCGAATATCGGAGTCGCCCACTGTGTAAAATGTGGTCTTCCAATGGAGCAACTGACTGCTGAGTCTGCGGCACGACTTCTCCTCGATGAAAACGGTGGACAGCGAATCCATATCTTAGCGCCTGTTGTCTGCGGAGAGGTCGGAAAGCATGAGGAATGCCTAGAGGGTCTTCACAAGAATGGTTTTGTCAGAGTCCGCGTCGATGGAGAAGTAATAGACATAGACCAGGTCGATCTTGATGCCAGGAAGAAGCATGACATTGAGGTCGTCATAGACAGGCTTGAGCTAAACCAGAAGAATCGTGAACGACTGATTGGTTCCCTAGAGACCGCCCTCGAGACTGGCGATGGTAGGGCAATAGTTGCGCGAGAGGGAATTGATGATCTTACCTTCGCTGAGCAGTTGATGTGTCCGAAATGCGGGATACAATATGAGAAGCTAGGTCCGAAGGCATTCTCATACAATAGACCTGATGGTGCATGTCCAGTCTGCAATGGTCTTGGCGTGACAATGTCAATAGACTCTGAACTCATGATTCCAGATAGGAACATGACAATCCATGAGATAAGTCGGTATCTCAATGCAGGTGAGCGTACCTGGTGGAATGACAGACTTATTGCCTTGGGAAAGATAATCGGATTCAGTCTCGAGACCCCCTTCAGCGAGCTTAACGAGTCTCAGGTTGAGACTCTGATGTGGGGTCGTCCAGAATACACACTCCACTATATTCAGCAGGGCGAAACATCGACATGGGAAATTACTAGGAAATGGTATGGTCTCGTTCCTTGGCTTGAGAAAATGTTTGATCGAGGAAAAGCTAGCGAAAAGATGTACTACCGCTGGTGGGCCCAACGTATTGCAAACGAGTTCTCTCGAAAGACCACTTGTGAAGCCTGCGGTGGAAGAAAGCTCAAGCCAGAAAGTCTTGCAGTAACTGTGGCAGGGAAGCCTATCGATGAGATTACTTCAATGACTATTGAAGGTGCAGCCGAGTTCTTCAAGAGCATCCCACTCACTGAAAGAGAGTTCAAGATAGCAGAGCTTGTTCTCAAAGAGATACGAGCGCGTCTCAACTTCCTCCTTGCAGTTGGCCTTGATTATCTTAGCCTTGATAGAGCATCCATGACCCTTTCTGGGGGTGAGAGTCAGAGAATCCGTTTGGCAACCCAGATTGGCTCTGCGCTCACTGGAGTACTTTATTGTCTAGATGAACCCAGTATTGGCCTTCACCCTCGAGATATTGGCAAGCTCATTGATACCTTTTACCACCTGAGGTCTCTTGGAAACACTGTTGTTGTTATCGAGCATGATCGAGATACGATTACGGCGGCTGATTATTTGATAGACCTCGGACCGCTTGCTGGTGTAAATGGTGGTCAACTAGTGGCGGAAGGTCCTCCTGCGAAAGTGCTTGCTGATTCCAAGTCCTTGACGGCTCAATACCTTGCAGGAAAGAAACGGATACCGATACCTGTAGAGAGAAGGATTGGCAATGGGCAAAAGATAACAATCCATGGGGCTCGAGCTAATAATCTCAAGAATATTGATGTTGACTTCCCACTTGGTGAACTCATCTGTGTGACAGGCGTATCAGGCGCTGGCAAGAGCTCTCTAACTCACGAGATACTCTACAAGGCTTTGGCTCAGAAAGTGAACAAGGCAAGTACTGTTCCAGGACCCTATGACTCAATTGAGGGAATAGAGCACATTGATCGGATGATTCTTGTCGACCAGTCTCCCATAGGGAGGACTCCCCGTAGCAATCCTGCGACCTATACAAAGACATTCGGAGAGATTCGTAATCTATTCGCATTGATGCCTGAGGCAAAGGCACGAGGATTTGGTCCAGGTCGTTTTAGCTTCAACACTCGAGATGGGAGATGTGAGAAGTGCAAGGGCAGTGGTGTTCTCCAGGTCGAGATGCATTTTATGTCTGATGTCTTTATGACCTGTGATGTATGCAAGGGCAATAGATTCGATAGAGAGACCCTTGAGGTCAAATATAAGGGAAAGAATATCACACAGGTTCTTGCCTTGACAATCGATGAGGCACTTGAGTTCTTTGCTGATATTCCCAAAATCGCTGAGAAACTCGGAACCCTGGTTGATGTTGGTCTTGGCTATCTTCAGCTCGGACAACCAGCAACAACTCTCAGCGGAGGTGAAGCTCAGCGCATGAAGCTGGCTGCTGAACTATCGCGCAAATCCACAGGGAACACGTTCTACTTAATGGATGAGCCCACGACTGGCCTTTCTGCATCGGACGTGCATGTCCTTCTTGGCGTTGTGAACCGCCTTGTTGATGCTGGGAACACCGTGGTGATTGTTGAACACAATCTGGAAGTCGTAAAGACTGCTGATTTTGTCATAGACCTCGGTCCAGATGGCGGTGATGGTGGTGGCGAAGTCGTCGCAGTAGGAACACCAGAAAATGTGACGAAGGTGAAGAGATCGTACACTGGGAAACATCTGAAGTCTGTTCTTGCTTTATCCTAAGACTGTTCAAGACAACCCGTAGCATGCACCGTCTATCATCTTAATCATCATCAAAGTAGTATAGACTCACCGATTTCTTTTGCCTTTTGCCGACTTTCTTTAGCTGGCTTAATGACTACATTATAGAGTACTTGCTGCAGCAGTATGGCAGATGCTCCGATGATGAATCCGAAGAAAAAGCGCAATAGCGGTGATGGAGGCGGTGGCGGTGGCGGTGGCGGTCTTGGATTTATATCTGCTCTGTAGGCAAAGGTTGGATTGAATGTGAGTTCATAGAACTCACCTAACTCGAAATCAGTTAGAATGAATGGTCCTGAGGTTACAAGAGGTTCTTTCGGATCAAATACTGGGTTCCAGTCATCCCAGCCAGCATACCCAATTCCGGATACATTATTGAAGATGTGTAGAGGTATAATGTATTGAAATGCGAAATGGTTGAAGTGCCAGTATGACTCCGAGCTAAATTCAAAGACAACTCTATAGTTTGTAGGAGCGTATGCCGCCTCAAGTGCGACCAGACCTGGTTCGACCTGGTTTCCAGCTGCCCTACTCTCAAGGAGATACGTGAATGTGAACGCCACATCATTCGCAGTTAACGGAGTTCCATCGCTCCAGGTTGCATTTTGAATGATATCAATGGTGAACCGGGTGTGACCAACTGGTACTTCAGGATTATCCACGTGAGTTTCTGTGATGAGTTTCTTGGCTATGTATGGCCATGGTCTGCCTTCTGGATCGTAAACATAGAGTGAAGGCAAGATTTCATTCAAGATAGCATGAGCGGAGGCTGAGTTTGATGTAAAGATGTTGAAGCTGTCAGGTTCTTCAGCGATAGCTACTGAAACCGTACCTCCAAAGGTGCTGTCAAGCGCATGTATCTTTCTCATGGTCCAGGAACCCGAGATGTATTGACCAAAGTCAGGAACATGACCAGTGAACTTGTCAATCCTATATGCTTGGCAGTAGGTGTTATCATATGTGACAAGCAGCGGGACCTGTTCATGGAGGATTAATTGCATCCATCTTGATGCGTTATACACCTCTTCATATGTTGTGCCAGATAGGAATTGAGGTAGGCAGCTGTCGAAGGTCGCATTCCTGAAGTTACTTGGATTCAGGTCCTCTCTGTCAGTATTTGCTGAATAATACATATCAACAAGTTGGGTAATATCGTTACCATAGAAACTGTACCCGAAGATGGCCATATCAAAGACTCCATGCTGATTTAATCTCGAGGTGAGTTCTACGTAATGAGCTGGTTTTACAACCGCAGGGATATCGAGTGATAATAGAGCATCAACACCAATTCTTGGTATAACAGAACCATAGCAACATAATACATCTGCGAAATACTCAATCTCGATAGGATCCATTGTTTGCCCCTTATAGGTTCTCCAACCATCCGGACCATAGGGGAAGAGACCCGACATATTGAGCAGTACATTCCCAATCTCTGGTTGAGCAGTATAGTAGTGCCATGGCAATTCATCTTCAATGCACCAACCATTGGGATATGGCACAACTGAGTCATGTTCTCGCGACCATCCATCCAAAGGCACAGCTGTCACGCGAGTCTTATCGAAGGCAAATGCAAAGGCTCTTCTCAGAGCAGTCTCGTTCAATGGTGCATCACGACAGTTAATTGTGATGCAACCATAACCATTTCGTGTTGCAGTGTATACGTTGATATCAGGATCCAAGTTAAGGGCAGCGTAATGAACAGGGTCAAAGAAACTCGAGTCCATTTCAATCTCACCAGCCTGCATTGCTAGCACCCTCTGATCTTGACCTGAAATCACTTTGTATACAACTTTGTCTATATACGGTCCAGTGTTCAAATCACCCGGCACATTCGTTGCTGATGCGAAACAACCAATAAACGATAGAAGAAACAGAAGATGAATAATTAAGGCAGCTAAAAATACTCTCAATTCTCTTAATGCACTCACCCTCGCACTAGTGATACGCAAACATACCTAAAACGCCTTTCTATTACGATGATTGATTTGCAGAAGATGATCGTCGTAATATGTTGTATAGTTAATTAATTAATTAACTTTCTGTCCCCTTGTAGCGAAATATCTGAATAACCATAGTCAGAATAACGATGATTGAGCCTCCAGCAATGATCGTTGATAAAGTGATAAGGGGACTTTCATCTGAACTTGTGGTTGTGGTTGTAGTTGTATTTGGAGGCGTCGTTCGAGTGGGAAAGTACGCAAATCCATAATTCGCACTGATCTCATAGGTTTCACCATCCTCAAAATCAGTGAGGATGAATGGACCACAATTCACGTTGGGCTCTGCTGGGTCAAATTCTGGGTTCCACGTGTTCCAGCCTGCATAACCAATTCCCGTTTCATTATTGAAAATATCCCTGGGAATTATTGGCTGATAGGCGAAATGATTAAAGTGCCAATATGATTCAGTGTTAAATTCGAAAATAACTCTGTAATTTGAAAGTGCATACACAGCTGAAAGAGAATCAAGATCTGTCGCAGCCCAATTTCCATACGCCCCGCTCTCCAAGATGTATGTGAATGTAAACGCAACATCTTGTGCAGTTAGAGGTGCATCATCACTCCAAGTTGCGTTCTGAATGAGGTCGATTGTGAATCGAGTATGTCCATTAGGTACGTCTGAATTATCCGCATGAGTTTCTGTAATAAGATGCTCTGCAAGATATGGCCATGGATTGAGATCTGGACCATGGGAATATAGCGAAGGCCAGAGGTTATCCAGGATCGCTGCGGAATAGGTTGAGTTAGTGGTAAAAATGTTGAAGCTGTCAGGTTCTTGAGCGAGAGCTACTGTAACCGTACCTCCAAGGGTACCATCAAACGCATGTATCTTTCTCATGGTCCAAGGACCACTGATGTATCTACCAAGGTCCTCTACATGACCCGTGAATTTGTCATTTCTATATGCCTGAAGGTAGATGTTCTCGTAGACCACGAGTCTTGGTACCTGTTCGTGAAGTATCCTCTGCATCCATGATGATGCATTATAGATCTCCTCATAGGTTGTACCATTGAGAAGCTGTCGTCTACAACCATCATAGGTAGCATTCCTGAAGTTGGTTGGATTCTGGTAGGGTATGTCAGCATACTCTGACCAGTACTCGTAAGCAAGCCAGTCGATATCATTGTTGTAAAAGTTCACGGCATAATAGACCATGTCGTAGCTACTGTGATTGTTCAACCTTGATATGTAGTCATTGAAATCAGAAGCGCAAGTTCGAGCATTGATATAAAGTGCTTTTAGAGCATCAACGCCAATTTGCGCTGTTCCACCAGAAACCTCACATGAGCATGATGGGTATTCAATCTGGATGTCGAATGCTTGACCACGGTATGTTCTATAACCGTCATCACCAAACGGGAACAATCCAGAATTATTGAGAAGGGCATTACCAATTTCTACTTGAGCTGTGTAGTAATGGGGTGTCAATTGCTCTTCAATGCACCAGCCATTTGGTATAGGCACAAGAGAATCGTGCTCTTGTGAAAAACCGTCCATGATCTCAGCGGCTACTCTTGTCTTATCGAACGCAAACGCAAAAGCCTGTCTCAGGACAGTTTCATTCAACGGCCAATCGCGACAGTTGATTGTGATATGTCCATAGCCATTTCTTACTGCGCTGAAGTAGGAAATATCTCCATCTGTAGCGAGTGTTGGAAGATGCACTGGATCGAAGAAACTCGTATCCATTTCTATCTCACCAGCCTGAAGGGCAAGAATCCGTTGGTCTTGGTTGCTAATGACTTTGTAAATGATTCGATCAACATAAGGGCCTACATTTAGATCATTGGGTATAATTGTCAACGCTGTTATGGGATATGGATACAACGTTAATGATAGCAGCACAGATAGAGCCAAAACGGCGATTACGCGTTCTCTCAATTTACTCGCCCTTTACCAAATGCTATCTATGATACGAAGGCTAAAAACCTCTTCTAATCAAGAAAAGTTGAACGCAATGATGAAGCGCGCGCTCCATTCTCGATTTATCGTGAGTCTTACGTAATAATGTTAGCTTCGTTCATGAATTTTCATTGATAAAAAGATGCCATAGCACTTTTAGGCTATTTTAAAATTATAATAGACCTTTATCTATAATTTAGAGTTATTATATATTCTATTTATAGTATTTCGCTATCGATAATCCTCCAATAAAAGTTCCTTTGGAATGCGAACGACTTACACATACCCTATATTAACGGTTCTTACCAAAATTCTTCTTGATTGCTTGATAGAATCATCATGATTCGTCCGCCGGGAGGACAAGACATGATACAGCGAGAGGATGCCTCAAAGACAATCACAGCGATTTCCAGCGACAGGCCTTCCACAGTGACAGAAGCTGACCTCCGAATACGCCTCAGGACATTTCCACGGGATGCACAAACATGGTATAGATTAGGTTCCTATCTCCGCTCCGTCAAGAGACTCAAAGAGGCAGAAGAAGCACTGCGGAAGGCCATCTCCTTGAATAGTGGCCCAACTCATTTTCGAGAAGAACTCGCACGTACCCTCATGGATCTTGGACAATATGATGAGGCATACCAGTTATGCGATTCCCAACGGCCACCCTTAGCCAACTCTCTAAGAGATGAGATTGACGCGATTCGCGACATTGAGCGCACTGTATTTGAGGAAACTGACTCCATCTCTCCATGTATAGCCTGCGCTGAATATACTTACTACGGCTGTTCTAATGGAGGCGTTTGCGACTCAGTTATTCATTGGCGTGATCGGATCCGACAACTTGCAGTACAAAAGACACGACAACAGTTGTCAGAATAGCGCGGTTGTCCATTCCGAATCACTGATTTGGCAGGGAGTTCAAAAGCAGTTGGACTCACAATAAAGGATGATACGATATGTCAAACCTTGCGGCCTTAGTTAATGACCTCCCTGATCAGCCAGGAGTTTATCTCTGGAAGAATAAGAAGGGGGACATTCTATACATTGGCAAGGCAAAGATGCTGCGGCGGCGAGTAGGTTCCTATATGCGTAAGACAGGTCTCTATCGTAGAACCTGGGAGATGATGCAAGAGGCTGTGGATCTTGAGACCATAATCACAAATACCGAGCGTGAAGCCTTGGTTCTTGAGCAGACACTTATCAAAAAACATCAACCTCGATATAATATTGCATTGAAGGATGACCGCAGACATGCATGGGTGCGAGTTGATAAAAATGATATCATTCCAACCTTTGAGGTCACAAGGGAAGCTGTGAAGAATGGAGCAATCTACTTCGGTCCTTATGGCAGTACAAAACGTCTAGATAGATTTCTGGATACAATACGAAAGATACTCCCTGTCGCTACTTGTAAAGAACCTTGGAAGGTAAAGCGTGCATGCATGGACTATCACCTTGAACGATGCACAGGTCCATGTGAAAAGCACATTTCGAGGGAGGAGTATTTTTCACTTGTTGAGCAGATGTGCATGTATTTGGACGGTAGATCAGAGGAGCTGACGAAGTCAATTGATGAAAAGATGAGGAAAGCCTCTGCTGACATGCAATTTGAACTTGCGGCAGAACTCCGTGATCGGCTCACTGATATTGAGATTATAATGAGTAAGCAGAAAGTTGTGGAGTTCGAGGGAATAAATCGTGATGTGCTTGGTATTTCCCGAACCGAGCAGGCTGCTCTCATTGAGTTGCTGATTATTAGGAATGGTCGTCTAATTGGTCAAGATAATTTCTATTTTGAAGTAGACCTCGAGATAAAAGATTCAGAAGTACTCACTGCGTATATTGAACAGTTCTATTTTGAAATTCCGAGACTACCAGACGAGATAGTCGTTCCCTGTATGATACCTGATATGGAACAGCTGAGTATATGGTTGAGTGAGAACAATGGTCATAGTGTCAAGATTACACAGGCACAGGATACTCGAACTCAGGAACTTGTTGAGATGGCGAATAAGAATGCACACCGCGCTCTTAGAAAAATGCTCATTCTTGGTTCTAGTGAAGATGAGATTGTGAATGATGGCGTCAAGGAGCTGAAAGAAGCTCTAGGGCTCAGCCAAGCACCAATGCACATCGAAGGTTTTGACATTGCCAATATTCAAGGTACAGACCCAACTGGCTCCTGCGTAGTTTTCCAAAATGGCGAACCCGATAACAGGAGGTATCGGATGTTCCGAGTGAGAAGTAAAGAAAGTCCTGATGATTATGCAATGATGAGAGAGGTTGTTTATCGTCGTTACAGAGGTTTACTTGAGAAGGGATCATCTCTTCCTGACCTGATTTTGATTGACGGCGGTAAAGGGCAGCTAAGTAGTGCCTTTGATGCATTGAAAGAACTTGGTCTTGATTACCTGCAAGTAGCAGCAGTTGCAAAGAAGGAAGAACGAATTTTCACTCGCACTAATCTTGATGGTGTGCTTCTTGATTTTGGGTCTGAAGGTCTACATCTTATTCAAAATATTCGTGATGAGGCACATAGGTTTGCTCAACGATATCATCATAAACTTCGTGAGAAGCGATTCACAGGTTCGATACTAGAGGAAGCTCCTGGAATCGGACCAAAGCGTCGAAAAGCACTCATTGATGCTTTTGGCAGCTATGATGGAGTTATGAATGCGACACTTGAGGAGTTATCAAAGGTAGAAAGCATGTCGCCTTCTTCAGCAGAAAGACTTTACAATTGGTTGCACTCTCAATATTCAGAATAGAACGTTATTGAAGTTCTGTCCAAAGAAATAGGTTCATATTTGCGTATGCGGATAATGATAGATAATAAAAGTGAGTTACGATGCCAATCAAAATCTTCCTCGCAATCAACACGAAGAAGGGTCATGCTGAAGATATTCAAAGTAAATTATCCAAGTACAATGAAGTGACACTTGTCTGTACTGTAAAGAATGGCATCTTCGATGTTGTGGCAATTGTGGATGTGGAATCGTTAGAGAATTATCGGCATTTTTCAATAGACAAGGTTGGCAAAATGCCCAATATTGAGGACTATACATCTTTTATTATCCTGGGAGAATAGATGGCTCATCTTTTTTGGATGGGGCAAGTAGTCTAAGGAATGAAACTTCCTTAGCAAGAATTCCGATTATTGGAGACATTGCTGGTCCAATTAGCATCATATACCATAGTTGTTGTTGGAATCGGATTGTTGGAGGAGGTATTTGAGCTAGAAGATAATATGGAGTTGATAGTGTGTCGAGTGTCAGTACTGTAAAACCAAGAAGTATAATGCCTTTGACAACCATATTGAGATATCCGTATTCTCCTTTCAAGAACCAAAATCTTCGGGAGAATTGCTGATTAAGAACTCCTACTGCAGCTGAAAGTAGAACAAACTCGATGAGAAGAATCGATGAATAGACATCGAGCAACGGGTCACCATGATTAAATCGAATCATAACAAGGTATTGAACATTGTATGATATTGATACTGAAACTATGCACACGCCGCATCCCATATACTTCACAATCGAATTCCATAAACTGCTTATTTTTTCAACCATAAATCCTCCACTCAGGTCAATATTCGGCGAAAATCGGGAAAAGGATTTTGGAAACTCGTGGTATTGCTTTGTTCTATAATCTCTAGAATTCGCTCATTAAGCGGGGCTCGGTTTGGTTGCATCAATAATCTCTTTCTCAAGTGCCTTTCCGTTCAATTCATCGATGTGTATTCTATTCCTGTTCCAACCATATACCAAAAAGATGAACAGGCCAATTATGCTTAAGGATCCCCCTAGTTGTAGTGCAAATGAGTCAAGTGTAGGTACAAGCAACAAGCAGGTGATTACACCAAGAATAGGAATGAATGGAAAGAATGGTGCTTTGAATGTACCTGGTACGCTAAGTCCTTTCCTTCTCAAGATAATCACTGAGAAGTTGACAAATGACAAGCCAATCAAGTATCCGAAGTCTGAGAGATGCGCAACGAGGTCCACATTTCCAGCAGCTGCAAAGAGGCACACAAGTATGAGAGTGAAGACAAGTGCTGGTATTGGTGTCTTTCTCTTCTTGCTCACACGTTCGAGAATGGTCGGGAAATATCTATCTCTTCCCATGGAGTAGGCTATACGCGCAGAGGCAAGGAATGTTGCGTTGAGTGCAGCATAGTTGGAGGCAGCCATTCCTGCAAGCCCGAAATAGAACGCACTCTGGCCAAGAATGCGTCCAT
>JAOUFI010000154.1 GCA_029858305.1 Candidatus Thorarchaeota archaeon
ATACTTATGGATAAATTGTTGAGAGAAGACCGCCCCATGTACCTCCTTCAAACACTGCAACTTTGAGGCCCTTGTACGCAGCTATAATTCCTGCAGATAGTCCTGCAGGTCCACCACCAATGACCGCTAAGTCGAAGTCTGTTATATCCTCATTCAAACACTAGTCACCTTCAAGTATATTAACTATAGTGAATTGTTATATAAGAGAGATGGTTTAGGATGAATTAAGGTTAGGTAGTCATCTTGCCTTGTTATGAGAAAGGGGGTCATGTCATCTCAACACATGTTCAGATGTTATCTCCAGACCAAGTTGTCCTAGCCTTGTGATTTCATCGATTGGATTACCAGTATCGGGATTTATGGCTAAACATGCACCATCAATCATTTTGGTCCTGAGCAATCCCCTAGCAATAGAGTTGTTTCTCAGATGTGGTGCATCCAAGACACCCTCTCTTACTGCACGCACATATGTAACAGGTTCAATGAGCGGATCTATTGGGGATTCATAACCTAGGGAACGAATAGTCGCTATGAGTAGTTGGGCTTCTTTGACAAGCTCATTCTTACGCGTCAATACTTCCTTATCATCTAGCGGGTTCAGCGTTCCGAGAAGACAATCATGAATGACTCGTCGTGCAATTTTGCAGCTCTCAATGATATCGTTTGCAGTTGCAGCATGATCAGCTTCACAGAAGCTTATGACATGCACAATATGCGGTTTCAACATCATACCTGTGTAAATTGATGATGCAAGTTGACCCTTACCTAAATCTAGATCAGGAGGGTAAGAAAAAAGACCGGGTCGTACTTGTCTTATAGAAACAAAATGGTGATCATGAAGCGACTCGATAAGTTCGATTTTTGCAAACATCTTGGCAAGATCCATCTTTGGAGAGGTTCCCAGCGGTGTGTTTAGCATGTATTGTGCGATGTAATGTTTAACACCAGCTTTCTTGGCGTTGTATGCGGAGAGATATGCCATAGCAACTGCAATTGTATCATGAGCATTTCTCAGGCTCCAGTGATGTGGCTCATTGATTTCTACAGGGATATCATTCTTTGCGTGCCATCGATGATTCTCTTGATTCTCAATTATTGCCTTCTCAAGGGGCCTCTTACTTCTTCCATCAAGCTCGTTGTACCATAGCAGAGGAGTTGCACACCAAGCATTGTTTATAGTATCCTTTAGTAACCGTGCCCAAGATATCAAATCACGAGTACCACTATAACATCTCAAGATTGGATAGTTACCTCTCCGTGATGCATCAAAAATCAACTGTAAATCGCTGGATTCCCTGATTGGAACACCTCCATCACCATTTAGACTATCATTCATCTCAGATGGATGAAAGAATGATTCTTGGGCGTTCTGATCAGGTCCAATAGAAATAACATCTAAAACTGAAGCCTCTGCAATTTTCTTGACACCATCAACAGTTTCCTCAATTGTTGACAGGCCAAAGTGATGTCTGATGATTGGTATTGGGCTTTTAATGATCATTCTTGTCATCAAATCTTGAGGATTCATCTCTTCTGGCGGCATGTGTGTACGACCACGCAGAAAACCGATAGAATCCTCATCGGTCGAGAAACCAGTGAATATCTTTTCAAAAAGATTGATTTGTTCTGCAAACGGTTTGATTGGTGCTGTACAACCAAGCACCCATCGTTTTCTCTCTAGACTCGATTCTGTCACAGCGTTCTTCAAGTCGTCAAGAAGCTTGACCGCACTAGTCGCTGTGAGTCTATAACTCACACCGATAACATCAGGATTGTGTTCTTTCACTTTCGTTATCAATTCGTCAATGGAAACTGCGGTTCCCAAGAAGATTGTTTCGTGTCCTTCTTCCTCAGCCAGCGTGAGAAATCTAAGAACACCGGCCACATGGACACAACTTCCTATGGCGGCCCCCAAGATTCTCAAATATCATCCACCTCCAATCCGAACACGTCTGATATCTCATGAAGCCCTGAATATTCCTCTGGCATAGCTCCAGTTCTGACATATTCCCGTACTTCATTTGGGTTCAATCCTTTAAGACCCAAGCTTCTAAGATTCCTTCCACTACTCCAGAAATCAAGATCATAGAGCTGACAAGCCATGTTGATTACAGTATCTATTGCAGGGGTTTCAACTCCAGCAAGTCGTCCAAGGTAGGAAATGGGTACGAGACCGGTGGGTACATCTTCCATTACATAACGATGATCCAATGATGAGGGGCTACCCACATCATCATAGGCGTCAATACTTCGAATACACTCACGCAATGTAGTTCCTTCAGCATCATACGTGTTCCTCAACCATTCCAGAAGAGATACAGGTTGAGAAACAAATTCACGAGATACACTGATCCTCTCGGTATCCATTCGTTCAACTAGTCGTCCTACTGATTTGGAGATAGCATCATGATAGTGGTTGTATCCACCCTCTTTTGACTCCAATAAACCTGCGCAGAGAATTGTGGGTGTTGGGTGTAACATCGCTCCTATGTTATCAAGGCTGGTTTCCATGACATCATCAGCTATATTGAATGTAATTGGAAGTCGTCTTAGACTCCTCATAAACCAGCGATTATGGGATGCTGGAAAAGCACTTACCTTTGTGCTGTTCTTAACCTTGGAGATCAACACAGAGTCTGTTCCAGTAATCCTTGAAACGAAGCTGAATGTTTGAGCCTCCCCCAACAGGATTTCATCAGGATAGGATTGCGCTCTCAAGATTCTGGCAAACTCGAGTGCACCGCCGGTTCTACCCGGCATTAGAAGTATTGTCTGCCCGGATTTTAAATGGGGAACCATGGACTTTGCAAAAAAAGTGTGAGCCTGTGCAGGTACAATGATAATGAGTATATCACGGTCTTCAACAGCCTTGGCTATGTTATCTGTGACCAATGGGAGATACGCAAATTCCTCAAAAAGACCCTGAACCTTGATTCCTCCTCTTTTCGATATTCTCTTGACATTGGCGATTGTGCGATTGTAGAGAGAAACATCATATCCATGTATGGAGAGATAGCTAGCAAGACCTCTACCTGCGTGTCCAGCACCTAGCACTGCAACCTTGACAGGGTCTACAGTGTAGTTTTCTGATGCATCCCATGGCATGAGTATCACAGCTCTATAGGCAACTCGCGAACTTGGTCATCATCTGTGGTCCTGGTGAACAATTACACCCTAAGCAAGACCAACATTGTCTTGAACGACCAAGAGGTGTAGCTCATCGTTGTTATACTATCGAGTAGTATTTCCCACCCTATCATTGGCGAATACTTTTATTAGATTTCCGAAAATCGACGTTTGCCGATATAAAATTCGGATTCTTGCTGCAAAATAGTCCTCGATGAGTTTTGCAAAAAAAAGTAGTCGGGATGGCTGGATTTGTAACCATAACCAATGGTTGTTTGACTATTGCAAAGAACGAATTTGTGCCACAAGATCCAAGACTAAGGCAATCATCAATACGATGAATGTTTCTATCGTGAAAGGACCGATAATCAGTGACTGAAATGAAAAGGACTGGATTAGAATCATGCACGATGCTAATAACCACAAGGTGAAACAAGTAATACACCCATAGATTCGCCTTCTCTCGTTTTTAATCGCAACTCTAGCTATAACATATGGAATGGCTATTACGAGAATTGTGGGTGAATCGATGACGATGAAATTATTCATCTAAATAATCCCTCATTTAAGTAATTGACATTCTTCCTAAACTGCTTTTTGCACAATATTAGAAAGCAAAATGTGATGGTCGGGACGGCCGGATTTTCAGCAATCGTAGAAATTACGAAAGCCTTTGAACCGGCAACCGATAATCTATGGACAATGACCATTATTGTCTAAACATTACAACTCTGTCAGAAGAACTTCTCATATACCTCATAAATGGGAAATTAATAATGTAGAAGACAATTTCTCCCTATAAGGCAAGGGAACCCACTTATAAGCATGGAACAACAGTGGAGTTTGATTGAGAGATTAAGTAGAGAGAAATTTGGTCGTATTCCTGTATAATAGCCGATTGGGCCGCTATGTTGCTGATAGGCCTATTTGTACGAAT
>JAOUFI010000009.1 GCA_029858305.1 Candidatus Thorarchaeota archaeon
TTATGACCATTACTCAACAGGCATTTCCACTTCACAAGTCCGAGTGGGTGTGTATGGATCAACTGGTTGGACCGTTGCTGGGAAATACCAAGTAGGCATGCAATTCCCGCTTAATATTCCTCAAGGAGCGACTATATCATCAGCTCGTCTCGAAATAGAAGCATATGGTCGAATCGGGGGAGTGGTTGCTATCCGGATATACGTAGCTCAAGAGGATAATGTCGCTCCGTTTACAAGTGGTTTACCACATCTTCAGGACAGATTTGACTGGAGCGGAGAAAGCATTGAATGGACATTGGATCCATGGAATCAAGATACACGTTATAGATCTCCAGACATTTCATCACTCGTTCAAGAAGTCATCTCGAGACCTGGATGGTCAAGCGGGAATTTCATTTGCCTGATGCTTGACTACATGTATGGAAATGAATACCAAAATTATGTTCAAATAAAGGGTACTGCGAGCTATAATGGCGCAGATCTTGAGAGACTGTTTGTTGACTTTGGAGTGCCCAAGGTAGAAGATACTATCTCGGTTCTTCAATTCAGCAAGGACTTAGTTATTGACCATACAAAGGTAAATGCAGATCTTCAGGACTTCCCGGTTCTCGTAGACATCTATGATAGGGATCTAAAAACTGATGCCCGATTCGATGGCGCAGACATCAGATTCATGAGCGGTACAGAAACGCTTTATCATGAAACAGAACTCTTTGAACCCAATTACAATTCGACTCATGCACACCTTAGAGCTTGGGTGAAAGTTCCTTCGTTATCTTCCTCAGTTGACACAGCGATTACAATGTCTTATGGTGCTCTTGATGCAAACAGTCAAGAAAATGCGGATCAGGTCTGGGATGATTACGAGAGCGTCTGGCATCTCTCAGAAAATACTGGTAGTGGGATGTTCCTAGAAGATTCAAGCCAAAATGATCATGATGGTACTCCTGGTCAAACAACATTCATGTCAAGCGCACAGATAGGAGGCGCTAGGTATTTCCAAGACTTAGCAGGCAACTATATTCCTTTCATTGATGGCGAGAGTATATTTGATGGATGGACAGATTTTCAGTTCTCATTTTGGATTTATTTTGATTATTCAAGTGATTCTGAATGGACAGGTGTAGAACCCAGAGTCTTTGGTAAAGGTACAAGTATTGATCTGGTGAGAACATTCAGAGGACCTACAGGCTGGCCAGCTGGTTATGCTACGTTCCAGCCTGACATCCGTTTTAATACTGCAGGCACCAGTTACACGGGATTATATGTTAAACGGCAAGCTTGGAACTACATTGTGTACAAGTATGAGAGCAGCGGAGATGGAGTATTACGCGCTTATAGTTTTGCAGATGGAGTACTAATAGATTCTGGTTCAGATACGGGAACGATAGTGGGTGACAGACTGCTTTATGACACAAATATGTTCACACTTGGCATTGATGGAGGGGGCCAGGTTCATCGTGGAGGAATAGATGAGTTTCGAACAATTAAAGGCTACAAGTCAGCCGCCTGGATACAGACCGAATATACAAACCAATACAATCCTTCGAGTTTCTACTCAGTAGGTGGGGAACAAGCAACCGAGTTCTCGAGCAATGCAGAGCTTCAGTTTTCTTCAACTGCTCAATCTATTGTCGAAATCTTGCCAAGACTAAAATTGAATGCAACATATCAAGGTTTAACACTCGATGAGAACTTTAAACCAGGAACATCATTCAGCGTGAGTAACGGCACTGACGCTACTTGGATTGCAAACGTATTGGTGAGTCCTCCACTAGGAGTGAGTCAACTCAATCTCACACTAGACAATCCCAGCACATGGACATTGACAAATGTCACAGATCCACTTGGTCGGAACCGACTCCTAGAAGTAACCACAACAGGCACGCAGACGATGGTATCATCGTCAGTGCTAGATGTCTTGGGCATCTGGACATTCATATTCTCATCCACAAATGAAGCATTAGGGCTTGAGTGTGGTGCAAATGCTGAAGCATATGGCATTACGACATCACTTCAGACAGGAGACCTTGCGAAGTTCAGAGGCACAGCTTCAATAATTCCCGGTTCAGCAATGAGGCTCCATTTGATAGACCCAAGCGGGCAGCTCTACAATAGTTATGATGATATAACACAGGATGGAAGTGGGCAGTTCGAGTGGACTGGAATCAGTGTAACTTCCGCTTGGCCAAGTGGTCTCTGGCAGGCTCATGTTGACTTCAATGAGACAGCAGACTCGGCTCCAATCCGCGTTGGTAGGTACAGTAGATACTTCACAGTACAGCATGCCTCATCACTTCAGTTAGTATCCCCATCTGATGCGGTGGGAGATGGCGTGGCTGTCAGAACAGCAGGCGACCTTCTCACTGTGGAGGTACAGCTGACAGACACAGTCACAACAGAGAACATTGTAGGTTCTACTGTCACAATGAATTGGACCGTTTTAGGCATAGAAACGATACTCCAACTAGAAGACTATGGAACAGGGATATATGGTAAGACTGTGAATACGTCAGATCTAGGTCAGCCCGGAAACTGGAGAATTAATATCCAATCAAGCCACCCCAATCTAACTGATAGCATGACATATTTTGACTTGCAGCTATCACATCTGACAGTACTTACCTATTCAACTCCACCTTCGACACCATATGGTGACGATTTTTCAGTTCTTGTGACTCTCAAGGATGATATCACAGGTGCCAGATATTCTGGAGCTAGTTTCAATTCCAATGGGAGTATTGTTGGCGTTTCAGACTACAATAATGGAACATATCTCATTGAAATCGATTCTACTGGTCTGAGTATCGGTGTTTACGCTTTCCAAATTCAAGCAACTCCATCTCAGAACTTCGTCCTCGGCAGCTCGGTGCAAGTTGTCTTCAACTATAGGGAGATTGCTACAGATCTTGCTCAGATTGGCGTAAGTCCAGTTGGTGTTCCATGGGGACAGAATGCTAGCATATCGCTTGAGTGGCAGGACATTGATCATGGTGGTTCTGGTATTTCAGGAGGATTGCTCAGCGGTGATGGCACATTTGTGTACATTGACAACCTTGATGGTACATATGCTGTTGAGATTGATGTCGATTCATTTGAGATTGGTGTGCACCTCTTTAATTTCACAATTACAGGTATTAATCACCAAACTGGACATATCACAATCACGGTAAGTGTGATACCACACAGAACATTGGTAGTAGCCTCATGTCCAAGCATAGTAGCCTTGGGTGCAAATGCATCCGTAACGCTCACATTAATGGATTTAGAACTTGGAAATACAATCATCAGTGGCAACCTCTCAAGTGTATTGGTGGAATGGAGCGGAGGGTCTTCGATTTATGGATCACTCCTATTCACGATTCATACACAGAATTGGACCATAGGTACCTATACGATACACATTACAGTCCGCACAACAGGTTTTCCACGATATTACCACGATGCAGAAACAATCATAGTTTTGGACATTCGAAAATTGAGTGCTTCTCTCACATGGGATAACTTAGATGTAATCCCAATTGGTGATGATTTTGAAGTAACTACTCATGTTACAGTGAACGATTCTACTTCAATATATCATGAAGCACCAGTGAACAACCTTCTCCAGAGTCAATTCACAATTCGTGCTCAGAATGGGACAATCTACAGCATCAATTCATTCAGTTTTTCAGGTTCAGGAACATATGTCCTGACACTTAGCTATTCTCTCTTTACCAATGGCACATATGGAATAAGGATCTATTTGACATTTGGCTTGGCTGAAAACTACTCTGGCACTCAGACTCCACTCATCATCTTTGAATATGCTGCTGCCCGTAGTGACCTGAGCTCACCAGACTATCCTCTCATGACAATATCCTTCAGTACAAATGCCATAGTCACTATCGAGTTCATTGATATCGACAGAGGAATTGGTATCGATACAGCAATCATCTACGTAATCGGTGCTGAAAAGCTGAGTCAACAGTTGATAAGCAGTGGAAGATATAGAGTGACTCTGAATACATCAACATGGACTATTGACTCTTATCTTGTGAACTTTACAGCATCTGCACTGAATTATGAAAACCAGACCATATCAATTAGCATCGAGATTAGACAGATACGAACATTCGCGACAGCAACTGTTAGTCTTCTCGACATTCCTGTTGGAGATAGTAAGTCGTTCTATGTTGATTATAGGGATATGGACCATGATGTTCCTATAGTCACTCTAAATCATATCTGCAATTGGACACTGATTCACTACGATATTATCTGGACTGGTACACGTTATCAGGTCACGATTCGCACATTTGACTCAGACGCTCTAGGAACATATGTTTTGAGATTCAACTTCTCTGTAGGCGTGGAATATGAAAATGCGTCGTTTACAGTATCAGTCGTGATTCGAACAATATCGACAGAACTGAGGTTTCTAGCTCCTGTTGAGGAAACTACATCCTCAAGCAATATTAGCATTTCAGTATATTATGGAGATCGAGATCATTCAACTGGAATAGTTTCGTCATTTGTGAGCTGCTCAATCTGGAATTCTACAGATCCATTACTATTCTTCTGGTTCAATGGTTCTGCCCCTGGTAACTATGAGATTAGGATTGATGCTTCACAGTTCAATAGTCTAGGGGTTCAGCATCTTACAATCTATTTCATTTGGACTGGAAGTATCCAGAAATATCAAGATAAAGTTCTATCTGTTGATGTCGAGATAATTGGTGAAGACACTGAACTAACCCTTATCCAATCTGCTCAACCCTCCCCCTGTCTTGAATATATGGTCTATACGTTCCTCTACTCTCAGGCATCTACAGGCATGGGAATTATGAATGATACTGGAAATGTTCTCATTAGTGTCGATTTCACTGGATTGGCTATTGACCTCTCACAAGTTGATATTTGGGAAGTAAACAGAACTGGAAGTCCCGGACAATATTCTGTGGGATTCAACAACTCAATACTTGGACGCACAGGTCTTTTTGTCATGAATATATACATCAACTGGTCTGAGGCTGTATTCCCATACTATACAGATAGAGTGGACTTGATTTCAGTCAGAGTTCTCCCAAGAAGTGCCCTCCTTACAATCATCCCTCCAACTGGCGTTTCATATGGGGAGAATGTCACATTTTCATTCACATATGACGATACAACTGGAGGTTCATCGAATCCTGTTGTCTATAATCCCATTTCAATGATAATCACATTGAACGTTCCTGACTTTTCATTTTACTACAATGCGATTGATAGGCTATACACTCTCTCATTCAACACGAGCCAACTTGGTGAACCTTTGGGACTGAGAACAGTGATTCTTGATGTCACCTGGGCAGGTCTTCCGTTCTACACAAATGTGACAGGAAAAGTCATATCATTGACTCTAGCCGCCAGGCAGACATCATTAACATATCCGACACCATCTAATACTCCATATGGAGACCTGGCTACCTTTACGATTGTCTTTCTTGATGTTGCTGGAGCTACACCTCAAGATGTGCAAGGAACGATAATAACAATCTACAATGGCGCGATTCAGATACCTGTCAGCTATCTCAATATTGTAGTGCAAGGATCGGGTCGTTATCGAATTGAGGTCAACACATCATACTTCAACCAACCAGGCCAGTATGACCTCATGGTCAATGCTTCGTCTAATCAATTTTATTATCAATATAGGCAGTTAACAAGGATTCTAACAATAAATCTTAGAGAAACTCTACTGACCGTCGAGCCCCCAAGAGAAACTCCCTATGGCACTCCACTCATTTTTGTTTTGCATTATCAGGATCTCAATACTCTCGATCCTATCGGAAACAGCACACAACTCATGACGATGGTGGAGATTCTTAATGGTAGCAGCTGGATATTCACATGCGTATGGCGACCTTCACTAGAGAACTATCTTATTACGATCGAAACAAGCAATCAGATACTAGCAATAGGAAACTCCTATTTTCTATGGCTCAATTTCAGTACTGAGAGCAAGGCCCCATTCTATGATTGGCAAGACATACTTGTATCATTCCAACTAAGTGAGAGAGATACGAGTATAGACCTAATTTCTGCGCCACTTCAGACTCGTTATCAAGACTACGCAAACTTCACAATCCTCTACAAGGATATACTATCATCGTCTGGTATTTCTGGAGGCACAATCAACATTTTCTTTGGAGTAACTCTTCTACAACCATCAACAGACTATTTGATCACATTGATTGGCTCAGGAACATACAGAATTAGTGTTGATACATCCTCGTTGGGTTCACCTGGAACAAAATCACTCACAATCACTGCGAACTGGACAGGAGGTGTTCCCTACTATGGTAATTGCCAGCGTACAGTCAATATTCAGGTCATCTGGCGTCCATCAAGTGTCGAAATCTTGGTTCCACCACAAGACACTTGGTTCCTCGAGAATGTAACCTTCGACTTTGTGTTTACGGACTTGGCAACCGGCGAGGGAGTGATGGTTACTATGGGCGCTGTGAGCATTTTTAATAACGGAGTATTACTCACAACTGCCCAATATACGATTACCCCTATAGGACTTCTATTTAGAGTCAGTATGAACTCTACAATAATCAACGCGAATCTGGTCAATAAATGGAACGTATCAGTTCTTGTCACATGGCCAGGAGGAGCACCCTATTACAAGGATGATTCCACTACAGTATATGTCACTACTATTGGTAGAGTTGGGAATGTCGATCTACAGCAAATTAATGATACAGCCTTTGGAGACATCATGAATCTTACTCTAATCTACACAGATCAGAAATCCGGAGTTCCAATTGAAGGAGCCTCGATCCTTCTTGACTGTATTGAATCACCAGGTCTGGTAGAAGGAAATGATTACTGGATACAAGTTGGTTCAGGATTTGAATCAGGTACATACAGAATCTTGGTTAATACATCATCATTAGGGAGTCTTGAATTATTCACATTTGAGATTGATATCATATGGAACTCATCACAGGCACCATACTACAGGAGTATCACAGGCCTACTGGCCAAAGGAGTTGTAAGAGAAATTCAGACCTCACTATCCAGTGATATTCCAACGCCTTCGGTGGTTGCATTCTATGAGTTAATCTCGTTCATCATCGAGTTCACTGACATTGATCATGGATTGGCCATTAATGGAGCGGAAGGATTCATCACAGTAAAGTACTCTACAGGTCTAGAACCATCCTATTGGTCAGTATATGCAATCGGTGCAGGACAATATAACATCACTTTGAACATGACTGATTCACTGACAACTGGTCTCCAGACG
This sequence comes from Candidatus Thorarchaeota archaeon, assembly GCA_029858305.1. Taxonomy (GTDB): domain Archaea; phylum Asgardarchaeota; class Thorarchaeia; order Thorarchaeales; family Thorarchaeaceae; genus SMTZ1-45. The sequence goes on from JAOUFI010000009.1 coordinate 7,277, forward strand.
CTTATCATATCAATTAACATGTCTCCCTATCAGGAAGCTGAAACACAAGCAGTGTTTGGATTGAGTACTAGAATAGCGGGCTTATCTGCCAATCTGGCGCCTACTAACTATGCGGGATATTTGGTATATGTCACAATTTTTCTATCAGACTCTGACGCAGATGATGCACCTCTAACTGGTGCATCTCTGAGTTTGACTTGGGCAGATTTGCACACTTATGTTGACCTTGGTGATGGACGTTATAACATCACACTCTACACATCCAATCTCAACTTCGGGTCTCATCTACTGACTGTACAAGGCAATTTGACTCATTACACTATTAATCCCCTTAATGTTAAAATCAATCTCCTTGCTGTTCCATCAGAGCTTATTGTGTCATGGATGGGACCAAGGGGCGACAGAGAGATATTCTGGGGTGAAACCCTAACCATCTATGCATCAATCAATGATACTCTTAGAAATCAAACAGTTTCCACAGCCTTCATAATTTTTGATTGGGATGGTGGTACTGGATCATTCTCACCAACTGCGATGATAGGCAACTACTCTGCTTTTCTGGATACTAGTCTAGTAAGTGTGGCTGATACAATAGTAATCAGAATCGAAGGATCATCGCCTAATTACATCAATGCATCATATTTACTGATCTTCAGACTATTGCCCCGGCTCATGGAAGTCATACCTGAAAATAATCAATATGTCTACTCAGTAGCTTGGGGAGGCATAATAGACATCATTGTATATTTAGAAGATCCACTTGATGGAAGTAAAATCACTGATGCAACTCTCATAGCAGGCTGGGATTATGCTAGTGGGCTCAGTCTTGTTGAGGTACCTGGGAGACCTGGATTTTATCAGGTGACTCTATCAGCTGGATCGGCAGGCTTTGGCAGCTATGAAATCCAAATAGACGCTAGCAAAGAAAACTATGGAAGTTCTTCAGCGATTCTAATCCTTTCAATAGCTGAGATTCGAATGGTCATGTGGCTTGACAATAATACCGTCACCTATGAGTACACACCAGTCTACTGGTCACAGATTGTAAGGATTGGTGTCTATGTTGTTGCTCCCGCTCTGAACCCATCAGATCCACTGTCAACTGGACTCACAAATCTATTAGTGACTTGGTACTCTCCGGAACTAGGTCGGAATGGTACACTTGCTAATGGGACACTAATAGGAGGCCCAGGATACTATTATTACGACTTCAATACTAGTGAAGGCATTGCGTCGGTGCACACGTTCAAGATTAGGGCATTACCTCCGACTACGGATTATACAGATGCTGAGAATTCCACATCTATTTTAGTTAGGAACTTGGTGGCGACGATTATTTCTCCAGGTTCGCCTGAATTCTCTTGGGGATGGTCAGGTTTCATTAACTTCACCTATTATGATTCATTCCACGATGTGGGGATTCAAGCTGATGATGCTTCATATTCATGGGCTGGTGGAAATGGAAAAGCTATCTATCTTGGTGTAGGGCAATACGGAATACCAATCGACACCTCTATTTTAAGACCTGGTACATACACAATCACCCTAGTCTGTCAAAGGGCAAACTACAATGATGTACGAATCATCTTTAGGATTCATATTGCTCCAGTGCAAACAGAAGTTTTACTCAATATTTCAGATGTATATCGAATCAGTGGTAGCTCAACAAATCTGAGGGTGCCCTATGGGGACATTTTGAACATCAGTCTAGTATACAACAACGTTTTGTTTGCTAGTGGAATTCCATACGCCAACTTCAACAACAGCTACTTCTCGGGTCCAGGTTTCTTTGAGCAACCTCTCATACTAATAGACTTGGGAAATGGAAGTTACTCGTTCTTCTTTACCACAATTCCATGGGATCTTGAGAACATATTCTCATTCCACATTCAATTCATGCGTGAGAACCATACTACTGGTACACTCAACTTTGAGATTACAATTATTGAGATACCAACTATAGTCAATTTGGATGGACCTTCAATAATCTCATTGAACTGGGGAATGAACACAACATTTTGGATATCATATTTGGATGCTTGGCCAGGTCACTTTGGTGAAGGAGTCGAGGATGCATTAGTACTTGTAAACAACGATTCACCACTATTCGCTTTGATTGAGTATCTCGGACCAGACTCTGAAAGACCCGGATGGTACCAATTCAGAATCATTGCATCACGGGCATCTGGAGTAGCAGGAGTGAATATAACGTTCTACAAGACCTACTACGTTACTCAATCAGTGATGCTATCAGTTTCTGTAAGTCCATCTGCAGAGGATATTGCCCTTCAAAATGCAATGACCTATGGAGGAGCATTCATCATTGTCATGATTATTGGTGCAGTCGTATGGATTCGAATCCTCAGAGTTCCAAAGATAATTCGACGTATCAGCAGTCAAATCAGAGTGATACGCAGGGGCAAAATACCTAAACCTGCAAAAGGTGTCCAGAGCCGTAGAGCATTGGTCACATCTATCTTCAACGACATCTATGCAACAACTGGAATTAAGAGAAAAGTTGCTGACATTCCATCAGAGCCTATCATTGTTGAGGTTCCTGAGGTAGAAGAACTAGTAATTGATCTTTCAATTCTTACAGGAATGACCCAAGAAGAACTCAATGATTTCAAGTTCGAGATATCCAAGATGAAAATGAGCCAGCAAACCAGCTTTGTAAGAGAAGTAATTGCGCAAGAACTGACAAGAGTTGCTACACTTCAAGGCAAATCTATTGAACAGGTGCTTCAAGAAGTCGTGGCAGAAAGAAAGAAGCGAATTGGTGGCGAGGGAACACCCACGAAGATAGAAGACTATATCCCCACTGAAGAAGCACCAGCCGTGGTGGAGCCGCCAACTGAGGGAATTGAATTTGAAGACCGTCTGCGAGAATTTGAACTCGAAGAGATGACAATTGAACTGGAAAAACGTGGTATTCCTAAGCATGAAATTGAGTCATTCATCGCTCAATCAAGAGAGCTTCCCAAGGATGTGGTCCAAATGCTCCTTCAAAGCTTCCAGCCTCGAATGAAAGCTGTGCCGACTGAGGACAAAATCGAACATATGACAGAGGCTGAGATTGAAGATTTGAGGACCGAGCTAGCTAGGAGAAAGGTCAGTGAGCGTGAGATTGATTCAATTATAGACCAGGCACGAAAACTTCCAAAGGAACTTGCACTTGAGCTCTATAAGGAAGAGGATGAATCGGGCAAGAAGAAACGGAAACAGAAAGTCGAGACACTTTCCGGAGCAGAATTCTATGCCTTGCGAGATGAATTGATGAACAAAGGAGTCCCTGAACAAGAGATTGAAGCAATTATGGAAACTGCAAAGACGGCTCCAAAGAAGGTGGTCATGGAATATCTCAAGTCGATTGACAAGATGCCGCAACCCGAAACCGAAGAGGTTGAATTCGAGGATACGCTTGGAGAGCTAGAGATTGAAGAACTACGCGAACAGCTTGAAAAGAGAAATCTTCCACCCGACGAGATTAAGGCAATCCTAAAGCAGGCGAAGGGTCTGCCCAGTGCCTTAGTCGAAGACCTGCTTAGAAGCATAGATGCAGACAGGGAGGAAAGGAAGGAGTAGTCAGTCTCTTATTCGAATAGGAGTGAAATCAACAAAGACATGAATTTCAAAGATTCATTCACATTTCCGAAGCACCAAGACCCATTCTCCAATCATTCGCTCTTGGCGGGGTATCTTAATGAAATGGCGTATCAAGCGAGAGAAAAACATCCTTTCCAAAGAAAATCCAACATATTCTGTGGCAATCTGAGCTAGAATATCATGTGAATTAATTCGAAGGCCGCGAATGACATTGTTGCCAATTGCCAAGCAATATCTTCCGCCAGGTTTGAGGACTCGCAGAGTTTCTGATAGCTGTCTTTGCATATCAGAAAAGAATTTGAAAACAATATAGGACCTTCTTGGATCCTGTCTGTAGATTCGCTCTATTAAGGAATCCAACGTTGCTATGCCAAATGTTCTCAAATTTTCATATTCGTTTTTGTAAACAGTTTCAGTGCCAATATAGGTACGTTTGAGTTTTGATAATGGACCGTCACCTAGGAAACCAAGCCAATACATCTCAAGCTGATGAGTTCGGGGATAGTCTACAGCATTGATGTATGGTGGTGAGGTTATTGCCAGATTGACCGTTTCACTAGCAAGTCCTGTATTCAATGCATTTGTTTCAGGAATAGAAACTTTTTGGAATTTAAGACCATCACAGACATGTGCAAAGTCAGCCATGTTCCTAGATTGTTGTAATAGCACTTCTTTGAATCTTGAAAGAGTGTCACCAGGCGAGATATTCTTCACAACTTTTTTCCTGAGAACAGTTCTTGTGCAGTGAGGATCAGCGTTTGACATGTCACGGATTATCGAAGACATTATCACCCTGAAAAAGTCCTGAATGTCCTGGCAAGTTTCTGTAGGAAGAGATGAGGACACAATGTCAATACTATCATTGATTATAGCTAATTCTCTCAGAACAAAAGGGCGAAACCAATTATCACGATAGTGGAATTGAGGAATATTCGGCGAATACTCCGCAGAGCTGTCGAGTTTTTGAATTTGCATCACTAAAGAAGCCGCCGCCAATTGCAGAGAGCTGGGATTAAGAGGCGTTGTTTTCACTTTGGTCAAGAGGCGTGCTATTGGATCGATGTCAATCCCAATGCATTTCCTATTGTTCAACAAACCTTCAAGTATGACTGTACCACTACCGCACATCGGATCAAGAACAACATCGCCCTCCACAGAGAGCTTACGAATTAGATATCGCGGAAGTTCAGGAAAGAACTTGGCAGGGAATTTATGAATTCCGTGGGTAAGGTACGATTGATCCCTACTAACTATTAGTATACTTGATCTATCAGCTATCTCAACGCTTGTATCAATATCTCCTATGACTTCCAAGTGGTCTACAGAGTCTTGAGATACATCCACGGATTCCGTGTCCGAAACTCGATTAGTCACTGGTAAACCAACTCCTAGTAAGGTACCTTCCAAAAAATGAAGTCGAATGTAGATAATAAGCTCGCCGCTTGCGTCTAGAACTGTTATAGTGAACTATTACGAATATAAGATACATTAACGGCATAAGTATTAGCAGATATCACAAAATATCGATAGTCCTAAATACTTCCTCGTGTCCAATAATTAACGATTCTTAACAACTGCACGTTAAATGATGCGCCAGTGATATTTGAGTTGATAGAGTAATGATTCCATCAATCACTTGATGATTGATGCCTTGTAACTCCTTTAATTCATGTCACAAACCGTATCATTTCATTGCTGATTGTGAGTCTCACTTGAGAGGAGATAAAACGAAATGTCAGATATGAAGAAACTCGGTGACTTACTTATCCTACTAGGTGGTATTGTCGGTCTGATTGAGGGAATACTGATTACACTCGGTTTGTCCTATCTTGCGTTCCTACCAACTGTTGCTTGGGGTCTTGGATGGATAACAGGAATCTTAGGTATCATATTCTCACTCATCGCGCTGGTGAACAGTGGTACGATTAAGATTAAGGCACTTGAATTTAGCAACAAGTGGCTAGTTGTGCTCATAATGGGTGTTCTCATGTACCTGTTTGCAAGCACACTAGGTGGAATACTAGTTATCATTGGTTCTATTCTATTATTAATCAAATAGAGGATGATTGCTCAACATTGAAGTTACCTGTGTTGAGCAAATCCTTTTTTCTCTGAAATTAAATTTCCTCAGCAATAGCCTTGTCCAATCGTTCTGCCACATCATCTATATTTTCCTTTGTTATAATATAGCTAGGAGTCATACGAATGACATTCTGACCAGCTCCCAGCATCCAGAGATGTTGCTTCTGGACCGCATTTTTCACAATACTATCTCTCAATTTTCGAGCTTTTTCTTTGGTCTTCCTATCCTTCACAATCTCCATGCCAACCATGAGACCCAAACCACGAACATCTCCGACCACTTCGTATTTTTCCTTCAATTCATTAAGACGTCTCATAAGATAATTACCGTTCTCTATGTTCTTCCTCAGGAAATCTCCATCTTCCATGTGTTTGAGTATCCATAGTGAAAAGAGAGACATTTTGGGTTCAGCAGAAAAAGTTTCAGAATGACGAGAACCGCCTGTGAACATAGGAGCAGGACCAATAGATGCACCCATTGGGTACCCACCTCCAATTGCTTTGCCCATTGAGATATAATCGGGGATTACGTCATGGTTCTCAATAGCACACCACTTTCCGGTTCTTCCCATCCCTGCTTGAACCTCGTCGGACATAAAATAGGCTCCAACCTCTTTTGTGAGATTATAGATGCCTTTTACTGCCTTGGTAGGGGGGACAATAAGGCCACCCTCACCACAAAGTGGTTCCATTACTGTGGCTGCAACATCGTTGCCTTCGACTTCTAGTGCATAGCGTAACGCCTCGACACATTCAATGCTGCAGTCTTCCTCTGTCGTGCCATAAGGGCAACGATAGCAATACGGATAGAAGACACGAATCACATCAACACCCTGGGGGAAACCAGACTTATGTTTAGAATTCGAAGCGGTTAGAGAAAGCGCATAGCCAGTTCGACCATGAAATGCTGGTCGAAAGGCAACGAACCGTCGTCGACCAGAGAGATCCATTGCAGACTTCATACAACCTTCTACAGCTCTACCACCCGAAGTTGTGAAAACAACTCGTTTCTTGTGATTTCCAGGAGTGATACCCGCAACACGCTCTCCAAGAAGTGTTTGGGGAATTGCATCAAAATCCTGTCCAGGAAGTTCATTTATGACATCCATGATGCTGGCTTCAAAATCGACAAAGGGCTTATACCTTAGTCCAAAAGCACGAACAGCCACACCGCCAGTCACATCTAAGTATTCAGTGCCCTCAATGTCAAAGATACGGACACCTTCTCCAATAGTATGGTCTAAACAACCGTATACATCTCTATCTTGGGTCGTCAATGCTAAAGCATCAGCAGCACGTTTCTTCCAGTAGTCATTTGTTAAATCTTGTTTACGGATATCAAATCCCAATTCATTGAGAATCTTGATGTGTCTCTCGTCCATAGCGATACTGTCCTTTGATTGACAGACTTGGGAGAGATATCACTCTATTATCTAATTTCCTATACAGACATCTTATTTTGAGGCTCAAGATCTCGCAACGATGAGGATACCGGCAAGTAATATCATAAATCCAGCAAGAGTATCAAGGCTCTGTAGCCATGCGATTGGATCCAGTGTAATTCCTGGCCAAGATGCAATTAAGATGGCAATGAAGCCGAGCAATGCCAGAAGAAGCCCGGATCTATTTAATTTCCAATGAGTAAACCCACATGCATCAAATGCTAATGCGACAACTAGGATAAGTACAACGCCAAGCACTATTTGCATTAGACCTTCCATAGTTCCTGGTCCGGGTGAATTTACGTTATTTATGATTCTCTGCAATGCATACAGAATGAGCACTATACCGCCCAAGACTGTATAGCCTTGTGCAGCACCTTCTGCTTTACAACCCAATTTCATTCTACCTCCAGGGAATCTCGCGTTCCCATTCCTATAACATCATGAACTCATAGATGTATTAAATGTCCCGAATTCATACAACTTGGGGTAATACATACCATTGTATTGTTCAGAGGATATCCTCGTATGGCAGCAATCAAGTCATCTAGGGGTGACAAAGACGAGATATCCAACATATGACGGGAATAAGGTCACGGAGAGACCTGTCAGACTTGACAAGACAGAAGGGCATGTGATAATTGAGGGGAGAACATATCCAGCAAAGGAGCTTGTTGAAGCTCTAGCTCAAAGCGGCTATGCTGAGATGAGGACTGTTGGTGACTCTATTGTTTTAGGTAACAAAAGGATAACACCCATTTTCAAATCAAGACAGGAACGAGCAATGGCATCCCTCTGCCATGGTAGTCTTGCCTATTGTTGCCCACTCTCAAAAAGATGCGCTGAACGAGATAGAGCCCTAGAGATTCTAGGTCTAGCACCAAGTGAATATGAAGATTTGAAAAAGAGTGAGCATTTCAAGTTTGTAGATGCAGCTAAAGGAATTGGATCCGAGGATCCTCAATGGACAACACAGATTTCAAGAGAGCGAGTTGCTAATAGACCTGCAGTAGATCCTGGGTACGGTTCTGAGGACTACAGGCGTGATTTCGAGGCTCTTGATAAAGCAATGAGTTCAGAGCCCGAACGATTTGATGGACGGCTCTCGACATGGCAAGATTCTCATGATGATAGACGAACACCACAGTATCGAGAGCGTGAGAGTAGAGATATCTATGCAGACCTACAGGGAGCTGTTCCAGCAGAGAACGACCCCAGTTGCAGTGCCTGTAATGTTCAGAGAGATGAAAATGTAGAGGGAATCGGAGCTCTATTCACTCAAGGAGAATTGAGTCCATTCTTAGATGATGCCCGAAAAGAAAGCCAGGAGCAGACTTTTTGTTTTTCCTGTGGACGTAATGTCAGAATGAGCAATAGGGTCTGCCCATACTGTGGTGCACGCCTATAGACATGTATTTCTTCTAGTAGTTTCCTATGGCGCTTTCGCGTCTTCGAGAATAGTCAGAGGGGTAATGGAAAGTTGTTACTATTCTATTAATTCCAACATCTTTTCCTAATGCCTTAAGCTCTTGCAGCTGTTCCAGAGTTGTTACGCCCCAGCGAAACAGGGATGCTCTCCCACCCCTTCTGGTAAACTCATTGACAAAATACAGTGATTCTACAAGTTCGCTATAATCAGATGTGCCCTTTGTTGGTATCACGGGAGACCAAGGAAAGAGATTGATAAGGACATTCTTCGTAATCTCACCAATTTTAGCATAATCATAGCCATACTCATTTTTTGCGCCATCTGAAAGACCTGTTTCTGGGTCGAGGAGAACTTCAACTGATAGTTTGAGTGGATGCTCTCTGCCTGTCACATCATCCGAATCCACTGCAGCCTCCTTCAAAAAGGAAAGGCCTTCATGCACCTTTTCGCTCCTGAACTTATGCCATTTCTCATGGTATTCAGGATTCTCGGAGATGTACTGATAGGATAATCGATTTGGTTCCTGATCGACCATAGGTGCAAATTCCTTTCGGCATCGGTCACAGAAACAAAACTGATCTCTGATGAAACCGGCTCCAAATAGGAGAATCTCATCAATTGGGTACGATCCAATCTCTTTTACAATCTCAGCTCCATACTGCCAGAACTCAGGACGATTAGGGCATATCTGGTGTTCCATCTTTGTGCCCTTGTCATTCATCGTCTGGTACTTGGGGTCTCGAGCAAACCAGCCATCAGTATACAAATCAACCCCAATCACACCTTTGATGTCTAAGGTATCGGTGAGCCGGACCCATTCTTCAAAGAAGGCAACATGCTGTTCTCTGACTGGAGCTGTTCGACTCGGGTATAATGCGTATCCATCAGGGCCCTTTCCAACTATTCCCACATCTTCCATGTATGAAGCATAGGTTGAGATGAAATCCTTGGCTGACATCTCTATATCCTCGGGTTTGAACATAATCAACATCTTTTGCATGAAGAATTCGCGATAATTCAGTTTCATTATCAAATACCCCGTCGAAAGTACACTAAGTCAGGCTCTAGGTCCTTTTGCGAGTACCATGCCACGGCTATAAGAATTTCTTATTCAGACTCTACATCCATTATTCAATTAGAAAAACTTGTCTAGGGTCGTAAAACCGAGAAACTCATTGAAGTCGAGACCCACGGAATCTAGAACTTGCTCGAAAACGCTCTTCAAAATATCAACATACACATCTTTGTCAATCCAATATGAGGTGTTTTTTGCAAGTTCCACAGGTAGGACTCCGCTTGGACCTTTTATCCTGATGAACTCAACAATTGTTCCAGGTAGTACTTTATTGGGGTCGTTCGTCTTTTCAACCAACATCTTTGCAGCACGGACATGTGGTGTATCTGTGGGGTACTCAGAAAGACGTTTTGTAAGCTGAATCCGAAAGGCAAGCTCTTCCGGGGAATACTCCTTGGCTTTACCCTCCAATCTATCAATGACATGATTGACAATCTCACGGATACCCTCCTTTGCTGTTTCAAATCCCTCGGCATCGTCTACGCGACTAAGTACTTCAAGCATGTCTCTGAAAGCTTGTTGAGCATAGTCGGGAGTGTTCCTTTTCTTCCCACTAAGCCCCTTGACTTCGACCTTTCCATCAGTGTAAACGCCAATGTAATTCTTCTTTCGATCAGATAGTGCAACATACTTGTAGGTCTTCTCAACTTCAAGGTCTATACCAAGAGCTTTTCCAGACCATTGAACGAGTTCCTTTTGTTGCTCTTTTGATGGATTATCTAGGAATACAGAATCAGTATCGCCATAAAGAACTCGGATTCCCATCTCCTCAGCTTTTGCCTTTGCTCGCTGGATTGCATCACGTCCGAATGCAGTGATACTTTCAGCAGCAGGCATGCAAAAGAGTTCAAAGTGCTTGGCGCCTGTAACACCATAAGAGGCATTTACAAACACTTTCAACGCTTTTTCCACGACCGAGTACCAGTTTCTTGTGCGTTCATCTAACGCTCGATCCTTACTCTTCGGTTTGAACCATTTTACACGTGTATCACGGAAAAAGCCGATAGTCTGACTAATCATGCCACGGCGTTTTTTGCATATCCAATGATCAGTTTCCGGAACCAGATTATCGCCCGCCGTTCGACATTCTTCATGAGGGCAGTCAATTGATTCATAGCTGATGTTGTGCGCTTTCATGATGGTTGGATATAGGCTAGCAAAATCCAGAACAGTTGCGTTGAAATGCACGCCTGCTACTGGTTCAATGACAATAGCACCCTTGAAAGCCTTCCCACCAATCATCGCTTCGGTTTGAGCATCGGCCTGTTTCATCGTATCGATATCCACGCGCCGTGGAATCAATTGCTCATTGGCTCTGTGTTCTTGTCTGAACAGAGACTGAATCCAGGATGAAATGTAAAACCGAGTGACTTCTCCCATGGACATTCTAGAAATACGCATGAGGAGGACAATGAGACGGAGGAGAAGGTTGTTCTCATAAGTGGTGAACCTAAGGACAAGATTTGCGTCCAGCCAACAATAATGGGCGAGCTCATTGTATGACAGTGCTGAGATATTATCACTTAGCTCGAGCTTGCGTTCACCAAGGATGCCCTCTGCGATGGTGTCCAGATTCTCTCGTTGATATGCGCCCGATAAAGCATAGATTTTGATGGAAGGATTAGTGAAGAACTTGTACATATCAACATGGATTCCACGTTTCAGGTCAGCCTGTTCCCTTCGCGGGTCTTGATTACCACGAATGACGATAGGGCAGTACTTGTCCATATCAATTCTCAAGTGCTTCGCACGATGGTAGAGATATTTTAAATCAAAAGAGTCACCCACAAATGTCAAAACCACGGGATAGGTATCTATAATCTTGAAGGCTTCAACTAGCATCTCTGCCTCATCGTCAAAATAGATTATCTTAAGCTCTTTAGGAAAGTCTTTGCCTTTCTGACCTTCAACTGACCCAGCTCGTTTTAAGACAAAACATTGGTTGAGTCCTTCACTGTCAGACAGACCTATTGCAGTAACCGGATACTGTGACACACGAGCATCAGGAACTCGGTTGACCACAGGAGTGTAAACCTCAATATCAAGAGCAATTCGTTTGATGTCAGGGACTTCAGTGAAGAACATAGGAGAATAAGTGGAGATTATGGATTCAAGACCCTCTTCATCAGCAATTGTATTCTTGAAATCATCAAGAGTCTTTGTATCAACATCAGGAGGAACTGCAGTCAAGTTCCCTTTCTCAATTTTATACATGAGTCCGGGCACAAGATTTCTATCATATGTATAGCACAAGTGATAACGAATAGTAGCCTCCCAAGCATGACTTACATCATTGGCGTCAACCAGTTTATTTCTCATTGCTGCAGCACCTCCACCTATACTCAGTGGATTATCACCAATGAGCTTCGTCATTGCTACCTGTTTGTCATGCAAGAGATCGTGAAGCTGAACTGTCTCTGTTTTCACAAAGCCTGGATTGCTCTTCACTTTTGATTCAACCATCTGTGGAGGCCAATCAGTATAGAGGTAGGGTTTATGGCCAGTATTATCAATCCAGAAATAGACTTTCTTCGATTTTGGATCATAGAGTCGAGCAACCGCCTTATTCAATTGACCTGAGTAATCTATGGAGAGGAGAAATGAGGGAGAGAGGTTCTTAGGAGTCTCTCTCTCACCAATTGGGATTTGAAGTACAGGCTCTTCGATCTCTCCATCATCAACAAGTTCATCTTCATCTTCGTTTGTGGGTTGAGAGTCACCTATCGGCTCGGGTGGATTTGGAGCGTTAGTTTGCTTCGGAACTGTATTTTTCCTTTCTCGGACTGCATCGATGGTAGGTGCTGGTACAGGTACAACTTCCTCATCTCCGAAGAAGTCTTCTAATGAAGATTGATTTTCATCTGCAGATTTCTCGTCCTTCACCAAATTCATCCACAGATTTAGTTGAATGAACTTTACTGATAAGCACTTCCCAATTAGCTCGTGACCCTCCGTGGACTTCATTAATGGCCGATGTTTATTTCCAGACATGACAGGAGTACAGGTAACCAAGACAACAGGAAGAGTGGTGATAGCACGGCTCAAGCCTGGAAACGATATTCTTCATTCAATAGAAAAAATAGCTACTGAGAATAAGATTCAATCAGGTCAGCTCAGTATGATTGGTGCTGTTTCTGGAGTTCATCTTGGATACTTCGATAGAGAAGAGAAGGTCTACAAGGACTTCAGAATTGAAGAAGATCTTGAGATTGTTTCAGGCATTGGCAATATCACCAAATATGATAACAATTATGTGATTCATGCCCATTTAGTAGCAGCAGACCAGACAGGTAGATGCTATGGAGGACACCTACTTGAGGGATGTGAGGTGTCAGTCACCATTGAACTTATCATCATAGAAATCCCTGAGTTATTGCGTGCAACTGATGAGGCAACTGGCCTTAAGTTGCTTAACATCTAGAACGAATCTCTGATTAATTTGGATACTCGTTCTAGCTCCTCCCGAGGAGCCATAGACTCATGATATCCGGGTGGAAACTTGAACCCAAAGGGGTCCCCCTTACTTCTCGGGATAGCATGAAAGTGCAAATGAGCAATCTCCTGACCAGCTCCTTCGCCATTTGCTACAACATTAATCACACCTTCAGCGCCTGTTGCCTTCAATACAGCTCGGGTCAATTCTGAGAGTTTTCGAGACATATGAGCTAAGACATCACCATCAACATCTAACATGTTGACAAAGTGTTCTTTTGGAATGAGTAGACAGTGACCAGTGGTGATTGGAAAGACATCCATAAAGGCGATACAGACATCATCCTGAAATACCACCGAAGATGGGATCTCACCCCGTACTATCTTACAGAATATACAATCATCTGAACTCATGTTCTGATAATGTGGAGAGGTGTGAAATAAAGGATTCGAAGTGCACGGGTAATGTGCGCACAAGTCTAATTAGCGTAAATGCCTAGGATAGACAACAACCGGCAATATAGGTGCATCCTCTTGAGTGGAAGAAGACCAAAGATTTACTTCGACCAAACACAGAACGAACGTGGAAGGCTCGATAGCACATACTCTGAACTAGGTAAGATTCTGAGAGATAATGACTTTGATGTAGAGCCCTATACAGAGTTCATGCTTCTCGCGAAGAATCTCAAAGATGCAGATGTTTTGGTTTTTGGATGTCCGAATAGTTCCAAGCTGCGATCTCCAGAGATTGATGTTCTTCTAAAATTCGTGAAGAACGGAGGGGGTCTCATGTTACTCTCCTTATCTGGTGGCGATAAGGGTTTGATGAATAACATGTCCCAAGTATCAGAAGAGTTTGGAATAATATTTGATAATACTGCAGTCAAAGACGAAAGGCATAATGCAGGAATTCCGACGATGCCTATCATCAGGGAGATTGTACCACATCCAACAACAGAGGATGTAGAAGACCTACTCATCCCCTCTGCATGTAGCTTACGACTAACCAGTAAAGCCATCGCATTGGCTCGGACATCAGATGTAGCAGATCCAAGTAATGTCCCTATCATAGCAACAGCAGAGCCTGGGAAAGGGCGTGTTATGTGTATAGGAAGTTATGAGATCTTTAGAAGGGGAGGCGGGTTAAAGAATAAAGGAAATGCAATATTTGCCGTTAATGCTTTCAAGTGGCTGAGTGGTGAGTTCCTGATGACTAAGCCTAGTTCTGTTGTAAAAGAACAGGAAAAAACAGAGAGCGCGAAGACAAAGGAAATGTCTGCTCAAGTAGATTCCGCGCAATCAGTAGAATTCGAACAGACCCTTAGAAGACTTGTAAATGCCGTATTTGACCTGCAGAAAGATATCTCTAACATAAAGGAGCAGGTAGGAAGTGTTGAATCAAATATCGAACTACTCCGAAATCAGTTTCAGGACTTCGCAGAAAAGACGCAGCAACAGCTGGGTGTGATGATCCCTGCAAGACAGTTCAAGACCGCAGAAGAAAACAAGGCGGCAGATATCGAAGCCGATATCAAATCGTTACTAAAAGAAGTCACATCTATTGATCAGCTGTGTGAACATATCGAACAGAAATATGCAACAGGTGCAATGTCTAAAGAGTCCTATACCGAACAAATTGAGAAACTCAATACAAAATTGACTAGCTTGAGAAAAAAGATTGAGAAGAAGCAGAAAGAGCTTGAGCAACTCAAGACTCCGGAATAATCGTAGATTCATTCGTTGCAAACTTTTCCGAGTCTATTTTCAGTGATATCCTAAGATGTCTGAAAAAAGAGTCAAATCCGTGAGTCAGAGCTTCGACCCCGAATGAAAAAGCCTCATGCAGAACATATCCTATTAGTATGAGAGTAACGATTCCAATATACACATAGCGGCCTGGAATGATGATTAGAAGACCTAATAAAATAGGATTTAGAATCATGTAAATCGAAGCTTTGGATCTCTCTATTTTTGTAGTAATCACACTTGAAACGGGTTGAATGGAAAAGAAGGGAATAATCGCCACAAAGTAGTATTTGTAAATTCCGCGAGGAGAGAAGATGTGAACAGATAACATCAGGAGAAGCGTAAGGAATAGCATTCTCCGCCAGAAATTGGTGTGAGTATTATTAGGTGTGACTTGTTTTAGCATGAACGGAAGGATGATGAGAATGGAGATTGCTAGAAAGATACTGTAGTATGTTGCTTTGTTAACAAAATCAACCAGTTCGATAGGAGCTCCAAAAAATATCAAGAAAGCCGCGGGGGTTATCGGTTGTGACAAATCTGGAAGCGTGGTTAGATTGGTCAGAAGAACTCCGCCAGGCACCTCAAATATATAGTGGAGGTAATTCTTGATGTCAAATAGAAAGGGGAGTGAAACCGCTATAACATAGATTACAGCTAATCCAGCCATCTTACTAATATTCTTCAGATCAAAGACAGCATGTAGGGGTCTCGTTGTTTCCACTTGGCCTTCAGGGAACTTCACTTCATGCTTCTTTATGAGGATGATAATCAATGGGATTAGAAGAAAGAAGGCCATCTGTTTGAACAGCGCGGCTGTGACCATAGCTAGGGTTCCTGATACTCGTCTGCCTTTCATGAGGAGGTAGAACGACAACATCATGAAAAATACAAAGGGCGCTGGATTAAGCCACTTGAAAACTGTATGAAATAGCACAATGGGATTGAAGAGGTATGTGAATACAGATATCTCTGCAACTCTTCGATTGTTTGAGATGTAAGCACTTATACCATAGACGGGAAATGCTGTAAGATATCCAAAGAGAGTGAGAAGAAATCCAATCCCAAAAGGATCAATAGGCAGAACTAGACCTATTGCACAGAGATATACATAGAGAGGGGGAAAGAAGTATGGAGTGTCGTAGATTCCATTTCCAACTATACTCCTATCGAAAATACTTGAATAAGGCGCAATACCTCTTAGAAATTGTTCCCCCCATGTATAATAATAATAATCATAGTCTACATACCCTTCGAAATTGAAATTAATTGTTAGACCGAACAATTGAAACTGACCGGTACCTCCCCAAGATGCTCTGAAGGGACGCTCACCAGCTGAAATGAACTGAGAAGCTGCGGACGAGAACACCCATATCCATACCAAGGCGGCCAATACAAGAATTAGTATGAGTACAATATTCCTTCGTGCAACCTCTTTGAAATCACCAATGTAGTCTTCTTTCCTCCGAAACATCACTTCATCTCTCAAGGTGCAAATTGCTCTGCTTCTGGGGATTTCAGAATTCCATTAAAATCATCTAATGGAAATTGATGTACAGAGTTTCCACCCAATGTAAACAGAGTCAATATTATCAATCCAGCTATTAATGTGCATCCAAAAAGAAGGAAGATAGCATCACCAAGTAAGAACCAGGTCCAAGTGGCAGTGATACTTCCTATAAGAAGGAAACAATCAGATAACAATCGAAACCTCTTCTGTATCTGTGTTACGAGTCCGAGTACCCACATTATGATAAACATACTAGAGAAAATCATAATCTGGCGTACCAAGAAGGAAGTGACAGTCCAACTTAGAATGTATGTTTCTATACTGAATATGAGAATAAGAACAGCTATTGTACTTGACAGGGTTTTAATGACATAGTTTAGGTCGATGAGCTTCTCTTCGTTTGATAAAATACCATTTGTGGCAATTGATAGAATCTGTACACCTACGAAGATCATAACACCCATCAATAAAATGAGCAGCAGAATGACTTCAAGGGATGCAGCCAACCATGCAAAACAGATGGAAACACCGAGAATGATGAGCGTTGAACCTGACACGATAGAAAAGATTACGATTATCCATTGAAGAATCCGGTATCGTAAGGATTGAGATAACCTACCCTGATAATGAATAGTTCCGAAGCGTATGTGAAAGATAGAACCAATAATTGACTTCAGGAAACCAAAAGGACGCTTAATTTCATGATAGAGGCGGTCAAAAAGGGATGACAGTGAGTAGAATACGAATATCAAGATAACATATCCAAAATAGAAGTTACGATCAGGAATTAGAATTAGGAGCGAGAAGAGAACAGGCATCCATATCATTGATAGCGAGAACGGAACATGTTCGCCTTTTCCGCGAATCATCCGAGCTGATGAGAATATCGAGAAGAATGGGCCAAACATGGTGAAGTAATACTTGAAGACTCCTCGAGACCCTGTAAGGTTGGTCCAGAGCATAAGGAGCATCGTGAGAAACAAGATTCGACGAAGATATGTCTGCTCCTCGCCTTTGTATTTGTCAAGGAGTAGCATGAGTCCTGCATACACGACAATTCCAAAAAAGAACGGGCCTGAAGAAACGATTAACATATCTAAGAACTCAGCAAATTCAGGCATATTATACATGATTGGGAGAACAGGTAGTCTGATGGGAACATTGTAAGGAATTGGATCAACATAATTTCCATCGAATGAGAAAGAACCGAGTGCCAAGGACCAAAATCTCAAGAAATCTAATCGAGCAAGAATGAAAGGAAGCATGATTGCGCCTACATAGGAAAGTGCCAAAACAATACTAACAGCAAATCCTCGAAAATCAAAGTATTCGAATAGAAAATCGAATTCCCTTGCGAGAGACTTCCTCTTACTTTTTTCTTCAATGGCACCATTCTCACTACTCAGAGTATTTTTCTCAGAATCTTTCTCTTTCCTTTCACGGGCTCTCACAAGAAGATAGACAACAAGAGGAATCCCAAGAAACCAAGCTGTCTGTTTGAAGAGCGCTGCTGAAATTATCAATATTGTAGCAATATGTTTCCTTCCCTTTACAAGAGCATAGAATCCTGTAAAGAAGAAGAAGTAGAATGGGGCAGGATTCAACCAGAGATAATCAATATGATAGAGCACCAAAGGATTTAGAGTGTATGTTAACGCGGCAATCTCTCCTACTCGGGGATTTTTGGAGAGCTCTCTAGCTAATCCATATACTGGGAGAGTTGTTGAGTATCCAAATATTGAAAACAATAGACCAATACCCCAGTTTCCAGGTCCAATTATTCCTTCTAATGCAATCCCAGCTGCATAGAGATAGGCAGTGAGAGGAGGGAACATGTAAGCTCCATTCTCATTTACTATCCCATCCATTTCCAAGTAACCAAAACCATTAGAATAAGGCATCACTCCATCTAGTAAGTTGTGTCCCCAATGAACATAGTAAAAGGAATAATCACTAAAGCCCTCAAACTGATACAAAACCGTATACCCAAAGAGTTCAAACTCGCCAGGATCAGGAAATGGACCTAGCCATGAAGTTCGTGAGTTCCAGAAGGAAGTGTTAAGATAATCAACAAGTGCAATATTAAAAACAACAGACCAGACTACGAAACCAATAAGCATCACAGCAAGAAGATAGCGATATTCGCTGAGGAATCGTGATAGTTGGCGCCCCCATTTTAAGAGTAAATCATCAAATTGGCGAACTGAATTGATTATCCAAAACCGATACCCTTCTTGGACGCCCATGATGCAATGTCAAACTGCGTTACTCATTAATATTTGGCCTTACGCTGAAATCTAATCATTTACCGTTCAAGGGTTGCTGTACTGCTAAATCCAGCTTTTGCCACCTCGACAATAGGTACTCCCTCCCAACCTTGAACATCAGTATGTGTGATAAGCAGAATCTGTTCGAAGTTACTATCATTAATTAGATTCGATACTACAGACTCTCTACGAGCCTTGTCTAAACCTCCAAGCGGTTCATCAAGCATCACTGTCTTGACCCGAGGTGTGGTTATGGGACTGTCCTTTAGAGGGCGTATGCTGCTCATAGTGCGGCTAATACCAAGTCTGAGCGCAAGACTGATTGCAGTTCGGTCTCCAAAACTTAACTGGGATGTTTTCTTCCATGCTTGGTCGCGTTCGTCCCATATCTTAAGAAGAAGTCCAGCTCCCGAGCGTTTTGTAGCTGGAGTCGGCTCTAAATCTATGCTTGTATATTGAGCATTTGTAAAGAACCTGACGTATTGATTTGTCGCACTCCTGATGATACCGATGAGTCGCTTCTGAAAGACATAATCTGCGACAAATCCGTTTACGAGATTTCGACGAACATATTTAGCATGCTGATTGAGACCCTCCATCTCCTGAATTTCAGCACCCATCTGCTTCATCAGAATCTCTTTTCCCTCTAGTTCAGTAATAAGTGCTTGTTCTTTCCCAATGTTCTGCTCAATTTCAGAGGTGCTTTTCTTTGCTCCTCGAAGGTCTCCTTTTAGAGCTGAAACATACGATTGCAAATCAGCAATGGTGGGCATATTGAACTTCTTGAGAAGAGAGTTTAGATCTGCTATGTCAGCAGCCTGAAGAACGCTGGATAGTTCTTGTTCAGATTTTTCAATTGTCTGTTTGATTTCTCTTACTTGTTCTTGAGTTACCTTCACTTTTTCAGCAGCATTTGTTGACAGTGTAATTACGGACAAACGCTGCTCAAACTTTTTCGCATCTGCAATTTGCAGCTTGCGGCCTTTATCGAGCTCTTTTGTTTTAAGATCTCCTTCACGGATTGCTTGTTTATATTCCGAAACAAGGCGGTCTCGTTCTTTCAAAGATAGGGGTTTGGAGCAGGTGGGACAAATTACTTCATCTTTTGCATGTCCTGGCTTTGTCAGAATATCGATTTTTGTTTTCAGGTCACTTTGGATGCCAGAAACTTTTCCCATCTCTTCAGAAACTTGTGTTATTGTGGCATTCAGTGCATCTCGCTCAGACTCAACCCGTTCCTTTTCTCGCTTTAGTGAGTCTATTCGTGCTTGAATGATTTCAGGTTCAGCATCAAGTATGCCAGCCTGCGAGAGATTCCGCTCAACTTCTTTCGTGGTAAGTTCTAGTTCGTGTTCCTTCCGCTCAATCTCCGAGGAAACCCTACTCATAATTTTCAGTTTATCATCATCAGGAATCCCTTTCAGTGTCCTTTCAGTTGAAAGAATCTCTTCGTTTCTATTCTTGATAGAAGACTCATAATCTGAGATTCGTTTTCTACAATGATCAATCTGTTCTTTGATATCGTCAGGAGAGCGATAGTCAGCACGAAGAGCTCGTATTTTGGAATCAAGGTCTGATTCGAAATGCTCAAGATGATTAGACATTCGATTTAGTAGCTCAATATCATATATATCGACCAAGAGATTTCGAAGCATTACGGGTCCCGCAGTTGAGATGGCAGCAACTTCTCCTTGACGCACTAATATTGTGTTTTGAGCCTGCTTCCACTCCAGTCCAAGAATCTCATCTATTTTAGTTGCGACAGATTGTGTCTTGTCAGCAATACGTTTCCAAGCTTTTCCGGTCTTGGTGAATAATACCACATTTGTCTTATCTGCAGGATTGTAAGATCTATCGATTTTGAACTGCGCTCCTGCCACTTCGAAGGTTAGAACAACGCTGCAAAAGGTCGAACTGAAACTGATGAGATCATCATTATTTAATTCAACTGAATCCGAACCCCAGAGAGCCCAGAGAATAGCTTCGAGAAGAGATGATTTTCCAGTTGAGTTCGGACCTCGAATAATGATAAGACCTTCTGGGAGAGTAGTCCCATCATCAGGGAGAGTCAAATCCAAAAAAGGCTTGAAATTACGAACTTCAAGTTTCAGAAGCTTCAAGAATCATCCCCCATCAAAGATTCAGAGGTCATTTTCCCATCTCTTTTCCCTACAGAGAACTCCAAAGAAGTGACAGCGATTTTAGTAAGTTTATCCAGGTCTAGGCTCTTGTCAATATCAAGAGTGTTCAAATAGTCACGAAAATCATTTTCTGGGTCTTCAATCAAATATTCGGACTCGATCTCCGGATATGATGCAGCAACATACTCCGAATCAACTGTCTGCCGAGTGGACCAAACAAACTGGGCAACGTTGTATTCAGAGTCCTGTGAAAGGACTTTCAATCGAAAGTCTTCAAGAGCTACTCCCAAATCAAAGGAGCCTAAACGATGTGAAACGCCTTCAAAGACAATACGGACCCTTGCAGCTGTCTTGGCGTCCCATGCTGTAACCAATCCTTTACTCGAGAACCATTCATGAAGATTCCCTACAACAGACTCAACCGTATCATCCTCTGCAAATGATAGCTTTTCGTTCAATACTTGACGGGCGAATTCGAGCTTATGCGGAGTGATTACCGGCGCTTTTCCCGCTTTAAGGTCAATGACTAAGAATCCCTTATCGTGAGAAGATTCGTCAAACCGCCATCTTTCTGGAGAACCTGCATACCATGCGTTTTGAGATTGTTTTCTCTGCTTATGGTCGTGACCTAAAGCAATGTAGTCGTAGTTCATACTGAAAATAGCACTATGGAGTGTCTTGTCTAAATCCATCCCATGAGCAACTCCAACGGCTGGTCGAAGCCGTTCTCGCTTCTGCTGACTGGTTATCCAATCATCAAACTTAGTAATCATATCAGATGATCGCAGGACTGCGTAGTCGATGAATGGAAAGCAAAAGACATCTAATTTCTCATAGGAATAAGCAAGAGGTCTGTCCTCACGAATAGCGGCCTTGATATCCTGTTGAGTTGCAACATCCAATCCAGGTACAGCTAACTTAAGTCCATCCAAGAGAGAAACTTCTAGTAATCTATAGAGGCCATGATTGCCCTCCAGTATAAGGACAGGAATCCCAGTCTTCTTGATGAAGTTCTGAAGAACAGATATTGCAGTTTCTTGAGCGACAACAGGGGGTTGCGATGGATTTCCTTCCCAGGGGGAATTGTAGAGATCACCTGAGTGAATCACCAAATCAACTGGAGGATCGAGTACTGCAATTCTATCGAAAAGCTCAGTAAATCGCTCATAGAAGTCATTCTCCAAGAGCTGCGTTCTCATCTCCTGCCCCCAGACATTATGACGAACACCATCTCTAGGTCGACTGCCTAGATGAGTGTCGGAGATGTGAGCGATTCGAGCAGACATTTAGAGACCTCACATGATGTGTTCTTCTGTCTTCTTAGGTCTAGCATCTTTATATCGCTGCTTATCCTTTTCATAGATATCATCAAAGAGAGGAATCCGTACTGGCAGGGGGAGCTCTCTGTATGATGCTGTGACAATTGCCTCACCACGGGCCATGACACGGAACTCGCCCTCAAAGCCTGAGATATTCACACTTGCATTATCAATACACGCCTTTATCTCTCGTTCATTTCCCAGACGGAGGTTAATCTCAGTATTCATCTGACTCAGAATGACATTATCGAGAACACTGACCTGTTGACTCACTACAAGGAGACCTATGTTGAACTTCCGACCCTGACGAGATATGTCCTTGAACACGGATTGTCCCCGCATAAGCTCAGGATTTAGAATAGATGGAGCTTCTTCCACTGTGATTTGAATCACAGGAAGCGATTTTGGGTCTCGAACTTCAGCATCGTCTTTCATTCCACCTTTACTATAGAATGCACGAGCTTTGTCCTTCACCTTGCTGAAGAAACTCCTCGGAAGCCGCATCTCGGCTTGGCGCTCAAAGTCACCAAGATTACCACTGCTCTTCAAGGCTCGACGCATATCAGAAAGCGTCCGGGTGATAATTGTGGTGAGCAAGAACTGTTCTTGGTCACTCATTAAGCTAGTATTGACAACAAGCACTCTGCCAGTTTCCATTGCATAGTAAATATCTGCGAGAATTGACGAGCCTTTTTCAATAAACAGTGGTGAACGTTCCAAGAATCTCAATCGACGCTTTACAGCTTTAAGGGTTCCTTGAGCATCATCCTTGCTATCTTCCATATTGATAATTGTACTAATCCAATCATCATTCGAGGCTGCATACTGGGCTTCAATGAACGAAGACATTTGTGGAGAGAACTCCATAATCGAGTAGAGGTCTCTAGGTCGAATTTCTGACCAAAGAATACGAATCTCTCGAGCATATCTACCAATTTCCCGCGTAGTCGCGCTCCTGTGAGTTGTGAGATAATAGAAATCTCCAATCACATTGGAGCGGGTAGTGCTACTCATATCTTCAATAATATGTTGAATACCATGCTTGTCGACGCCCTTTGCAAACTCATCATGGGGATCGATGCAGAAAGCAGAGATTCTGGTACTATTTTTGTTCGGATTGCGGATTGCGTCGAGATTTGTGTCAATCATTGATTTTATGAGGACCATCATGAGATTGCTCTTACCAGATCCAGTGGATCCAAAGATGCCAACATGCATTGGAAGGAATTTACAGGGAATTCTAATTGGCACATCAAGTGTATCTTCGCCGACCTGCAAGTCGCCAACGAAGATTTCTCCGTCTGTTTGACATTCGAGCATATCCCGTACAGATTCATCAGAAGTGCCATGCATCGGGCGATACACAGACGCCAAATGATCCGGCATTCGTCGAGGAGCCTTGAAGGTCCATTCTCCCTTCTTATCCTTCTCGGCATATCCTAACATCCTTCCACCAACTGAAAGGAGCATATTTCTCTCGATACCGGACAGGTAAGCATCGCCTTCGACCATTAATGTACTAGCAACTCTAGACATATCATCTACTTGCCGTAGATAATTCTCCAAACCCAGAACTCTGAAGAAGAATACGCGTTCATGGCCATCACGATCTGAGTAAATCATAAAGATCTCACCGACGCTAATGTCACGATTGCTTCCCATTATTCCGAGTGAGGTTTGATTGCCCACTCCGACTTTTCCGTAGAGTTCACCCAGTTTATCTCTATCTAGATCCATTTCTATCGCCTCAAATCATCATAGATTGTAATCAGCCCTGTATGAGTCAGTCTTGCGATCATCAAATCCCAACTCATGACGTACATCTCGTACAATTTCTTTCGCAATTCTAAGGTCCTCAAAGCTCAATTTACAGCTTTCATGCGCCAGAGCTAGAGCAACAGGATACCCGTACCATCGGGCATCTCTGGACATGAATTCTATCTCTCTGAAAAGAGCTTTTTCATTTTCCCGTGTCGATTTAGGATCACCAGCCACAAAGACGTTCTTTAACCACCACACTCTATCAAAATCAATTCTAGACGGTCTGTTGTCCCTCGAGAAACTGAAGAGATAGGGTACCGCCAACATAGGAGGGATATAAGCGCGTTCCTCAATGATATGGAGACCACCGCCCGGATCATCTTTAGAGGGAAGATGACAGAACCATTTCGCACCTTCACCTAATTGATCCTTTGCTACATTTGCTATTCGATGGGCAAAGGGAATGGTATGGTTCTTGCTCACAGCACAGAGAATCACGTTCTTCTGACGGGCCAGGGAACAGAGGTCTCTTAGCATAAACCCGCTTGGCATTGAGGGATAGTGCCTAACAAAGTGCATGAATATAGACATCGCACCATCTAGCAACATATACTTCGGGCAGAGATCGCTCTCAAGAAGATGTCTTACTGCTGCATATTCACTGACTTTCCTAAGTTCCTCATGGACTGTTGTATTCGTTAAGACCTGCGTGCGTGATATGAGGGATCTCATTTCTCGAAGTCGTTCAGTATAAGGCGCAAACTCCGAACCTGCAAAGTCAGAAATGCTAGTAATCTTGCCATCAGTATAATCTCGGAAGAAGGGTAAAATAATACTGATAATATCTTTTAATGGATAGATTTCGGCTAGTGATTCAGCCATTTTTTCTCTGGCATCATTTCTCACGCCAGAGTGCCAGTGTGCATCAACATGGGGTTGTTCACCTACTTCCTTCTCAAGAGTAGCTCGGTCAATCGGAGAGAACAATGAGTCACTGTGAGTATTCGAAGTCAATACTATTGTGGAGGTACTCAATAGATGAACCCGTATATCATCAAGAGTGACGAGACTCTCCGTGCCAGATCCATCGACTGCAGCCACTAAGAAATCGTCATCTAGAACAACATCTGAAGGATATGTATCGATGCTAGTTAGCAACTTTTCACGAATTCGTACCTCATCTTTAACAAACTCCTGTTCATCCCGACGATCCTGCTGGTTACTTATATCTGAGAATACAAGTTTCAGTGTTTTTCTAAACTTCTCAGCAAGTATCTTCTCAAGCATAGAATTCGACCCACTCCGATGTATAGGAAGGATTCAGTCCCACATTACTCTGTCTTGATCACTTCATAAAAAGATAGCACTCGACAAAATGGAGAGGGCATTGTAGGAGCAGAAAAGCGCTCAAACAGCCACTTGAACTGCATAGAGTCGCAATTTCCTTTTAAGGAGCCGTCACATCGGTTCAATAGCAGCAGTGATTCTGGCGCGACCGTGCTAGTGAACTTGACGGGAAGTGATCGTTTGCTGAGCATCACCTACTTTGGACATACATCATTTGCATTGGAATCTAAAGGAACAGTAGTTCTGTTAAACCCGGGAATTTGGGAAAACAAACCTGTTGTTCCAGATGATTTTAGTGCAAGAATCGTAATAGCAACAAACCGAAAGGATGATGCAATCGGAAACTCAGCCGCGATATCAGTAAACTCCAAGGCGTGGTTCCTTGGAAATAAAGAAACTGTTGAGAAGGCTACTGAACAGGGAGTCAAACCCTGGCTTCTTCATGTTCTTGAAAATGAGGTTCCATACGAGGTGCCCGATGTTCGAATCACCCCATACAATCTTTCAAGGATTGATGAGGAGAAAGATGGACGTATTGATAATCTAGGTCTCCTAATTGAGATTGGTGGTATGAGGATTGGCTACCTTGGTGATACAACAATTCGTGGTCCATTCGAGTTATTGGAGATGGATATTCTCATTACACCAATTGGTGGTGGAGCTACATTTCCGGTGAAAGATGCTGTGAGTCTTTGCATCGATGCCAAACCTCGAATAGGTATACCAATGCGATGGACTTCAGAAGAACAACCTATGAAATTCTCTAAGTACCTTGAGCAGTTTGGGCAGGGAACTGAGGCAGTTGTGATGCAACCCTCCCAGAAACTCTCAGTTCAATGGGCGGCAGGAAACGAGTTTCGATACGAGCTAAACTGATATTCTCTCTTTGAGTCACTAAGGCAGAAGATTCCCTGAATCAGTGAGCATATGACAATGGGTGTGCAATAGATGAGTGAGAATGAAAAGAAGAATGTGATTATTGACCTCGAAGAATCTGAGAGGGTTCAACTCGGTGGTCGTAGTGAACTTGAGAGCATCGACACTTCAGGTGTCATGAGTGTTGTTAATGTATCTGACAGAAGTCGAATTTGGAATGTCAAAGTGCATCTTGGGGACTCTCGGGGTTCCACCGATATCAGTAAAGAATCACTGGCAGCAGGAGAAGTGGATATTGGGAGCAAATGGGAGAGTAGATACAAGGTATCAGTAGATGCACCAATTGTGAAGCTTTCAGAGATTTTTGATACCTGTGGGGACATTGATACTGAAGATCCTCATTGGGCATATGTTAGTGGCAAAGACAATCCAGTCAAGATCACACTATCCATCAAGAATGAAACTGATGGCGAAATTGACAACATCATTCTCAATAAGACAGTTCCACCTGAATTATCTGACATTCAAATTCTATCCACAAAATCAGGTCATGCGGAGTATGATGAAGGAACAAAGCAGATTGTCTGGAAAGACTTTCTCATATATCCACATGAAGAAACGGCTATAGTCATTGGAGCCACCGGAGTTATTGATGATACTGAGCCAAGAAGCGCAGGAGAGATTGTCCTCACCTATAGAGGAGAGGGACAACAGAGATCAGTTCTGGATCCAGATCTTACTGCACTCACTGAGTTCCTTATGGGAATAGAAACTGCTGAAACAGAACCCAATCAATGGGAATGCACACTTGAATGCTCGAATGAGAGTGATTTGATTGTACGACTTGATAAAGCAGAGGTCTTCGTGACACCTGAAGGAGGCGGCGAGAAACGAAAAATGATTGATGCCTCACCATCAATCGAGATGACACCAAATCAGCAATGGAAAGCATCTTTTACTGTAGCAAGTAAAGAAACACCGAAGTGCACACAAGATCTTCTCTATACTCCTGTCAGAGTTGTTACTAAGCGAGTGCTTGGCACAATCGAAAAGGCGCCTCAAATAATACCTGTCGCTAAAATCGATTACATAAAGACCTTCGATCCACCATCGGTCAACAGCTTTGATAAGACTCCAGTTGAAGTGACCATTGAAGTCAAAAACACTGGTACTGCAAAGCTCAACGAGATTACCATTATTGATAATCTTCCTGGTGACGTAATGCCTCCGACCAGTGAGCATGTCACTGTTTGGATTAAGGGAAAGGAATTTTCCGGACCTTTTGAGTTCATCATCGATCCCGAGGACCAAGAGCCTGAGAAACATCACAAGGTCACATTCACAGTCAAAGACCTCAAAGACTCAGTTGGAGAGATAGAGCCTGGTGAAAGTGTCAAAATTAACTATGCTGTCATGGCATGGAGAAACAGGCCTGAAAAGGAATATCCATCACCAATTGCTTGTTCTGCTAACACTCATCCAGCGGGAATTGAGGCTGAGATGTCAAGTCCTCAGGATGGGCATAAGCTAGGAGTTATCTATAAGAAACGTGCTATTTCAACGAAGAAGGCAATCAACAAGGGTGCAAATGCAGGAGAGTATGTTGTAGTTCTTGTTGTTTCCAATAATGGAGAAGTGACGGCTGAAAACATAAAGATGACCGACTGGATTCCAGCTGCTTTCGAGTATGTTTCCACTGATCCGGAGGATGACCATCCAACCATAACAAAGGTGGATGATGGAACAAACATGGTCTGGAACTGGACCCGCATGAACCCAGGCGATCAAAAGAAAATGAAAGTCACCGTTCAGGGCGAGGGTGAGTATGAACGTCGTGAGCCAGAAGTAACCTCAATCTAGTATTTTCACTTCATTGAGTAGGCACCGGGCGTTCACCCGGTGTCTATTCAGAATTTACGCCAACTATTCTTTCTCGAGATCTTCAATCTCTTTCCTTGTTTCTTCTAGTGCTGCGTCGATATCCTCTAATGGGATATAGTCCTCATCTTCTTCGGGCTCGCGAGTCTCCAACCTGTAAAGTACCTTGAAGCCCTTGAGTGTCTTATGGATTGCATCCGCAATCTCCAAAATCGCAGTTCCGATATGTGTTTCCTTCAATTCTTCATCGGTATGTTCGTAAACAAAATCATATGGACCCTTGACTGGTTTGAATCCCAACTCAAGGAGTTTCTTAACAACTTCTGATGGTGATGCACCTTCGCTATAGAACCAAACTTGAACGTGTGTGACATACCTAGACATAATAGATTACCTCATCAATACTGGATACAGGCTTCGCTCGGTGTGTGACATATGACTTTTGCTATTGGTCTTCGAACTCAATTGTGTACTTGTAGAGAAGCATCTTCATGCTCAAGTACGTGTTTCCACAGGTCCCAGCAATCACATTTTAGACTATCAAAAACTCGCACATCTTGATTCAAAGAAAATGTTCGAATAGCATCAATGAAGGAAGAATCACACTTACCACAATTATGCGTACCTCTACTCTTGCCTGCAGCAACAGGGTCACAGACAATGTTCACAGTACTCGCACCAGTAAAACTCGCATGTCGCAGAACCTCAACTACACTCCATAACCATGGAGGTCGATACTTACCCTTCTCCCACAGAGATTCAACGAGTGTATTGCGTTGTACATTTACTGGATTCAAAGATATCGTTGTCACTCCGAGAGATACAGCATCAGTCACTGTCTTCTGGGCATCTAGAAGGGCAGACCTCTCTGTCATAAAAGGGGGTTTCAATAGAACATAAGCTCGTGTACCGATGTTGTGTTTCTTGCCAACCAGCAAAGACTCTCTAAAAGAATCGAGATTGAAATTCTTGTTTATGCAGATAGACCTCACAAAATCACTGCTACTCTCTAATCCAATTCCAAGTTCAACTACTCTGTCTCCGAGAATTCTTCGTACATCAGCAAGAACTGTGTCAGTCACATACTCGGGTCTTGATTCCAAGACTACCTCCTTTATCCGATCATCAACGGAGATTGCCCGTAGTATCCGATTTCGGGTTTCTTGGGGGATCTCATCGGAGTCCAAGAAGCTACCACTTGTGTATATTTTTACAGAAAGAGGCGAATCTAGCTTCTCAAGCTGACTCATTGCTGTTTGAAATTGAAGGAAGAATTCTTCCGCTGTTGGATTTCTATTTACTCCATCTAAGAGATAGCTGCACATAGTACAACCACCCTCATCACCGCGCGCATGAGCGCATCCAATCGAAGATAGTACAATTGAGAGAGCAGTTCCTTTTGTAGAGCCAATCCTACTAGGCGCAGTCCATGCAGCAGAAGGTTTTGTTGGACTCTTTGACCTTCGCCTTGGTATCGATTCGCCACGTGCACGAATTGAAGCCTGTTTCACTTCATTTCGAATCTGTTCATATGCCAAATCCATCAGTCTCCTTCAAGCTTATGTCGCACACTCACAGCGCGGCCTCTATCCAGTTCACACATCTCTCTGCCCGACATCTCGCTTCGACCGACAGCAGTCACTTCACCCTTATTATTCAACACAATCACTTCATCCCCAGGTCGAATGGTAGCATCAGCCTCTCTTACACCAACAGCAAAGATGGACCCACCCTTGACTGAAGGCGCATCCAGATGTACCCAATAACGGTTCAGTGGTGCTAGGCGTCTTGCCCCATCGAGTGTCAAGGATAGTAAACCGGTATCAGCAACGTAGGAACACACCTGTTCTTTCCCTACGCGGCACAAGATTTGCCTGTAGGGTTTCCCCCCCAACCTTGCGTCTTCAGGAACTAATGCATCTCCAGCTCCTGGACCAAACTGGAAATCAGCGGTTGCTCGTACAATCTCCTCTAGCTCTTGAGGTTTAGACCCCTTGATTGCCAGAATATCCTTCAAATCGCCTAGAGTTTCCTGTAAATCTTCTCGAGACTCCCAACTTGTGGGAGAAGTTTCCATACTGGTATAGATTATACTCTGAGATATTCTATTCTCAGCAGCCTGTACAATACTAAGATATCCGCCAGACACATGAGCAACAATAACTGTGTTTGAGTCGAACTTACTCATATGTGAAACAAGGGCATCTGCAGCTAGATTCGTTTCTTCTGAATCCCAATCTCCAGTGACAGGAATATCATAACTCGCAGCAGGGAACATCCTTTCTAATTCTCGCGGAACTAGTCCGAGCGGTGATGTCAGGATGATTTGAGCAATCTGCGATGTGGCATTGCCAAGAGAGGTCTCTATGGTCTCAAGAAATCGACGATGGGATTTGGAGTCAGAATATGGCTTTCGAGCTGAGCAGGGCAATAGAAGCGCGATCTTCTTGTGCGCAGGAGGTCTGTATCGATGCGCTATATACTCCCTGAATCGTCGTACAGCTGGTGCATTATATGACTCAGGACCAATCAGGGGAACATTTGACGCTCCAGTTGTAGGAGTAAACTCCTCGATGAATGAATACGCCTCTCTGTCTATTCTTCGAAGAATAGATGCATGAGCAGGACTGTAATGGGTAGTGGATTCAACAAGCCAGCGAAGCCTCCCAGAAACCATCGCGTTTTGGGCTTCTGATAAAATAGAAGCATAAACATTCACATTATGATCCAGAAGAGCATCTACTACTTGGGTTGACTCAAGGCGGTCTAGGTTTTGGCAACTTGAGCATGGGCAATATCGATGCGGTTGTCCAGATTGGATAGACTCAGTTCCATTGTGCCATAATCGCTGATGTTTTGCTGCTGCCTCTTGGGCATGTCCAATGTCTATTACATCAAATCCCATGTAGTAGAGGAGAGGGACCGTTCCGGGAGCAATTCGACCTAATGCAAGAACTAGCCAAGACATGGGCAAATATCTTCGTTGTAGAAACGAATTGTAGTCCAAGTCGCTCAACAATCCATCGAATGTAAGAGCAGCAGCTCGAACACCTCTAGAATGAAAATCTGATAGGCTCGAAGAAAATACATTTAGTTCGATCTCTTCAGGTATCCGAATAATTATCCGATTCGATTCAATCGATGATTGGAGATCATCTAATACACCCATTTGATGGTTCAGCATGAGTGCTCCAGCGGTATATCCTAGAGAAGAGAATGAAGGCAAGCATGGAAGGAGTATTGAGTCAGTTTTCCTTATTCCTAGTTTTTCTGGATTATCGATGTGTGTTTCAAAGGGAAGTGCGAGAAAATGTGGATTGGAAGAGTGAATTTTGACTCGTCCAATCGTTCCATATGTTATGACTTGACTGTCGGAAAGAATAGGTGCTGTTAGAATAGGCGTGTTGTAGACCTCTGTTCCCATGATATACTCCCCAATTCTTGCGGGTCCATCATGACCACGACCTATTCGGAACTCGGTCAAACTCATCCTTCTCCTGTTATACTAGAGGTTCGTATCCTACATATCCCTCTGTGTCTACCTTTGTTTCGACTTTAGAGAGTATCTTCTCGATGCTCTCAAGTGCTCCTATTTTGAACAAGGGGCTGTTATTGTTACCACAGTTGTATGAATATGTGCAGAGGGGACATCCATCAACTGTCTTACAATCACATTTCTCCAGTATCGTTTTTGTTCTTCTAAATGCCTCATCTAGTTTTCCAAAGAGCAGTTTCGATGCACCATTCCCGCCTGGGCTTCCATCATAGACAAAAATTATTCCTGAATCACCCATTGAAACACCTCCTATTTCACGGGTGCCTCCTCCTGTGAACATATTGCTGGATTCGATGAGGACATGTTCAACAGCGTGAAAAGACCCGCCATAAAGCTCTGCAGGACCCATCTTCCCTCCACCAAGGTGTGCATATTTCCCGGAAATGTAATCATTCACGGAGTTGTTTGGTTCAGGCGCTGTGAAGGCGAAACCACGCGTTTGATAAGTATATACAAGTGGGGTTGTGAGATCATGCCTGCTAATCACCTTCCCACTCCGGGTTTCCTTCCTCACATAACCAAAAACTGTCTGAGTCATCTCAAGATTACAGTAGACTGCGTTGAGACCTAGTATCTTTGTTCGTTCAACAATATCGATTATCTTTGGCATTGTGGAGTATAGAGGCTTAGTGTGGTAGCTTCGATCAGCCGAAGACACAACAGTCGCTCTGCCAAATCCAGGCAAGTACTTGAAGTCGATTGACATGTAATTTTTACCACCGTGGAGGTAAATTGCTCCGGGATGAAGCTCTTGGGCAGCCATTGGCATTGAGCGTTCGCCAAGGCCTTTCTTATCAAGTTTAATCTGAACTGTGTCGCCAATTCCCCTTATACTATACCCCCGCCAAGCTTTTCGAGCTCTCTCATCGTCAATGATGCGAATTTTTCCGTTCTCAAGTTCCTTCACAAGTCCTTCATCAGATAGTTTCTGAATGACTTTCCTGTGTCTTGCGAAATGAGAAGTAGTTAGCTGACCACTCATGGCTGCGGCAATTATTTGATAATATCCAACAACCTCATTCTCAGGTTCAGTGTATGCAGCATCAATATCAGTGAAGTATTTGTCTGGCTCATACCTGTAAAAAGATGAGATGGGATCATTTTCCCTTAGTGCAAGGATTGCAACACTCTCCTGACCTTTTCTCCCAGCACGTCCTATTCTCTGAGTAAGCCGTGTTATTGAAACAATCATGCTCACTACGCTGTTTAGATCACCGATGTCAATTCCAAGTTCGAGAGTCGGAGTGGAAACAATGACAGGTAACTGCCCAGACCTAAACTGGTCCTCAACCTCACTTCTGTATTTCTTTGTGAGACCAGCTCTGTGAACCATAGATTTCACACCGGTATCACCAAGGAGCATATTCAAAACCTCGGCCTCTGAGTGTGTGTTTCCAAAAACCAGTGTCTTGAACTTGCCAACCTGCAATGCAGAAACTAAGTCAACTATCATGCTGTATTTACTTCTCATGCCAGGATAGTACATGAGAAAGTGGATAGGTCCTCTCTTAGCGTTCTTTGATTCAATGAGTTGAACGTCTGTATCAAAGAGGACGTCCGCAAATTCTTTTGGATTAGCCACCGTCGCAGATGCGCCAATCTTCTGGAATTTTCCGGATTCAAGCTCAAGCCTCTTTAAAATATAGTATACGTTAGTGCCCATAGATCCTGTGTAGAGATGGATCTCATCAAGAACAACAAACTTCACCGTTCGTAGAAGAGGAGTCAGGCGTGACTGTGACCACCCCAGATGATAGTGCAAGACATCAGGATTAGTCAGCAATATATCAGGTGGGCTGGAGTAAATCTTACTTCTGGCGTCTTCTCCGATATCACCATCGAAAATGGATACGGTCAAACCGGATGCCCTACCCATCTGTTTAATCTTGTCATATTGATCGCGTGCAAGAGCTTTCGTTGGATAGATGAGAAGTGCTCTTACCCCAGGATATGTAAATGACTCCTGAACTGAGATGAGGAGCTGTCTTATAATGGGAAGGATGAAGCCCTCTGTCTTACCCTGAGCAGTTGGGGCTGCAATGACAACGTTCTCACCATTGCTAATCGCATTGTATGAGTCTTCTTGGAACTTGTAAAGAGTGATAATTCCCTTTGAAGCTAGGTGCTCTTTAAGGCGTGAAGGTATATTGAGATCTTCAACCATTGAACCATACTCAGCATCAGTTGAGGGCATGTATTCATACTTGACAAGATAATCACGACCGGCACGCACCAATGAGCTTAGAGCATCTGGGAAAGACTCAAGGTTGCCACCACCTTGTTCAACAATCTTTGTCACTACCTCATCAGATTGTACTCTGGTGGAGGGGTCTCCCCTGCTTCGTCTTCTCTTGGAAGTGTCAGCTCCACTACCCAAGTACTTCCTTGTCCGCGATCCTGTCTTTCCACTCGCACCAGAGAAGCCATCAGTCTTGATAGCTTGAGAGTATGCTTCATAGGCATCAAAGAGGTCTTTCCTGCTGCCATCCACGAGAAGCTCGACATTGCAAGTGAAGCAGTTTACGTACCATCCTCCAGCAACTTTCTTGAAGTCGAGTCGTGAGCCACACTTGGGGCAGTGAAGGACCGGCACAATAATCACCAGACTCTATGAAGAGGAAGACGTATGGCTTATCAAACTTTGGCACTGGAGTGTTCAGAATATTACTGAATCTAATGTCTGCATACCGAATACTAGTCAGAGTCGCTAGTGTTATAGAACCTTTTCGTGAAATAGTAGAATAGCGCATGGAAACCAATCAGAGCCACGATAATAGGGACAAATAACAGGAATGAATTAACAGCCTCAAATGGTGCAGATAGAACTGGGAGAGCAGAGATCCAAAGGGTCAGCACTAATACCAAACCGGTTGATACGATAATAGATAAGAAGTATGATGAAAATCCTGCCAGACGATTATTCGTGATATTAAGAGGGTCATGAGCTATTTTGAAAATCGATTGCAACTCATCCTCATTAGGAGGGGACTTACGAAAAACATGACACCTTGCTACATCAGGATGTGTGTTATATTCTATCAGGACGGGGTTTTTTTCTCTTACCCTGCCACCCGCAGCTAGCCAAATTCCTTCAGTAGTAATCATAATCCAATAGAATACCCAAAGGATACTGAGAGCTAAACTCGTGGTCAGTCCTATCCATTGCACTTGGAAAAACGAAAATGGAACATATAGAAGCACCGGAAACCATGTACTGAGGACAGGTTGATCCTCCAAGTCTTTTAGGATGTCAGCAAGAACTATTTCTGCATTCTCTGGAGAAGTTAGTAGATCTTCTTCCGTTCTTTTAGAAATGACTATTGAGTGATACATGAGCCCTGATAGAGGAAGTAGCACCTGTTTACTACTTTGAAGCATCCATAATTCAGCATGTCTTGAAAATCCCATACGTTTTTTTGCACGAGATATGATTTCTTCTAGCTCAGGGCAGGAATAGAGTTTTCTGAAACGTTTTCGTAATACCAACTGGAAACTAATTAGTATCAAGAGGATTACTGCAAGAGAAAACGTGAACCAGAGGAGGAGATTATACAGACTAAATTGGAACGAAATTGGTCTGATATAATTAGTGAATGCTGGCATCAAAACTACCAGAAAAAAAACAATGTCTAGAGGCAATATACTGTATAAAAGATAGGGAGCATTACCTTCCCTTCCCACCCCCTTTTCAAAACCTATTTTATAATCCACTTCAGGATACATTTCCTACCAGCCCGTACCATCAGAAATTCAGGAAGGATATAGTTTTTTCGTTGACTAGAGAATCCGCAGAGAAAAGCTCTGGCACGGTTTTAGGTAGAGATGTTTTTCGATGAGTTGATATGTTCACAGATGGAACATTGAAGTGGAAGGGAAATTTGCATGTCTTTATCTTGCAAGACAAATCTGCAGACTATGGCCATAGGGACTCATTTCGCCAGACTGATGCATTTATTGAATGGTTCATGAATCTATCGAACATTAGTTGTGTTTTACAATTGGCCACTCGATGCGCTTTATTTTGCTCTCTTCCTTGTTGACTTCATTCCCTTCCTTATGGTCTGGTTCCTGAAACCAGAATGGGAGTTTGGTATCCGGATCATTGATGTATTTTGGATAATAATACTAGCTGCAATCCTTTTGCCGACAGGAGTAGGACCAGGGTTATTAGTTGTCTTTTGTGTTCAATTCCTAGTGCTTATCTGGCCAAGACCATTCATCACCGTGCCTGAGCTGAACCAGTTGCTGAAGTGAAGAACTTAGCTCAGATCAAATGTAAC
The DNA here is from genome assembly GCA_029858305.1 of Candidatus Thorarchaeota archaeon. Classification (GTDB taxonomy): domain Archaea; phylum Asgardarchaeota; class Thorarchaeia; order Thorarchaeales; family Thorarchaeaceae; genus SMTZ1-45. The sequence continues at coordinate 43,024 of JAOUFI010000009.1, forward strand.
AACTGTGGAGCGACTTATGCGTATAATCTTGACTCTATTATTAACGGAGAGGTTGTCTGTCAGAACTGTGGAAAGTCCTTCAGAGTATAGTTGGTTATAGCGCAATCCTTTTAACGGTTGTGTAAGAAATTTGCACAACCGACCCGTACAATGCGGAGTTTGATCATAATGGTAGAAGACATCAGCTCATCAGAGCTAGACAAAGTAATCTCAGAGAATAAAGTAGTGTTCGTGGACTGCCACGCGGTTTGGTGTATGCCATGCAGAACCCTTGGCCCAATCCTTGAAGAAGTCCATGAAAAGTATCAGGGTAGAGGACTCAAGGTGGTCAAGATCGATGTTGACCACAACCGAGAATTCAGCATGCAGAATCAGATTACTGGAGTCCCAAGCGTTCTCGTATATGCAGAGGGCAAGAGAGTCATCTTCGATGACGGTTATGGTAAGAAGAGTGACAAACTCGTCGGTGTCATGCCACCTGAAGTCTATGAGCAGATTGCAGACAACCTCCTGGCTGAAGAGGCTGCATAATCATACTATCACACATCCTCCGAGGAAGGACTTTCCTTCCTCGTGAGTATGACTTGTTTTACTAACTCGCTTGAGTCACAACATTATTAGCCTATTCAGAGAAACACACAACTGGTGCATACCCCACATGGTAAAAGATGTGACCCCTGAATATGTTGAGGAAACCATGAAGAAAACAAAACTGCTCTTCGTGGATTGTTGGGCTGCCTGGTGCGGACCGTGCAGGGCATTAAGTCCGATTCTGGAGGAGTTGGAACAGAAGTACAGTAATAATCCAGAAATCGGGTTTTTGAAAGTAAACACTGACGAACATCAGATATATGCAATTAAGAATCATATCATGGGAATCCCGTGTGTTCTCATCTTCTTTAATGGAGAACCTGCTAAACTGAAGATCACAAACAAGGACACAGGGGTCACTACGATTCATGATAGATTGATCGGACTGAGGCCTGCAGAGCACTTTGAGTATGCTATTGAATCATTGCTCGGCGGAAATCAAGAGTCTAGTTGAACACATGATATTTTATTAGATATCGAAGCCTGTGTACACCTGTTCAAGTTTAGAGGTGCGAGAGATGCCAATACTACCCTTTGGAGATAAGAGCCCTAGAATAGACCCTAAGGCATATGTTAGTGTACAGGCAACTATCGTCGGAGACGTCGAAGTTGGACCTGGAGCGAATGTTTGGCCAGGTGCAGTGATACGTGGAGACCTTTCTTCAGTCAGGATTAGCGAGAATACCTGCATTCAGGATAGTGCGGTGATTCATGCTCATAGTCAGGACAACCCCGCGATTATTGGTAATAATGTCATTGTCGGTACGGCTGCAGTACTTCATGGGGTTTACATTGGTGATAGTACCAGTATTGGAGAGGGATGTGTCATCTTTGATGGTGCCACTCTTGGTGAAGGAGTCATGCTAGCTCCAGGGAGCATTGTCCCTGCAAATGTGGTCATTCCACCTCGCAGTCTCAATTCTGGAGTTCCAGCATCTCAGATTCGAGAGATATCGCGAGATGAAGTAGACAAGCATATTGTAAAGACTGAGGCGATATCACAGGTCTTTCAAAAATTAAAACACTGGCAACAGATCGCCTAATCACATCGTTTCTCGAGCCAAAGAACCCAAGTTTTCCATTCCATCATGAGTAAGGAGAACCACATCTGCTACTTTTGCCGAACCAACCTCAGGCAAGAACCTTGTAGGATGAAGTGTGAAGACCATACCCTCTCTCAAGGAGTATTGACTCTTTGGTGAGATGTAAGGAGGTTCATGAAGATCTAAGCCAATCGAACTCCCGAGAGGCTGAACGAACGACTCTGGATGGACTCCTCGTCCACTCTTCTTTAGGATGTGGTTAGCCACTTCTTCAATACTTACATCAGGTTTCATTACTTTCTCTCCAGCCTTGATAGCGTGCAGGATAGAGTCGTGAAGTGCCCTTTGTCTTTCACTAGGTTTCCCCAGATGGATTGTCCGGGCAATTTCAGCAAAATATCCCGAGTGACTCACTGTGATGTCCAAGACAACAAAATCCTCGGTCTTAATCCGGTCTGGACCGGGTTGGGCAACTGGAAAGCGGGCATGGGTTCCAGAGAGTACTGCGGCACGTATCCCTCGCTGTTGTCCACCGGCTCCTCTCATTGCTGCTTCAATTTCTAAAGAGGCTTCATCTTCGGATTTGCCAGAAGCTACAATCTCCAGTGCAGTTCGAACACCAATCTCGGCAACTCTCACAGCTTGGCGGATTGCATCAATCTCAACAGGATCCTTGATGTGGCGTAATTTCCAGAGGGCTTGTGAAAAGTCTCGAAATCCAGCTTCAGGAAGGTTTGTCTTTATTTTCTCGAATTCCCTGACTGATAGCCAATCATGTTGGAGACCTATCATACCCTTTGTCTGCCCCATTTCATTCAGTACACGCAATGCCTCATCCCAGAAAGCATTACCATGAGCACGAAACCAATCCTCAGATGCATCCGAGTTGAAAGTATGTATGGAACCTAGAATGGAATCTACTGCAGTATTACCTTGAAGATTGTCCGAGAGAATCAAATGCGGATGGCTTCCTTCTGCGATGATGCAACCAATTGGTACATTATGACCTGTACTCTCAAATCCAGTCAAGTATTGAACATCCTGCCGTCGTGTTACCACTAGAGAGTCGATCTCATCACGTTTCATAGCCCGATATACTCTCTCCAGCCGTTGAGGGGTATATTGCATCTGGTCTACATCACTCTTTGAAAGTTAAGCAACTTAGAAACTACCTTGCTGCGCTCTTGTCGATTTTATTACCCCATTTAAGCTTCGTGTCGAGGTGTAGGACGAAAACAGAAAGCGGAAAGGAGTGGCGGGACCGCCCGGATTTGAACCGGGGATAACCAACTCCGCAGGCTGGTGCCTTATCCAGGCTAGACTACGGCCCCATTTTACGAGGGGCTGGATTTGACTCATAAAGTCTTCGTTACGATAATTGATAGTATATTCCAATTCTGAATTCTGAAATTATTAATTCTCATTTTCTGTTTCAGATTGCACTTTCTCCATTTTCCCTTCCGAAGTACTAGACGTTCTGTTTCTTGCTATGGTTTTTTGCTAAAACCTCTTGTGCAGCTGTTCCAATCCAATCACTTCTCTCAGCTATTTTCTCAATAGCTTCTTGATAGTAATGATGTTCACTGTCTTCTATCCGCTCATTATACTTCAAAAGGAACTGCTTGAATCCATCATAAGAACGGTTCCATACTCGTGCTCTGAAAATCCAAACACTTGCTAATCGATCTGAGTACGGAGGAAATACCCATAGGAAAGCTGGGTGTCTGTACATACCAGCAATAACGACTACGAGTGTCACTATTAGAAACAGCCACTCTCCAATTGATATCATCAAATAAGGGAAAATAACGTCTTGAGTGATGCCAACTCCGAGTCCAAGGCGGAACCCACTCATGTAACTCTTGGCAATCCAATACATCATTGAAACGAGTAAGACATATAGAACAAGGGTTCGTTTTAAGCCATTAAATAACTTTGAACCAAGTCTTTGAATCACAAGAGGACCTCTTTTCCATGTGAAAGCATAGTTTAAAGAGGGTAACACAAGAACTGTGATACATCCAACTAATGTCCAGAGCACGACATCCATCCATTCTACCACCTATAAAGCAGTGACTAAGCCCCCATTAATAGAAGGGCGAGATTTAGCACATAAAGTCTTTGTCGTGAATTTAATTAGTTGATTCAGATCGGTGTATGAACTTGTAGAACTCAAACAAGAGGCAGCTTCATCATTGTAACTACAGCTCGTCCTCTTCGCTTCGTCACTCTGAGTGTGTGCTCAGAAGTCTGCAGTATAAAGTCTTCTCCTTCCTCCAAGTTTTCGAGAACTGTTCTCCCCATAGGGCCATTCAGATATTTGGTGAAACGTGCCACTACTTTTTCTTCATTTGTGACATGGTTGCCAACAATACTCATTTTTGAAACCTCACGTCATAATTCAATATCAGAATGAGGCATATAAAGTCCGACTGACTGTAGAAATGAGAAGAAAAAGTGGCCGTACCGCCCGGATTTGAACCAGGGATAACCAACTCCGCAGGCTGGTGCCTTATCCAGGCTAGACTACGGCCCCATTTTACGAGGGGCCGGATTTAACTCATAAAGTCTTCGTTGTGAAAAGACAATAGAAGGATTATAGGGCCGTGAGTATCATTCAAAGTGAAGTTGGAGTCCTACTGCAGTACAATCTGCTCTTTTTATCACACAGGGTTTACCTCCAAATATCTAAAAATTAAACATTCGCCATCTTCTGGATAATCGAGCACCACATTATCCAACGAACCGATGAAACAGCTTGTACGTCCACTCATAATGTTGTTTACAGATGAGTCTAGTTCATAATAAATGACTCAGATGATCGATTTCCAATCCGATGTTGTTGGAAAAGAGAATCTCTTCATAGTCAGATTTCGTTCTGTTTATGGGCTTGACGATGACTTGCTTGGAAAAGCATTGGGTATTACAAACCTAAGCATTAGCAGCAAACATGCAAGAGCAGAGAAACCCAATTCACCAGTAACAATTTGAAGCCAGATGGCAATTGCCGATACACCGAGAGTCCAAAGAATATATCGTACTAAGTTCCAAAAAAAAGTGTGTTCATAGTAAGATTCGCAGTACCAAATGATTATTGAAGAGGGCACTTTTTCCTCATTCAAGGCACGTACATGAACCTTCATCATATAAAGCAGTACTTCAGATAACAGGAGAAGGAAAACACCGACTACTGGAAGACCCAGAATTGTCGCTAGATCATCCATAGCCGGTATTTGAATCACTAATACATTCACTCCTCATCTCAACTACCCTTCCTCCGGCACACGACAACTGAATCTCAGTTGGTCCCCTGTACTGAATACACTTGCCTCGGTTAATAAACTTGTCATTTTTTGTATTTGCACAAAATTGTATCCAATCTCCACTACATTCAAGGGTGGTATCCTGCAAACAAATAACTAATTCGAGGTAGATATCACTAGCTACCTCTTTGCTTTGAGCACAAGTCTATAAGAAATAATGGCGGGACCGCCCGGATTTGAACCGGGGACACCCAACTTGTTACGCTCGCGCCTTATCCAGGCTAGACTACGTCCCCATTTTTCATGGGGCTAATTTTGACTAATAGAGTCTTCGTTGTGAATTATCAAATAGAAATAATTGTTTGTAATTCACTGCTTCGTTTCTTCATGCATTAAGCTAGAGTTTTTCTTTCGTTTCACATAGTAGAATGTGGCTACACAAGAGCCGAAGATAAAAAAGACAGATGGTATGATAAAGAAGGCAGTGAAGGATACAACTGATGGTACCTTTGTACAATAATCGGGTAATAGTAAGTTTATAGTTAAGAAAGCCAATGATCCAATCCAAAAGCCAGATCCACTAAGAACTTTACTATCGTGTCCTAGTTTGATTTCTCTTCTTCTTATAAGGAATTCTGAAACGAACGATGCAAATGCTGGTATGGTGAGTATCACCATGATTTCTTGTATTAGCAATCACCTCCACAGTTTGTTCTGTCTATAGATTCACCTCGTATTCAAAATTATTGTTCTTCCAAGCTCTGTTGGAAAACGCATTGAGCAACATGAAAAACCCATGCCAAGGCAAATAATTTGAACAACACGTAGAGAGGAAGTCCAATGAATAACCTATCAAATGCTGCAGCTCCACTCAGTCCTTGGTACACAGAGGTGATGAAGCTTCCTACGAGGAAAAGAACTGCTGATAAAAGAAGCATTATACCTGTCATGAGTCATATAAAGTCCGATTGACTGTATGATTGACGAGAATGAGTGGCGGGACCGCCCGGATTCTCATCAGGTTGAAGAATGACGAAGAGGAGTGTTGGACAATAACTCTAATCAAATGTCTTAAAGATGTCAGGTTGTTTTCCGTCAAATCTCATTCATGGACGTACCCAACACTCCATGAATGGGTACGTGGCAGATGAGCCTTGTTCATTTAGAGAACTCATGAGATTAACCTCATTCTCATCTCTTCTACTCTAATTGGATCTATAAGGTTCAATAAATCAGGTTTATTTCATTGATATTCATCTATTCATTTCAATCTACAACAGTACATTATTGTGCTCGTTCATGGAGTGATAGAACTGTCTGAATTAGTAGAACATGATAATTCTTCTAACTGTCGGGATATTAATGAACCAATTATCATCATTGAAAAATGCAGAACTAGTACTGCAAATACAAATGGAGGCCAACTGGAGTACAATATCGGGTTCGAATACCAGATCACACTCCACACTATACAGAGTGAAATAGGAAGAAGAAAAATCAAAACCTGGTATTCAGTTGAATGCTCACTTACTATAATTTTGTAAGCTGAATTATCATACCAAGTTTGGGGGGAGAAAGGGCTTTCTATCCTATCCAACTTTAGGCGTAACTTCACTCTTTGAATGGCAACATTGACTAGTATTAAGAGGGAAGATAAAATTATAAAGATGATAAATAAGAGTTCCTCCATTTCTCGCCCGTTCCTAAAATCACAATACTTAGTGTTTCAATGCATACAATTCTTTTCCTGGATATAGTTACCTCACTCAACAACGCTTCCTCCGTCGCACGACAACTGAATCTCAGTTGGTTCCCTGTACTGAACAGACCGACTCTATTTAATAAACTTGTGATTTTTTTGCATTTGCACAAAATTACATCCAATCCCCACTATATCCAAGGCGGCATATTGCAAATCAATGACTAATTCGAGGTAGATATCACTAACTGCCTCTCTGCTTTGAGTACAAGTCCATAAGAAATAATGGCGGGACCGCCCGGATTTGAACCGGGGAATACCAACTCCGGAGGCTGGCGCCTTATCCAGGCTAGACTACGGCCCCAAGAGGCTAAAGATAAGGGATCGCTTAAAGAATTTGCTCCAAGTGCCGGTTTCAAAAGAGAATAGATGTAGGATCCACCAGCCACCAAGCACCCCGTTTATTCCTAACAAAACCTTTCTTGTATTCGAGCACCGGAGAGCCCAATATTTCCATCGCACGATTATTGAGTCTATCAATTCTATCTAAGATGGTTCGTCTCTTCTGCGCATCTCCGAGGAGGTGCTCCGCGAGCTCAGGAGTTGTTCCGCCTTCATTCCGAATAAAGAAAGCCAACAATTTCCGATCAAGATCATCAGCACTAATCTGTTCCTTTGCTGTCTTATTGAGGTCTCCAAGAAACACGCTTGTTGCTTGCGATCGTTCTAGGTGTTCAACGCGAGTCTTTAGTTGAGCAATCTCTTCTGATAGCTCAAGAAACATTGGTGGTAAATCCTGATCCAATCTCCACTCAATAGCCTCGTGAATATACCTCTGACGGTTTCTTTCTCCTGCTGTAATGTCTATCCGGTCTAGTAAGGACTTTTCAAGACGTACACGAATGCTCACTGCTTCGTCGTCATCCTTCTTACCCATCTTCTCTACTCCTGCTGTACGAGATACTGTGAACGGACTCCTTTTGACATCCCGAGAACAAAAGGGTTGCCTTCGTTCTCTTTCGACACAGTTATAAAACAAACCACTAGCCATGGCTAAAATGCGATGGTGAGAGTCGATGGTGAATAAAGAAAAGAACCTCAAGCGAGAACGAATACGACTGAGTAAAAGTCAGAATCCTCAGCAAATCGACTACAAGAGAATGGATAAAAAAAGATCAATCAAGACTGAGTTCTGGAAGCTGAAGAAGAGGGGTACAGCTATCCCTGCAAAAGTGACAGCATCAAAGAAGGCTGAGAAGGCACCAAAACCAGCGAAAGAAAAGAAGAAGAAAGAGAAAGAACCAGAACTTGAGGTTATCGAGGAAGAAATTGAGGCTATTGAAGAAGAGCCTGAAATCGAAGAGATTGATGAAGAACTCGAGGATCTATACTCCTATGACGAGGATATAGACGAGGAATTCGACGACGAAGATGAGATTGAAGAGTCTGAGTAGAACGTAATACTTGACTCCACCACTCATCCAAAAGAATAAGACGGACATTACCTATCTTCACAGTCTGAGAACCCTATAAGAGGCTGATAGAAATGACCACTCTTCTTCAGATTATCAAGCGTCTACAAGAACTATCACCTCGAGAGATGACGATTCAAGGTCTAGAGGATCGGGTAGAGATAGGTCCTCAGAATCCTACAGAACAGGCAAACACAACAATAAACAGGATTCTTATCGCCACTTATCCCTCCGCAAGAGTCGTGACAAAGGCATCTCAAGATAAATCAAACCTGCTCGTCACATATAGACCCCTATTTCCGTATGTCATAGACAGACTCTCTGGTCTTGATCTTGTGAGAGTACGACTACTCACAAAGAACTATATCTCATCCTACGTCATGGGAAGTGGTTGGCTATGCGCAAGAGATGGTCTAAATGATGCTCTGTGCGATGCACTTGGTGTGGAGAGGATAGGAGATTTTCTAGCAGAGGGTGATTATGGCGAGTATGTGCCCTTTGGCAGGATCTGCAAACCGCAAAGCGTCAAGAATCACTCTGGTTTTGTAAATTATGTTGCATCCAAATTAAATCTCAACACAATAATGTTCTCCGGAGATTTGGATGATGAGGTTGGTGACTTCTTATTGGTTGCCGGATGTCATGTAGATATGCCGCATATCATCAATGCAAAGAAGCAGGACATCGATACCCTTGTAACTGGCGAATTGGCTCCAGAAATTAGACTTCTAGCTCATGAAGAGGGCATCAACACTCTTGAACTCGGTAGCTTTGTGACAGAAGATCCGGGAATGAAGAGGCTTCGGGATAGTATCAGTCTTGAATACCCGGAGCTGAAAGTTGAGTTCATGGCATCTACACAAGTTGCTCATGGACTTAGGCCATACAAGGAAGATATGGCATAGCAGGCAAAGCACATCAGTCAGCTGGTGGCATCCGTATCAATATTACATTCTTGTTTTTCGGAACTCCTACATGTCGTGCCACTGGGTCACACTTTGTTCTCATGATATGAACTGTCGGACAGGTTGGTTCAAACTCTGTCAACGACTCGAAGTTACCCATGCCTTTTGCTATAATTAGCTCAGATGAAAAGAAGAGGTCTTTGAACGCGTTGGAACTACGTTCGAGGTTAACACCTATGGCAGAGGTACCAGTATCAATAACGTGATCAGCATAGTCACGTAGATGGACCTCCTCAGCGTCGATCCTTGTTGCATCGTTCAAAACGGGACCGCCTTTTACAACTGCGACTACCTTTGGACCAATCCGTTTTATCTCACGTATGAGAATTAAATCAAGAACGAGTTCTCCAGCATTATCTAGGAGGTAGAAAACACTCTTTACATCTTGGCAAAGTAATCGTACGTCCTCGATTTGGTCGACTGCAAGATCGGTTTCTACATTATCTATGATAGCCTTTAGTTCGCTTAGAGAAAACTCACGACCAGACACATCAAATTCAATGGCGTTTGCAGCTGCTGCAATCAAAGTAGCTATTCTGAATCTCGAGGCAGGTTCAGTAAATCCTTCGACAAGCTGAAGTAGTTCTGGAAAAATACTTAGTGCCATCAGATTTGATTGATGTTTCAAATCTTTGTATGGGTCACAGCCAGTCATGCGTTGGACAAGAAGATCCCTGTCAGTACCAATATGGCTAGGTACCGCATCACTGTTGAAGTTCTCACCAAGAAATCGAGTCATTGCTTCAATGACCTTCATCTGGAGTTTGGGGTCGTCTGTGGCAAGTCGTACTTGATTTCCTGCTCGTTCTAAGAGACAATGGGCACATTCAAGAGATACCTTCACTCACATCGCCAAGACAAAAGCCAATCCGATCTAGTGAAAAATGAACCGGATTATGCTATTTACTCAATGGTGATACCAAATCAGATAGGACTGGTTCTGGCTTGTCTGAATTCGCAACTGCAGAGGCCAATAGCACTCCCTGAGCTCCTAACTTGATTGCTGCAGCGACATCGTCACCGTTGCCAATTCCAGCACCACATAGAATCACTACCTTCTTGTTCACCTTTCGAATCTTTTCAACGGTACCTGAGATTATCTCTGGCTGTGCTTGGGAAACTGATATTCCAGAACCTATTAGCTCAGGGGGTTCTACAGCTACAGACCAAGGATTCATACATGCGGCAGCCACACTCACCTGTATATTGTTCGTGCAGACGACGGTGAAGAGGTTGATTTTGTGTGATTTTGTTATGGATTCCTCTATATCCGCTAGTTGCATCCTTTTTTCAGAATGGTTGAGGAGAGTCCCGGTGCATCCGGATTCGACCAGAGTGTCGCCAAGAACATGACCGGTGAATCGTCCAGGTTCACCTGGATCCATATGTTGTGAAAAGACTGGTATTTCTACTGCTTTTGCGACCCGAAACAAGTCGGGTATCTGTGGAGCAATTACTATTGGCACGTCATATTTATTCGAAACCCGCTCACAGGTCTGAGCCAATAGGACTGCTTTTTCTCCTGTTGCTTTGGTATAGGTCTTGAAATTGATAATTACGACTGGAGTTTCAATTTTAACCACAAACATCCCACCTGGGTACTACAAGCAACTAAACCCTTGATTAAAACTTTGTTGGACAGAATTTGTGGCAAGACTTGTGGTCATCTATCTAGCTGAGCCAATGAGTAGCTTCATGATTGGCACGCGAGCATAGCCTCTTCGATTCAGATCTGTAATAGGTTTCCGTACCTCGATCTTAACGAATTTACCGGCCTCAGCGGACTTATAGTAGTGCATGAAAGTCTTGGAGAACTCCGTGAAGTTCGCTGCAGAGAGGAGTTCGGTTGCAACATCATTAGAAATGCGAACATGTGCATCTTGATCAGTCATTGCACCAGCCTTTATTGTTACTTGGCCAAGAGGAACCTTTCCAATCCAAAACCGTTCGCCCATTGCCATAAATTCAATATAGAACTCATCAGTCCCTTCAATCCCAGCGCCCATGCGTGAATCATTGAACATGTACATCAACCGGTCCTGAATTGATGCGTGGTAAGGAATTGTTGATTCTCTGCCCACTGGTACTTCCTCAGTGGCAGTGACTTCGGATTCTGTGGCTCTTTCAATACTAGGCTCGGTTTCTTCAGCCTGGACCTCATCTTTTTCGGTATCATCAATAGTTTCTTGCTTTTCTTCGCCTGACTTCTTGCGCCTAAAAAATCGTGACATATCCAGATTCGCTCCTAATTGCAAATTGAGCATAATGCTCAGCATTCGGTATGAGATGATTTCTTCATCTAACTGCAATGCTTAGGCAGAAAACCTACTTAGATGTAGAAAAAGATAGCTCAGTTGTATCCATCAGGTTGAAGGATTTGGTTTTTGTACTCCGGAAATTAGAGCCATTTTCTCGAGTTGGGTCACTAGTGGGACTCCACCCGATATCTTCCGTTCTCCCCAGAGCTCATCAACCAGAAGGTCTCTGATTGCTATTCTAATGACCTCTGAACGATTCGGATACTTATTCTGACCAATTAATTTGTCCACACCATCAACATAGGACTCAGGTAAGCAGATAGTGACGACTCTCATAGTGACCAAGAACAAACAAAACAAACACTGTAAAGAACCGGTGTCTGATTGTAGTGCGTATCAGGGTAATACTTACCATTAAGGGCGAAGAACTATTTTTCCGAACTGTTCCCCATGTTCGAGAATCTCGTGAGCCTCTTTTGCCTTTGAGAGGGGATAGATGCGGTCTACTACAGGTCTAATCTTCCCACTCCAGACCAGCTTTAAGGCAGTTCGTAATTCATCCCTGCTACCCATGGTTGAGCCCAATATCTCAAGTTGTTTCCAAAATATAAGATTGAGATTGGTCTCAGCTTTTGGACCTGAGGTTGCGCCACAAGTCACCAGTTTTCCACCTTTTCTTAGACTCTTTAGACTTCTATCCCATGTTGCCAGCCCCACTGAGTCCAGAACAACATCGACTCCACGATTCTTTGTCACTCGATAGATCTCCTTGTGATACTCAGGACTTGTTCTATGATTGATTGTAATGTTTGCACCAAGCGTTTCCGATTTTTTCAGTTTTTCATCTGAGGAACTGGTGACAATCACTCTAGCACCAGCAGTCTTGGCAATCTG
>JAOUFI010000155.1 GCA_029858305.1 Candidatus Thorarchaeota archaeon
CCAAGTACAGACCATAATGCTCGCGGAGTCAGAATCAGTGGCATATCTCCCCCATCAATCGATTTTCCCCCTCTTAATTCAAGAGCGTTTTGAGCAGACCGCGCGCCTATCTTTTCAGGATCAATTGCTGCAAGCGTACGAGAATTCTGGATTTCCCAACTTGAGCACTGCTCTTCTCCCTTACCTATTGCAGAAGTAACATCCAACTCAACTTTTGTTGCTGAGCTAGTTGCATTGATTCCTTGCGAATTTGCGACAACTCGTGTCTTGGATTCTGCTGTAAATCCTCCTTCAATCAAATTGCGTTCCTTTCCTGATGCATCTCGAGAAGCGTGAACAGCCCGTGTCATTATCTCCACAGCCTTTTCACATCCGATTTGATCCAATTCTCTATCAAACAGACCTTTGACTTCAGGATATGATGATTGGACTGATGCAAATGATTTGAAATCTGGATCAGGGACTGATGCTCGTGCTGCGCTGATTGCATCCTGAATAGCTTGATTCAAATCCCTCTCTAGAATCGAAGTGATGTACGAGACTCCTAATTGACGCCCAAGGGCAACTCGAATTCCGCATCCAGCATCTTGTTTTTCAGCAGCTAGGCGAATCAAGCCCTTCTCAATCTTTACTTCAATAATTCGAGTTGATTCCAAATATGCTTCAGCTTGATTTGCACCCAGAGTCTCTGCGCAATCAACCACATGCGTTCCAAGTTCGATGAGTTGATGTTTCAAGCTAGACACCTCCTACAGGAACCTGATGTAATCTCACATGTGGTCCTCCAGACATTACCCATGCCATCTGTCCCTGAGTTCCACAGCTACCAGCATCATAGAAGAAATCCTTACAGACTGCATCAACCTTTGGTAGTATTTCAAGAATCAAACCTGCAATAGAGGCATCACGAACGACATCTGCTCTTTCGCCATTCTTAATTAATTGACCATGTACCGATTTGAACATGAACTGGCCCTTTGTAGAATCTGTGTAGCCATAATCAACATTACACATAATGATACCCTCTTTTGTGTCTTCAATCAATTCCTCAAGCTCCCAATCACCCGGTTCCATGAAGGTGTTGCTCATTCGAGGGATAGGAGGATGCATGAAGGACATTGCTCTTGCAGCACCATTTGCTTCCATCTTCAGACGTGATGCGGTATCCAAAGTATGCAAGAATTCAGTAAGAATACCATTCTTTACCAGTTGCTTCTTGGTGGCTCGAGTTCCTTCCCAGTCGTATACATAGGATCCAACATGTCCATTCAGATTTGGATCGTCAAACAAATTGATGTACTCAGGTCCGACAGATGTTCCCATTCTTTCTTGCAACACTGATGAACCACCAGTCAGGGAATCACCCTCACACGCATGACCAAATGCTTCATGTATCATAGCTCCATTCAAAGGTGGATCAACAATAACATCGAAAATTCCGCCTGTCACAGCCTTTGAGGTCAGAAGTGATATTGCAACTCGAGATGGTTCTTCTACTAACCAATGCATTCTCTCGTCTGTAATGTCACCTAGACCACCAGTAAATCCAATTGCGACATGAGCCTGTTGAGTACTTTTTTCATCTTTAGCAGTACAGAAAGGAATGAACACAATCCTGCCACTCTTCTCCATGACACTCGTTCCAAGAGAGTTAGCAACATACATCTCTGTGTAGACATCTCGATAGACTATCCGTGAGCTCTTCACCCTCTTGTCTATCTGGGACATATCCCTACTTAGTTGCTTAGCTAGCTCTATCTTAGAATCAACCGAGGTCTCATTGATAGGAGTTTTGCCTTTGTATTCAATATTGTCTTGAAAGGAGGGAGTTTCAATTTCAAATCGCTCTTCAACCCATTTACTTGCAGTAACAGCCAACTTCGCAATGGATTCCGAAGCTTTCTTAATCCCATTTTTTGATACATCACTTGTATAGCCAAATGCCCAAGAGCCATCCACAAATGCTCGTATGCCCGCTCCCTTCTCTGTTGCCAAGATTGTATTTCTAGTGACTTCATTTACTACATCGAGGTTCGTCTTCCGAGTGTATTCAATTCTAATATCTACAAAGGAAGCTCCGACATTCAATCCAGCTTCAATTGCAGTTAAACCAATATCTTCCAACTTCATCCCTCCGATTGTTTGCCAAAAAGTATCTTACGTATATTTCGCCAAATCTCTATGTATTCATTATTGCCCATTGCATACGCATCGAGAAGCCAGTGGTACATGTGTATAACTTCAGGATCTGTCACATCAGATCTTACTAGATCGGCAATCATAGCTCTCCATGAATCCTTGAGAAGTTCACTCTTTGTCAGAAGTTTCACGACCTCCTTCTTGGCATTCAAATCGAGTTGAATATTGAACGTATCAAGAGTCTGGTCTATTCGTTTGCCCTCCCTATCAAGTAAGAAACCTTCATCAAAATATGGAGTGGCCATTGTAACTACAACATATTTCGAAGACCTGCGGTAGTAATCAATCGCCCTCTTACCCACCCAGAGAGTGCCATACTTGTGGACAAAGCCCAACTCCTCCAATTTACGAATGTGGTGGTTCACCTGATTTCGAGTGACTATCTGTAGGTCCTTATGTTGCTTAGACAACTCTACAATCTCACTGACAGACAATGCATATCGGGTAATTGGAATCTCCTTTGTTGTACGTACTCCCGTCTTTTCTTCAACTGAAATTTCAACAACAAAATCTGAAATACCCCTTCCTAGAATCTGCGAGATTGACAGCCTCGGTTCTTGCTCAAACTCGGATGCTAATTGGATGTTTGTAATAAAAATTGCACCACTTTGCGGCTGTTTTCCTCGCTCTGTCAATTCAATCTCTGTAATTGTTCTTGACATTTCAGAATTCATAAGACCACCACTAATTATTGTTTGCTTTAACAAACAAAATTTTAGAAATTGTTTGTGTTACGAAGCAAATAAGCATTTTGACTAACGCAGGAGTCGCAACCTGGATGAATTTGTTCGACTTCGTTAATTAGAATAAAATATCTTAGCCGCCAAGATCAGTCCGAATGCGACAATGACGAGTCCAAGATAGAGTTTATAGCATTGCCAGTATTTCATGCAATAATTTCATGAGGTGGATTACGGAATGTCAAATACTGGAGCAAAGAACATTATAGCAGGAAAAATCCCTGAAACAGTATATCTGATAGTTCATGATAAAGGTCTAGCAGAGGATTTTGCAGCAGCAATTAATATCCTAACAAGCCAAGGATGGACAATTGAACATATATGGGCTACGAACTCTTTCCATTTTGGATTATTCAAGCGAAAATAGAAGAAGTGGAGCCGGCTCTGGGATTTGCACCCAGGTAAAACAGCTCTGCAGGCTGTCGCGTCTGCTTCTCCGCCAAACCGGCTCAGATATTTCATGGGAGGTTATTTTTGATTTAAGGATGTCGGCAAAAATTGCTGATACTTAAAATCAATAGTCAATGACAGCTTTCTAGATTTTACCAACTTTTGACAGCCACATCATGTAATCATAAGGATATGGATAAAACTGGGCCAATCATTTTCATCTTTCCTCACGAAGATGTCTTTTCATTAAACCTCAGTCATGACCCAAGTAAGACAGTTTTGTAGTTTGTATGAAAAACACTTTTGGATGATTAGTTCGGCATTTTCTCTAACCATCCATTGAGCCCAAACCCACTCTACACGTTTTTTAAACAAGCCGCCTTGTTTCATGCATTTATTCGTCGATAGAGGACAACAACTATCAATACTATTATGACTCCACCAATCGAAACACCGGCAATCAAAGGCCAGTCAAGAGTTATCGCGGTGGCTGTTGTAGTTAAAGTAGTAGTTGTAGTTGCAGTAGTAGTGGTAGTTGTAGTAGTAGTGGTAGTTGTAGTGGACTCCAAGACTGTCACAAATACAGTATCATCAGCAAAGTTCCCCACTGCATCGGTAATGACAATCGTGTAATTGTATACACCATG
>JAOUFI010000156.1 GCA_029858305.1 Candidatus Thorarchaeota archaeon
AACAGCTAATTCATGAGGATGGTTTCACATTTGTCTGTTTTAGACGCGATGGTGTGCGAGCATCATTCTCAGTTGGTGTAAGCCAGTCCCTAATGAGCCTGCCAATTGTTGTTGTTGGTAATGATAAGAGGTCAGTTATCTCCCTGGCTGATAAGATACGGAAAGTACTTCATACTTCTGACTAAAGCGGTCAGATGAAGAATCCAAATGATTGCTCTTATAAGGATAAGAGAGATGTGCGATTTGGTGCGCACAACCATGAGCAAGGACGACATTCGACCGCCTGTGAATATGAAGATAGCTTCAATGATAGATTTGGCTAGGATGCTTGTTTCCTGGTCACAAAGGGAACGACCTGCTAGTATGCTTTACTTTGAAGATAAGGGAAAGCACATCTATGGGACCTTGATATCAAATCATGGATATTACGAGATGTATGGACTGCCACTCTGGGTGCATGCAGAGGGTGATGGGCCGCCAAAAGGGAATTTCATCGCATACAAAGGCAGACCAAAGGAGTCTCTCGAGTTCGTAGATTCGTTTGCTGATTCGGAACCCATGACAGTGTTCCTTCCAATCATCCGACTCGCCAAAAAACTTGACATCCTTGATATGTAATCTAAAAATTTCACTTGCCTGGTAGAGTATTCTATAGACAATATATTAGATAACATCTTAATGGAGCAAGTTCAAAATAATAGTAGATTTCCATCAATTCACTTGTAAGTTCCTTTGAATTCCTGCTAGTTGGACTTCTCAATAGATCTCTCGCGACGAGGCTCTGAGATAGCTGATTAATGCTATTACTCCATATATGAAGAATGCAAGCCATATGATCGCAGTAATGAGAAGCAGGTTGGTCTTGAAGAATAGTTCAACAACGAGAAATAGTCCTATAATGATGATGTTCGTCACTCCACCCATTGTTGTATCTTCACGGACCTTCAGTCGTATCTTTACAAGAACCATGATTGCAACGATTGCCAGAGATATCCAATTGATGTAGTTTTGAAATAGGTATGAGAGATCTAGAAACGGGATGCTTCCAATTGGTGTCGGAATAGGTGGGAGATACATAATGAGAAATACTACAAAGATGATGAGTTCTGCGAGTCGTATCCACATTGTCGGTGTTTTTGTGTATACCTCCCCGTAGAGACCCTTGTCGTACTGCTGAGCCCCATAATATATGAAATAGACCGGAGCTCCGAAGCTGAGCGCATTCACCAGACACTGAGCAACGCCATATGCCACATTCAACCAAAAGTCGGTCCATGTCTGAAGAATTGTTTCCCACACTGCCATATATCCTGGAAAGAATTCTAACATCACAAAGGCAGGCAGTATGCAGAGTGAAATTGCTACTACTACTCCGAGAACAGCAGCTGGTTTTCCTCCTCCTAGTTTTCCAAGGCCGATAAGGTAGAATACGTGACCTGCAACAATGAGACCCTCAAGAATTGCAATAATCGGCGTTGCCAATGGGAGTACAAATACCATGAGGACAAAGAGCGCATTTGCTCCATAGAACATCCTCCATCTTAGAGGTACCGCATTTATGGTTTCATCCATGATGTGGACTGTATTGGCAAGTCTATAACGTTGGTAGTAGATAGTTCCTACCCATGGAACGGAGAAGACAACTGGTGCTGCAAGATAATGGAATAATGAATTGAGGGTTGAGTCTGTGAAAGGGGTCATCAGAGGTATGAACAGCATGAGTAGGAAGAAGTAGATCGGACCGGCTATGGCCATCAGGACAACCGTTACCCGTGACAACAACCAATCCGGACTCAATCTTACCTCTCCAACTTTTCAAATATACATGTATGTTATAAGTTTGCGTTGCTGGTAGGCATACAACAGAGCAAACGAGAATTTATTTGGATGCATCGCATTGAAATGGGCAATACCCCGTTGGACTGAGGGGTCTTCGGGAACAAGGAGTGATCCATGTGTACAAGCGAAAGCTTACAGCTTCAAGTTTTGTAAAAAAGAGCAAACTGATCATAGGTCTCGATCTAGTCGCCAACATGACCGGCAAGGATGCCGCAGCAATTAAGGCAGAGAAGGACCGCCTAGAACAGGAGGCTCTACGTATCATATCTCAGACTGCTGATCATGCAGTCGCCTTCAAAATCAACAGGCATCTTGTCCTGCCACTTGGAGTGTACGATGGCATACCGAGGTTGGTCGATAAGATTCATGCTGAAGGTCTAACAGCTATTATGGACTGCAAATTGAATGATATTGGCAACACGAACAAGGTAATCGCCAAGTACTACTTCGACGCTGGATTCGATGCAATCATTGTCAATCCTTTTGTAGGAATGGAGGGAGGTCTCGATACTGTATTTGAGGCTGCAACCAATAGAAAACGTGGTATCATTACCCTCTGTTACATGTCACACCCCGGAGCTAAGGATGGCTATGGTCTCACGGTAGCTGCAGATGAGAAATCACGGAAAGCCGAACCCCTCTATATTCGCTTTGCGCGACAATCACGACTCTGGGATGTAGATGGTGTAATCGTTGGTGCCACGCAACTGCAAATAATTCCAGAGATAAAAGCAGTACTTGGGGATGATATTCCCATCATATGTCCTGGTGTAGGTGCTCAGGGAGGTAGTGCACGTGAGGCACTTGATGCAGGTGCCAATTTCATCATTGCAGCAAGGTCCATAGTAGAAGCCGCCGATCCTGCAGCGGCTGCGGCTGCTCTTGCTGCCGAAACTCGCTAAAAGCAGACATAACACTAGTTTCGCGCACTTGCACAGATTGGACGACCACTTCCGTACATTGCAGTTCGAAATAGAGCTTCTTGAACGTTGATTCATTAGAAACAATTAAAGGACAACGCGGCATCTTCATGTACAGAAGTGTTCATGCTTCTATGTCGTGGTCAAATCTCTTGGTGAGTACCTATGGCAAATGAAAATAGCTATGGTTTTGCGACCTGGACTTCTTTTATTGAAGAATCACAGATTCGTGCTCTTCTGAAATACAATGTGAAGTACTATTTCGCCGGCGGAAAGCCTGGCATTATCCCTACTGACATCTTTGCTGATATTCTGGCTGATTTGAGTGTCAAATATAAAGAGGATCCAAAGATGGCACTAGACGATCTGAACTATGGTCCTACTGGAGGTCAACCCTGGTTCCTCAAGACTCTGGCCAAGCGTTTGACCAAAGTCCGGAAAATACCAATCAACTGTGAGACCCAATGGGATTGTGTATCGATAACCAATGGGTCACAACAAGCCCTCTATGCTCTGCTGGATACCATGATAGACCCTGGTGATGTCATTATTACCCCCTCTCCAGCATATCTAGGATTTCTTGTGCCAGCAGTGAAGTTAGGTGCACGAGTAATAATTGTGCCCACAGACTCCGATGGTATTATACCAGAATTTGTTGAACGAGCAATTCACCTATCAAAGATAAAATTCGGCAAAGTTCCTGACTTGCTCTATGTTGTTCCTGATAGTGATAATCCAAAAGGAACAACACTCCCAATGGATAGACGCCAAGCACTCTTCGACATATGTGAAAGTCACAGCATACTCCTTCTTGAAGACGCTGCATATGCCGAGATCCAATTCAAGAAGAATCCAAAAGCTATCAAGACCCTCGATAAGGACAACTCACGAGTGGCGTACCTTGGCACCAGCAGCAAGGAAGCTGCAGTCTTGAGAGTTGGCTACTCTGTGTTGCCTGATAATGTAAAAGAACAGGTGCTCAAAGACAAGGGCTACCTTGATCTTTGCACAACTACGCTCGTCCAACGTATCCTCGACGAATACTATACTTACCACATTGACACTGCCATGAAGCGGGGAATTCCACTATACAAAGAAAGGTATGAAGCAATGGCCAAAGCCCTAGATGATTCATTCCCGGCCGGAACCCGTACGGACCCGACTGGTGGCTTTTTCATTTGGTGGCAGAGTGATAATCCTGATTTC
>JAOUFI010000157.1 GCA_029858305.1 Candidatus Thorarchaeota archaeon
AGGACCTAAGTGTGAGAACCGGTCTCTCCACAATGCTGGATGTTGTAGCATCTAGCCCAAAGGCCATGGAAAAATATCTTACGTATCTTGTGGATAATTCCGATTTTCCTCTCTTAATTGATGGATCAGGCGACTCTGCAGTAAACTCAGCAGGGATTTTAACATCTCGAGAGAACGGGTTCATTGATAGGGTCATTCTGAACTCACTTACACCAGATACGAAGGAACCGGTTCTTCATGCCATAAAGGAGGCTGGTCTTCAGAACATACTTCTCTTGACATTCAGCACAGCGGCCTTGATATCTGTGACAAAGAGGGTTGAACTAGCGGATGGTCTTATTCAAAAGGCGCAGGAGCTCGGAATCTCTAACATTCTTGTAGATACCGGGGTCATGGATCTGCCCACTCTTGGCATTGCTTGTAAAGCACAGATGGTGATTAAGGACAAGTATGGTTACCCTGTTGGTAATGGGGCTCATAATGCAATCAGTACATGGGGCGGACTTGTACCGAAGTTTGGCAAGGACGCAAAGACTCATGCTCTTGTGGGCTCGAGTCTTATGCCAGTGGTCTTAGGTGCAGATTTTGTTCTGGTCGGACCTGCGAAACACGCTCCACTAATCTACCCCACTGTAGCTATGATAGATACCGTTTTAGCAGGAAGTCTCATGGAGTCTCGGATGAGACCAGAAAAACCTCATCCCAGATATTTGATAGGTTAAAGATGCTCTCATTTTAATAATGACATTGCAGATTCGTGGAAATGCTGATTGGTTCATCTGACGCAGTTCCTTTGTGATAGGCTATGCTGGTGAGAACACTCAGACACAATCTCCAGTAAGTATCTATGCCTCCTGATGAAACAGTGCTAACTTTCGATAAAGAGCTACAAAGAAGGCCAATAAGATTACAGATGTTGCAAGCATCCCTATATAGACCATATTTATCTCTAACAAAAACAACGGTTCAAATATAATTGGAATGAGAGCCGAGCCAATGAAGAAGGCGAAGGTCACAGTTCCAGCCAAAACACCTCTACGCTCTGGCGAGATTATCTGACTGAACGTAATCATAGTTGGAAAGAGAAGCCCTCCTGCCCACCCAACACTAATGAGAGCTAGCCCTACAAGTGGGATTGATGATGCAACTGAAAAGTCTCCAATCATGATGAAGATTGATAGACCTAGAAAGAGTGCAATAAAACCAAGTCCAACAGGCAATCCGAAACCATATCTGCGAGATAGAGTACTCAGGATTGAACCTGCAATTGCACCTGAGATACCGCCCCCTAGGAGAAGAACACCAATAGTGCTATCATTTACCACTCCAGTTAATCCGCGTGGAGTCCACACGAATACTCCTAGATATGATAGAGCAACGAGGAAGGTTGTTACTAGTATCAAGAGCACCACTGGCTTTCTTAGTTCGCCCCACAGATGAGCCGCGAATAAACGAACTCCTGCACCTTTCTCTTCTTTCCTGGGAGGTCTCTTGACAATCGAGATTGCTATAAGTCCCGCCACAACAATCATCAGAAACATCAGATAGTATGTATGCCAGCCCAGTATCACCATCTGCCCAGCAATGAACGGACCTAATCCCACGCTCAGTGATGCAAGTGCAGCAGCAATACCCATTCGTTTTGGAATATCCTTTGGAGCCGCAGAATCAGTTAATAATGCCAGAAGTACTGGATTTACAAAACCGAAACCACTACCCGTGACAAAGTTGCCTAGAATGAATATGCCCAAGGATGTAGCATAGGCTGTCATGAAGAGACCGGTAGCGAAGACAACTAGACCTCCAACAATCACGGGGACTCTGCCATAGATATCACTGATCGCGCCTGAAAAGAGCTGGAATATTGCGAAGGGGAACATAAAGGCGGGGATTGCACTCAGTACTACAGTTGGATTGACTACAAAATCAGTTGAAATTGCTCCGAGAAGAACTAAGACAGCATTCCCTACAAGAGGGCCTACTGCGAACAAGAAATATGATACAAGTTCGAGAAACCGGTAGCGTTCAGTTTCTTTGTCTGATTTCGGTTCTGTATGATTGTGTATCTCACTCATATTGGCATAGCCCTTTGAAGACAAACATTAACCATAGTTAAAGTCTTAGGTTGGGAAGTTCGAACACCAAGTTGATTTGATAATGTGTAGTATCACTTGGCATGAATCACCAAGATCAGCTATGGCAGTCATTGAGTGAGCGCGGGTATCAAATTCGTGTGGTTTCAGCTGAGCATGTTCCCCTTTTGCAGACTGAAATAAAGAAACGTCTTCAGCAAGACGAGTTTGATAGGGAGTTCTACAAGACTCGCCTTTCATGGTTTGATTTCCAGCCTCCTAAGAAGTTACAGCATACTCGTTCAGTGATTGTTGCTGCTCTTCCTCGCCCACAGACTCAGGCTATATTCACTTGGAATGGTCAGCGACGAATTCTGAGCCTTCCTCCAACCTACACGGATTATGATAAGATCACACAACAGGTTTCAGATGATATTTCTATGATTGTAGCACAGTTAGGACATAAGATATCAAAAACAAAACTCCCGCTAAAACTTCTAGCTGCTAGGAGTGGTCTAACCCAATATGGTCGAAACAACATTTGTTATGTGCCCAAAATGGGAAGCTACCTGCAGCTTGTTGCTGTCTATTCTGATATGCCCTGTCAGGAGGATTCATGGCAAGAACCCACTATGATGACAGCTTGCAAGTCGTGCGAGCTTTGCCGTAAAGCTTGCCCTACAATGGCTATTCCCACTGACAGGTTCCTCTTGCGTGCTGAGCGATGTATTGTCTTTCACAATGAAAAGCCTGGAAACATTCCGTTTCCCGCATGGATGAAGACATCTTGGCACAACTGTGTTGTGGGGTGTCTTCGTTGCCAACGAGTCTGTCCTCTCAATAAAGAGTTCGTTCGATTGGTTGGAGGAAAAGAGGAGTTCTCTGAGGAAGAAACAGCTTTGCTTCTTAAAGGCATCAGCGCTAAAAAACTACCTACAGACACTCTCAACAAATTGAAGCGACTCTCACTCGATGAATATTACGGGGCGCTTCATCGTAATTTGGGTGTTTTCTTCAAGAAGACTTGATTCAATGTGCTTGAATGGTCAATCAGCTGAATCAATTCAAAGAATCCGACATGTCCGGTAATTTTGCACTCAACAATATTAGTCCTGAATTTTTGTCTGTCATCCTGGTTTCATTCTTCTTCTGGAAAGAGTATTTCATAAGATGTCATCTGGCATGAGGTCTAAGAGAACGGACGCCTATGTTTTTGATATCTTCTACACATCAGCTAGATGTGATTATGCCTTCCTCGCAGTGAAAAAGACATACAGGTATAAAACTGAGAATAGTAATAAGAGTCCAACGAGAAGCCACACAACAATGGGCAGGGTCATAGTAAGCGCATTCCAGATCATCCCTATGACTCCTAGGATATTGAAGATGAGCTCCATCACCACATAGATTTCAATTTCATTCCATGTTGTCTTTCTATATGCCATAAAGGAACCAATTGCCATCATCAGAGTAGCCATGCCTACAATACGACCTGATGCATACTCGACAGGCCAGTCAACTAGCGTACTCCAATACTCGGGCAGGAGGAACCAAAATGCTCCGAAGATTAAGGCAACAATGAAGTGCAGTAGAAACACATACTTTGCTATATTCGATATTCCACTTGACATCCTAACCACACACCTCGAAGTTACTCCATTAATAATACAGCTTTCTTATTTATCTTTTCAACATTTGAGTAAACTTAGCTCAAAAAGAATGAACGTAATAGGCGAAAAGGCGAGAATTGACTCATGGAAAGACGTTTTAGAACAGAGCGCATTAATATCACTAGGGATGCAAAGGACGGGGATAGAAGATGACAGAAACAAAAATGTATGTTAAGACAACCAGTGCT
>JAOUFI010000158.1 GCA_029858305.1 Candidatus Thorarchaeota archaeon
GGATGTGGCACCGACATTAGGGAAGAGTATTCTGTTGATAGTTCCTGTGAGGGTCTTGTTCCATAGAAGGCCGCCACTTGAGTCGTAAACAGTAAGAACGTTGGAAGAGGTTCCGAGGGCAAGTTCATGCCTGCCACCGGCTACAAGATCACCGACCTGAAGTGCAGTTATACTGCTTGGGGCAACAATAGTGAAGGCTACTGTACCAGTGGCATAGATGACACTGACTGTACCATTTGCGAATCCGATAGCAACATCGAGGCTACCAGCAGTAGTGAGGTCTCCAAGACGGACCGCGTTTATGGCATCGGCAGCCGTATTCTCGAAGATGACAGCTCCGGTGTCCTGTAGGAGTGTAAAGCGTTTTGCATCAGAGGCAATGAGAACCTCTTCACGTGCATCACTATCAATATCCACCGCAGTGAGTAGGCGGACCCTTCCATTGCTCAAATGACTCCACAGAAGGGTGGCGTCAATCTCGTAGGCATATGTATAGAAGTCATCACAACCACCGACCAGCTCTTCCAGGGCATCACCGTCAAGATTAGCTCCTGCAACAACACGCACAGGCTCAGGAAGAGTCAGGTTCATCTGGATGAACTTGTTCGCACCTACGACTAGGATTCCTGTGGAGGTTCCCACGAGAAGCTCCTGGCCTGCAGCGACTGTGCCATCAAAGGAGGCAAGGTCATACGGTGTTGCTCTAAGATTTAGCCGCCACAGAAGAGTAGCATCGTCATCGAACAGAGAAAGGGTGCCATTTTGCGAGATGGTAGCCACCTCATCATTTGGATCACTATCGAAGTTGTCTACTACAACATCAACGACTTGATTTCCTGTTGTGGTTGACCATACAATGGCGGTAGAGAAGGGGACAATCTCTGCCAGAGAGTATTGTCCTTGCGGGGATTGGATGATGGCAGGCTTTGTGCCCGGATCGACAGTCAATGTTTGACTACTTACACCTGCGATAACGCAGACAAATACAAGGGCTATAATAGCATAATAGGCTCTCATGATATAGTTCCTCCAATCCCGTTTTCCTTCCATGGCTTGACTTGGAAATAATCAAAGAAGTCTGACTCAACGAGCTCCACACCCTCAAAGGGCAATTTCATCTCATTGAGTTTGTGAATTATCGGTAGAAAGTTGTCGTGTGGATCATCAATGAAGAGTTTGACAGCATTTCTTCCAGAGAGCGATATGTACTGAACTTCTGGAATTGCCTGAATACGCCGCATGATCTCAGGCGTCAGGGCATGAAGTGAGACCCTCAGACTCTCGCCTTTTCCAGGTAGTGTCGATATTAGCTCTTCAGGTGTACCAAACTGGCTAATCTCACCATCCTCAAGGAGAACTACACGTGTGCAGTAGTCTACTATCTCAAGGTCATGGCTGATAATTACCATCGTAGTACCCAATTCATAATTTAGCATCTTCAGGTAGTTCAACGTTTCATGCCTGAGGTGAGCATCCAATCCAGTTGTGGGCTCATCTAAAAGCAAAACTGGAGGATTATGAATCATCCCAAGGCATATCGAGACACGTTTTCTCTCTCCACCGGAGAGTCTGTCTACACGTTTGGTGATTAACTCCTCATCAAATCCCAGGATGGTGAGAACACTTCTCGCTCGTTCCTCGATCTCTTTTGGTCTAAGACCGTAGCATCTTCCAAAGAATTGAGCATTCTGAAGAGGCGTGAAATCATAGTAAAGGCTGAGGTGTTCGAGCTGGGGGACATATCCAACCAAGAGGCTAATGAGTCGGCTCTGTTTGGTCACATCATATCCTCCAACAAAGGCTTGCCCTGAGGTCGGTTTGATTTGTCCTGTTAGAATCCGTAGCACTGTCGTCTTTCCGGCACCAGAGGCTCCTATCACTCCGAGGAACTCTTTCTTGTTGGCAAAGAAGGACACACCCTTTAGGGCATAGAAGCTCCCAAAGGCTACTTTCAGGTCAATGATGTCAATCTCTCGGTAGGTTTCCTTTGACCCTTTAGTATTCCTCTTGCCCACCTTAGATACCTCCTACCTTGTCACTGACACGTTCAAACATGTTCTTTCCTTCTTCGATGCTCTGCATCAGAACACGTAGCGCCTCGATCTTCTGAACACGGTCAAGATCCTCTCGTTTTATGAGCTCCTCAAGTTGTGCAAACGCAGCTAGGAGTGTGTTTAGCGTATTGTCGATTTCATGTCGTAAGTCTGCATCAATCTCAGGGATACGGAGTCGTTTCTTCATTCTCCTACGATTGTACAATAAGCCGCCAAGTAATGTACCAAAGATGCCAACTGAGGTGATAAATGCAACCTGAGGCATTGTGAGCCAGGCTATCCCACCATCCGTTGTTGGTGGAGGAGGTAATTCGTAGAGATAGAAGTATACACTTGCATAGGTCATCGCGTAGTTCTCAGCACCTAGGACTAGGAAGATGCCATTGATTCTTCCTGCATAATCCCAGATGCCTGGAGCAAACTGCGATGAGTACAGACCGTTTTCAACATATCCTGCTATGAAAAAGGAGAGGTTTCCATTGGGCAGTTCATAGACAATGGCTACGAACAGGTCATTCACTGGGTTTCCGTTTTTGTCTGTTAGGTAGAGGTTCACATAGATACTCTCACCAACGGGATATAATGTGGTGTTTTCCGAGAGGCTTGTTGCCGTAGTCAGTGTATTCCTTAAGAGGTATTGATTGAGATTATCAAGGAGTATGCTATTGTTACACCTTACAAGGTTCTTGTTCATGAATATCTTTGAAGAACTAAAGATTGCCAACTCTGGGGCAGTCTGATCAAGTAGTACCACACTGTTTCCATTGAGTCTTACCTGCGCATTGGACTGATTATTCATGATGTACGTGCCGCCACCTAACCAGACTGATTGGATACCTGCTCCCAGACGAGAGGTAGTCACAATCTCTGTTGTGTTCTCTTCCGAGTGACTTCCCAAGAGGAAGTATCCATAGGTCAAGAGTAGCGGATTCAATGCGGAGATATTCGCGTTATCGTCATTATCTCCAAGGATGATTAGTGTGCCCCCATTTGCCGTAAAATCTCTCAGAATCTCAATATCCGTTGAATTGTACTCATCAGTTGGAGCTATGATGAACACGGTCGAGAACGAAGAGAGGAGGTCTGCATCAAGATCCATACCTGGTGTTTCGACGAGGTCCAGACCTACACTGGCCATGCTCTTCTTCATGTTTGAGAGACCTGAGAATGTAGTCATTCTAAAGGAGTCCAGAAGTTCAGTAAGAGAGCCGAGATCTCCAAGTCCGAAACTCGTTGAGATTCCCGTATCGCCTGAAGTGTCCTCTTGAGCGAGAGGGAATTCCAGACCTTCAGTACCTTCACCACTGGTGAGACCACTGGTATCACCTCCTAGACTCATGTTTCCCAGTAACGATCCAAATCCGCCTCCATGGGAGGTATCTAAAAGCATCATAGCACGAGGATACTCGATGACTCTCTCTAGTGTGATATTCGTAGTCCAGCCTCTTTCCGTTTCAATGACATAATCACATCGATGATATCCATCCATACCAATCGGTGGGGCGAGTAAGAAGAGAGAGAAATCATAGAAACCCTCAATGGTTTCAGCACTTGTGAGGGACATGTTACCCCATTTTGATGCATTACCATGATTTGTGATGGTCATATTCCCAAGTGACTCTGTTGTTGATAGAACAAAACTATAAACTCCGAAGTCTGCGGGAAATCGAATATCAAAAGGCGCAAATGGAAGTGTCTTTGGGAATACAGAAGTTGATGATATTGGAGAGATAATGAAGATGTCTCTCAATAGAAAGTCATCCAAGACGCCGATTACCAAGGTGTCGATATTTTGTATTAATCCAATAACAGAT
>JAOUFI010000053.1 GCA_029858305.1 Candidatus Thorarchaeota archaeon
GATGACCAGTATGTTCACCTAGATCTTCGTCATCTTGGGAAAGATAAGATACTTGAGAGACTTCCAGGCATCCGAGAGATCTCCATCTATTTCGCAGGAGTGGATCCGATTGATGAACCCATTCCTGTCCGACCTGGACAGCATTATTCCATGGGCGGTATCCACTGCGATAAATATGGATTGACTCCAATAGAGGGTCTCTATGCAGTTGGTGAAGCAGCTTGTATGAGTGTTCATGGAGCCAATAGACTTGGTGGAAATTCACTCCTTGAAACTCTGGTCTTTGGTCGTATTGTTGGACAGAAGGTTGCAGAGTATCTTCCTGATGCGAGTCAACCTAAATCGGCCTGCGTGGATAATGAAGCTTTCAAAATACGCCACAAACTCCAAGAACTACTGTTGAAAGATAAAGGTGAGGAACCTTGGGAGATACGTGAGGTGATGGGCGATACCATGGATCGTCTTGCTGGTGTATACAGAAAAGAAAGTGATCTCAAAGCTGCTTTGACAATGATTCGAGAGCTCAAACAACGTTTCAAGAATGTCTACGCCGGTCACAGTGATAAAAGATTCAACTATTCCTTGATCCGTATTCTTGAACTAGAGAACATGCTCGATCTTTGTGAGGTGATTACAATGGGGGCTCTAATGCGACGTGAAAGTCGTGGTGCTCATTGGCGGCTTGACTATCCCGAACGTGATGATGTGAATTTTCTAAAACATTCACTCTTCACAAAGGTTGAGGACTATGTGAAGACCGAGCTTATTCCTGTCAATTTAGGCATGTTTGAGGTGAAGGAGAGGACCTATTGATGAAAATGAGAGTTGCGCGAAGCAGAGAGGGCGGAAAAATAACACACTATGATCTGTATAAAATTGAAACAAAGAAGGGTATGACTGTACTTGATGCTCTCTTTCAAATTCAAGACAAAATGGATTCTTCTATCTCATTCAGATATTCCTGCAGGGGAGCAGTGTGTGGAAGTTGTTCAATGTTGATCAATAAGGAACCTCGTCTAGCATGTCGAACCCAACTAAGTGATGTTGGAAAACAGGCCATGAAACTAAAGACTTTCCCTGCTCTGTCTAAGACTCCAAGAGGCTGGAATCCCGAGAAAGAAATCTTGATTGAGCCTCTACCCAATATGCCTGTGCTCAAAGATCTTGTCGTGGACATGTCTAGATTCTATGATGCTCTGATATCGATGGAGCTGTGGGTTGATTCAGTTGAAGGTGATGAACCATTTCTTCAGAGTATTGAGGAACGAAAGAAAATTGAGAGTTATGTTAATTGCATTCTATGCGCTATCTGCTACGGTTCTTGTCCCGTTAATGCATTTAATCGACAATACATAGGACCTGCAGCTCTTGCAAAATCATTTCGTTTCTCTGAAGACAGCCGCGTTACGAATCCAGCCAGATATGTTGAAGCTGCCAAATCTGCTAACGGTGCGCCACTATGCGACTTGATAATGAATTGTGTGAAATCTTGTCCAAAGGGAGTAGCACCCGGAGGAGCAATTCGGCAGATCAAGTCTCATAGATAGAAACACGTGCCTTGATAATATGCCTCTTTGAATCAGAACTCTAGAACGCAATCGAATTTACAGGCACGAGGATTAACATGATTCTTTCCGGATGATAAATTCAGTTGTCTCTTAAAACACACATATTATAACGCGTCGGTTGCATTAGCAGCTTGACAGCATAGTGGAGAGGAGATAGCTGAGCATACAACAAGATAAGCGAGTAATTAAACCAAGTAAGATGTCAGAGCGATATGCTAGGTGGTTCGAAACTCGAGTTCCATCAACATCCGCGCTTTTTCGATACATCGTAATGTTCCTGCTTGCCATTCCGATGTCTCTCATTTCTATGTTCTTGTCAACACATCTCGTGAATCCTCTCTTCATAATAGGATTTAACCTTGGAATTGGTGTGATATTCTATCTTCTATATCTCAATATACTCCAAAGTCATTTTCGGTCACCAATTACAGACCAGCAATTTTCCCAGATTGTAAGATCTGCTAATGATAAGATTGTCACGTGGAGAGGAATCTATGTTTGGCAGAGAGAGAGTGCTGAACCCTACATTGCATCAACTTTCAACGCGCTCTTCGATGCAGTCATTATATCAGATACTATGATTGAGTTAGTCAAGAAAATGCCTGAGAGTGGAGAAGCATTGCTAGCTTTTCATCTCTTGAGAGCACCAAAAAGGCGTAATGTTGCTGATTTGGTATTTGCCGCCAGCACCTTCGTCATTGCAACATTACTCTTATCATATGTTCTTCGCAGTATTCTAGCGACTTCTTACTATTTCTTCATCAGTATTGTCATCTACTCGCCCTTTCTCTTCCTTGCACCAATATTGCTGGTGCTTGCCATGAGAGGTGCTTTTTGGTTTCATGAACTTGCCTTTGAACGAGCTTCGGGCATCTATCAGATTCACCCTCAAGTGGCAAAGGATGAAGTATTATCATCCCAAAAACTAGATGATGAAGCTTCAAAATCAACCATCTGGGTGGTTAGAGAATGGGAACGAAAGAAACGATTTGGTAGAAGATCAAGCATAAGCATTTTAGTTCTTATAGGTGCGTACTCGTTAGTTCTCTTGGCACTCACGTTCTATCCGTCAATGGTATACTATATGTATACGTCATCTCTATATTTTGTCGTTAATGTGGCCCCGTTCGTTATAGCTCTTTTCATCTTTTTCCTATTGAGAAGATGGGACAAGAGATGTATGAATCAGCTCTACTATGAAACAACCCAAGCAGATGAACCCATTTGGGTAGATTGAGAACCAAGAATCCTATGCTCCGCCATATTGTCGAGTTCTACTCATGGCTTCAGCATATTGCTCAGATTCTCCATCAAAGAATGCAGCATCATAAGACTTTGAATCAAAGAGCTTTTCAGAACTTGTTCTCCCTTTTGGCTCATCGAGTGGAGGGCGACTAGAAGAGCCAGTAAATCTAGCTATCAAATAGATAGAAACAATTGAAAAAAACACGAATGCTACAAGTATTTCGGTACCCACAATCTATCCTCCTGATGATTGACTGTATATATATTGAAGAATTGTTCTTATACATGTTTGCGTAATCGTTTAGCTTTGTGCCCTGCTCTCTGAAATGAGGAAAAAGCATATTCTACAGGCAAATCCATCTTCTGAATCCTTTGCCTAATGATTTCGACTGTCGATTCTACTTCTTCACATAGAAGCCATTTTCGATTTAACCGCTGAGCAACAACTGCTGTTGTTCCTGTTCCAGCAAAGAAGTCTCCAACGACATCTCCTTGGTCAGTTGCTGATTGAATCACTCGCTCTAGAAGGGCCTCCGGTTTCTGTGTCAAGAATCCTGTATATTCAACAGAACCTCCCTGTACTGGAGGAATATCGAACCACAAGTCTGAAACGGGGACTCCCAGTGTGTCCGTTAGGTATTGTTTCTTTGTGTATCTGCCATTTCTACTCCGATAAATCAAATCCTCTTCCCACCACTTATCCAGTGTTTCAATTCTGTAAAGGTAGGGTGCAGTTCTACCTCTCCATTCAAATTGCCTTCTACTCTCAGTCCTCTGAATTCCTTGGGCTTCTATCTCTATCAACCTGTATTTGCCTCTAGCATCTTCATAACTATACGGTTTCAAGGATTTTTCGTCATGATTTCTAAAGACCTGGTTTAGCTTAAACTGCTGGCTGTTGAAGGCGTAGAGAAGAATCACATCATGCTGTGCGCCAAAGCCTCTACTCTGAGCCTTTGGGCTATTCGTCCGTTTCCAGACAATCTCGTTGACAAAATTTGTGTATCCAAATATGTCGTCTAACAGAATCTTCACGTAGTGTGATACATGCCAGTCAAGATGAACCCAGAGACTACCATTTTCTGTTAGAAGGCTTCTCATCATTCCTAGTCTGGGTTTCATGAACGAAAGGTAATCACTGACTCCTTCCCATTTGTCATTATATGTAGGAGTATCTTCGACTTTTCCAGCTGCGTCTTTTTCATCCTTGGATCTAGTCTTTAATGAGTAACTTGTCCCTGATAGAAAGGGTGGATCGATGTATATTAGTCTAAATTTTCGTCTGAGGTCCTCAATCCGCTCACACATGAATCCGAGACATTCGCCATGATGCAAATGATTTTGCCAATTTTCCATGCAAAAGATTCAGATATACTTCCTTAAGACTCCTTTCTGGGTAATGAATGAGCAGATCAAGTTCCCCAATCCGTGAAATAGGAGTGGGGTATTGAACAAGTACGAATAATATGCAAGTGAATGGGAAATCACATTTCCATGTCGGTGACTTCTTCGCCAGGTTCTGCAACTTCTGCAGCTGCTCTTGCATAACCAATTTTGATTAGTCCTACAAGATAACCTGCAATGCGATTACGAACCTTCTTAGATTGGGACTCAGTGAGCTGCTCGACAAGTCTTTTGTTAGTTTCAAAATCATCTGTGAATGTATCTGGATATTGTGCTAGCAGGCTTCTGGCTGCACTCTTTATATATCGAGGTCTAATACTACCCAATTCAAGCTCACCGGTATATGTATGGATGAGGCAGTGCTCTTGACTGCGTTTATAAAGCATATGGTCGGCAACAATTCTGGGAGTTAAGAAATCGATGCACTATGAGAAACTAGCTAGGGCGTATGACGAAATCGAGTCGATCTCAGGTACTCTCGAGAAGGTCAGGGTATTTTCTGAGTTACTACGAGATGCAGATACCTCTGTTGTGGACAAGATGGTAGCTCTGACCATGGGGAAGTTGCATCCAGATTGGCAAGGTGAGCCTGAGATAGGCATTGCCGAAAAAATGGCAATACAAGTCGTGGCAGCAGCAGCATCAGTTTCAGAGAGCGTTGTTCGCGAAAAATTACGGAAGACTGGTGATATCGGTAGCACTGCTGAAGAACTCCTTCAAGATAGTGCACAAGCAACATTATTCGCTCAAGATCTGACTGTTTCAATCGTCTTCAACACCCTAGATGAAGCAGCAAAAATGAGCGGGTCTGGGAGTAATAGGGAGAAGATAGCGAAGATTGTTAGTATTCTCACTGATGCTCACCCCATCGAAGCCAGATACATCCTACGAACTATTTCTGGTTCCCTTCGTCTTGGGCTTGGTGACATGGGGATAATGGATGCCCTTTCAATTGCATATACTGGCTCTAAGGACGCTCGTGTCGATATTGAAAATGCATTCAATGTGTGCAGCGATCTTAGTCATGTGGCTTGTAGTCTTGCTACCAAGGGAATTGATGCGGTGAAGGAAATCCGCACAGCGGTTGGAGTTCCCATCCGCATGATGGCTGCGAAGAAACTATCTGAGCCAGTTGAGATTATGGAAAAAGTTGGCAAGAGAGCTCTCGTCGAGTTCAAGTATGATGGTGAACGTATTCAGGTCCACAAGAATCGTGATAATATTGTCTTATTTTCACGTCGTCAAGAAATCATCACTAATCAATATCCCGATGTTGTGGAGCTGATAAGAAATCATGTCAAGGCAGAAACATGCGTTTTAGAGGGCGAATGTGTAGCTATTGATCCATCAACAGGGAAGATGCGTCCTTTCCAAGAGTTGATGCGTCGCAGACGAAAAACTAACATCGAAAAGACCCAGGATGAAGTTCCTGTTGCTTTCTATATTTTTGACATGTTATTTCTAAATGGAAAAGACATCACAGAATATCCCTTGCTTGAACGTAGAAATTTGATGGAAACTTCACTCGTCATGGATGATCGAGTTCAGCTCACGACTGGAGAACTTATTGAAGCGCCTGAACGGTTGTATGAATTCTTTAAAACTGCCCTTGATACGGGTCATGAGGGAGTTATAGCAAAAGCAGTACATCAGGGCTCAAAGTATCAAGCAGGAGCCAGAAGTTGGTTGTGGATCAAGCTGAAGGCATCTTACACCGAAGGCCTTGCTGATGCAATCGATTTGGTCATTGTCGGTGCCATCCACGGTCGTGGAAAGAGAACAGGCGTCTATGGAGCAATTCTAGCATCTGCGTATGACGATATGACAGATACCTATCCAACAGTTTGCAAGATTGGTACTGGTTTCACGGAGGAGATGCTCACAGAGTTCAAAGAACGCTTGGAAGAGCATGTACTTGAGGCTAAGAATCCTAAGGTAATTTCGGATATTGAAGCTGATATCTGGTTTGAACCGGTAGAGGTAATTGAGGTGCTAGGTGATGAAATAACAGTGAGTCCTACTCATCCCGCTGGACGAAGCAGATTGAAAGGTGAAGGCGGACTTGCAATCAGATTTCCACGATTCACTGGGAAGTGGCGTGATGACAAGGATCCAACACAGGCCACCACAGTTGATGACTTGATTGAGGCGTTCGAGAAACAAAGAGGTATAAAGCAATAAAAGAGTCGCTTCCGACAGTTTTACATGTAACACATACGGATGCCCGATTAGCATCTGGAGGTATCAGATTGTATAGCGTACACGTCAAGGATCAAAGGATGCATTTTAGTGCCTCACACTTCCTACGTTTCTGTGGAGATTGTGAACACCTTCATGGTCACAATTACACACTCGAGGTCTTTATCACAGGTCCTCTCAACGAAGATGGAATGGTTGTCGATTTCAAAGAAGT
Source organism: Candidatus Thorarchaeota archaeon (assembly GCA_029858305.1). Taxonomy (GTDB): domain Archaea; phylum Asgardarchaeota; class Thorarchaeia; order Thorarchaeales; family Thorarchaeaceae; genus SMTZ1-45. The sequence continues at coordinate 6,631 of JAOUFI010000053.1, forward strand.
CAAAGAGGAGGCTATAAGAATCTGCAATACGCTTGATCATAAAGTCATGCTACCTGGAGATTCCTCTACGATATCCATAATGGCTGAAAACGGATTCATTGAAGTCAAGGTGGCATCTAAAAGGTATGTGTTTCCTGAAGATGAATGCATTGTAATCCCTACTAAAGCCACAACTGCAGAACTCCTTGCGAAATACATTCATGGACACCTCAAATACACTAACGACTACAAAGTTCAGGTCTGTGTGAGTGAGAGTACAGGCTCTACAAGTTGTTATGAAGACTAATGATATTACAAAAGCGGAGACTCAAGATTTGGTCATTGACACTCAGAACGAGAAACCCAAGCATCGAATACAGCTTAGCAAAGTTGGCGTCAAGAATCTGAAGACGTTTGTTGTCACAGATCGGAGTGGCATTAGACACCATATCGTGCCAAAAGTTGAGTTCACGATAGATCTTCCTGCCGAATTGAAAGGAGTGCATATGTCTCGCTTGGTGGAGTCGATGACTGAAGAGATTAGTAACCAGTTCCGAGTACACCCATCTATTGAAGAACTCCAGATTAAGATACTTGAAGGATTAGCTCAGAAGCATCCATTCAGCCGAGGAGAGATAAAATTCGAGTTCGAGTTTGGCTATACGACTAGAACTCCTGCTTCCAATAAACGCACCTGGGAAGTATGCGATGTCGCTGCTATAACACGTAAGGAGAATGAGAAACCATACATTCACGAGATTGAAATTGAAGTGATTGGAAATACCGTGTGTCCACACTGTATGGCAAATAATGATGGTCTCACTCATATCCAACGTGCAATAGGAAAACTTTGCGTAGTTGGAGAAACCGCAGCAATTCCGAAGTATGGCTCTATGATTGACGTGATTGAGAAGTCGTTCTCAAGTAAGACATATTCTCTCCTGAAGCTAGAAGATGAGATGCTTGTCACTAAGCAGATGCACGAAAATCCACTTCTTGTTGAAGATGTGTGCCGTAATATTCTCCAGTTCGCGAAGGAAGCCTTTAGTGACCGTGATCTCGAGATGTTTGCTGAGGCTCGGTCACTCGAGAGCATTCATAAACACGATGTAATTGCTCAGGGAAGAATAGTAACAAATGGGGATTAGATTGTTGTCCCTATCTATCTGCGTTCTCTATTGCTTCCATATCTTCTAACCGTAGAATAGGTGTCGTATAGAAGTAGATGAAGAATTGACTGAAACAATGTTGATGATTCTTACACACTCGTATTGGAAGCTGAGCTTGACAAAGGAGTTCAGAATACCATGTTTGTTGGCTTTGAAAATTAAACCGGTAGGATGACAGACATTTGGTTTGGAGAGAGGGATACATCTTACATCCTTAGTGCACCATACCGAGTCTGCGTAGATATTCTCCTTGGTAAAACTGGTGCAAATCGTGCATTCATCACACGAAAACTGAACATCAAGGGAAACATGCCACGATTATTGAAGACTGCAAAGGCTACTGATAGGCTTGTCGCATTATTACGCGAGATTCCAACATAGTTTCATGGTGACTATCATAAACACTCATTTGGATAATAGCAATGTGCGTTTCAGATTCGCATAGAAATTTTTAAGGTAGAGAAAGTATGCTCTCAGATCCAAAATCGTCATGGATTGGATGCAATATAAGAAATCAGCCAGACCATCTGAACTAATGTTATATTCCTTTGTTTTTTCATACTATACAATTTCCGGTTACTATCCGAATCGAATCTATTACTGTGAGGTGAAGAAGATTGCTGCAATCGCGAGTGGTTACCTTAGTTCTCTTATTACTGGTAGTTTCTCCACCTCTATTGCAGTCGTCTTCATATCAAATCAAATTGACTCATAATCAGTTTGATTCAAACGATTCACAGAATGAACCATTGAATCATTCAAAGATGCAACAAACTAACCAATTCGATTCTCCTCCTCTAAATGACCGGATTACCTCTGAAAGCAGCTCAACGCTTGCTCCAATTAGCGGTGTCATCAATCCTGTCACTATTGAACAAAGAGGCTATACTTCTACAGATAATATGACTGCAAGAACTGATACACTTGTCAACACTCAACAGAATATTGAGATTGATACAAGTCATGATTGGGTCGCGAGTAATGCTGAGGTCCAAGTGTGGGACTTGGAACGGCTTTATGTTATTAATGGGACTTTTGACGAAGGCTACGAAGGATATACAATATATCCGAATGGCTCATTAACGAATTATCCCTTTGGATGGGATGCAATTAGTAATAACACAGATCCTGATCAAGTTCAACAAGTGTCCTATGAAAAAAGCAGTGAACGATATATCACTGTTCAAAATAGGGCGGAAATTACAAAACCTGTTCAAAGAGAGTACACACATTATGCTGGGACGTATGTTCTTTGGAATCAGACCTTCCATAACACACCATATACAGATCAATTCCTACTGAGTTTTGATTATCTTCTCCTTCAAGGTCCTCTGAGTTCTTCTTTCACAGGAAATTACTCCCTGAAGGTATTCATTAATGATACAGCAGTTCATAGCATTGATTTGCCGACACTTGGTCAGAGAGGTACATGGTTTGCAGTCAATGAGATTCCTGTTTCTATCGCTATGCCCACCGAAGCTATATCATTTAGAATTGGTCTCTACATTGATTCTACTTTCATGGCTGATGCTGACCTTGATTATGATGGAGATGGCTATCCGGATGGAACAATCAATACACAATATATCACAGTCTGCATTGATGATGTTTCTCTAACTGGCGCTACACTACCCAGTTGCAACGAGGTAGATTTGCATCTTATGATAAATGGGGCGCCGACTCCTATTATTGGTGATTCTGGACTGGGTTCTGGATATATGACCAATGATAGTTTTTGGACAGCTAGTCCATTGAATATTGAAATCGCTTCAAACGAAAGTGTTTCCCTTCAATACCGCGTTCAATTATTGAATCATCGCTTTTTGAATTCAAGTTCAACAACAAGTACGTTTCAAATGGGTGTTTCATATATAATAAACGCGAATCAAAGTGCTTCACTCGAAATGTTCACCTACTTAGGTTTTCTCGGACTCTATGATGACCTCATTATTCGTATTTATCACCCCTCTGATTGGCAGAATTTTACTATTTTAGATCCATTCTTGACAGATGTCACATTGGAATGTACCTTTGATAGTAATTTTCTCGACATTCCAACAATTCTTTTAGATCGCCTCGGTTGGTGGAAGATTCTTTGTGAATCCCCGAATTATGCATCCATAGCTATTACCGAGAGGTATGAAATTGGCACTATGTCATGGAATAGTGAAACAATATTCCATAGTAATGATATCGCACGTGTTTCTATTTCATTCAATTCTAATGGTGAAATCCCATTTCTGTCAGACCCTGTCAACTTCACATGGAAACTTCCAAACAGCTCTCTTTGGTACGAGTCGTCCACTATTAGTGATGCAAGCGGAAGTGCTGAAAGTACGCCTATCACCTTCGGACCCGCAAACACGACAGCAGGTACTTGGAGTGTTGTCTACCATTGGACAAACGGCAGTGAGATAGCGTATGATTACGTGAATCTGACTTTATACCATCAGGCTGCACTTCAGGTTGTCTTCTCAGAGAAACTCGAAACTGTAGTGAGCCAGCCTGTGACAGTCATAATTCGATTCTTTGACTTAGAGAATGGTCTGTTTCTTTTGAATGACGGAGCAGAGGTCATAGGAACCTGGGCTGCAGGAGTTGTTGATTTTGTACCTAATGTAGTCCAAAACTGGTGGCAAGCTGATTTCGATACTTCTCTAGTTGGCGCAGGTAATTTCGATGTCATAATATCCTCAGCAGCTCCTTACTTCGAAACAACACCTCTCATCATCACTATCAAGTCACAGTTTCTTTCATCTATAGACCCGCCAAATGGGCCCCTTGAACCGTTGATCTATGGTCATCAGTATAGCTATGATTACTTCTATTCAATAGACTACAATGGTTCGGGAGTCGCCGACGCTCTTGTCGAGATATCCGGAGAAGGTTCTGAGTGGGCATCGATTACAGATGAAGGCAATGGTCACTACAATCTTACAGTAGTACCTTGGGGCTTGCGTGATTATAGTCTATACATCTCGTTTTCAAAAGTAGGACACCAAAATCAAACGCATGTTCTATCGTTCCTAGTGAATAAAGTACCAATGAGAGTAAATATGCTCACAAATCTCAGAGCCCCTGAATATCAACAACTAACAATCGAGGTCGAGGTTGTTGAGTCTGATACTGAGTATCCAGTCAGTGGAGCAAATGTCAGCCTGAATTTAAAGATCCAAGGGGTTTCTCATGAAATCAAGATTATGAATGAAACCACAGAATATTCCGGAATTTACAGTGCAAAGATAGTCATGCCGGAAGCTAGCGAATACACCTATGATATAATTATTTCAGTTGAGAAAGAGAACTATGAGCTAACACAAGAATTCAGTTACCCGCTTATACCCACTTTTGATGCAACTGCAAAATTCCTTCAGACTATCATATTTTATTCACCTCAGATTCTAGTATTTGTTGGAGCATTTGCCATGATAGTAGCGGGGCAGAAATATTACTCCAGAAAGAGGCGGCAAACGCATGCTCTCGCCAAGAATGTCAAGGCACGGTTCAATGACGCAAACAATCTCTTGGGAATTGTTGTTCTGCACAAACTTAGTGGTGTTCCAATCTACTCCAAGATTCTCAAGGGCGGATTCGAAGAAGGAATGCTCTCCGCATTCATCACCGCTATCATGCATTTCAGAACAGAGTTTGATAAACAAAGGGAACATGATGATTACATCATTATTCCAATTTCTGATATTGTCAGGTCAGTACCCACTCAGAATCTCATCTGTGCATTCATCACCATAACATCAGCCTCGAAGGCTCAAGAGGAGAAGATGATTAATTATGCACGCGCGATTGGAATGATGTTTGATGAGTCCCTAGCTGAGCGTCCCACGCAGGTCGTTGATGCAAAGATGATAAAGACCTTCGAATGGATGTTCGATGACTTTGTAGATGGTGTACTTGTTCGGCTTCATCGCATTGGGGAGAAAAGACTACCAAAGAAGTTACGATGTGTTGAAGATGTTGTGAATACAGAAGATGGTATTGATTCCTTTATGCTAGTGAATTTGATGCAGTTACTAGAGAGCTGTGGCATCGATGAGGATGATGCCTACCTCCTTGTTATGGAAGCAATTGAACAGGAATATTTTGTTCCCGTATATTCGAACAATAACAACCTTGGAACAGATTCAAGTGACCGCTAATCAGAAATCCAATCTAGCATCAACACAAAAGACTTCGACCTCTGTCTGAGTAAATGATATCAGTAATAACACAAATGTAATTAGACAAGTCTGCGCACGTCATTGAAGAACTCATAAATTATACGCCGCCAATTGGATGATAGATGCATTCCTAGTAGGTGAAGAGAAATGAGGGTTGCACGAAGAGAGACCTTAACCAGTATTCTAGTACTATCGATGTTTATTGTTACAATGACATTTGTACCTGAAATCATGCAACTCTCATTATTGATTGATGATAACACCGATTCTGTTAAAGAAATCCCCAAGAAACTTGAGTCTTCTCCACCCGATCGAGATTTTGGAAATTATGAGCAGGTGAAAGATTTCTACTCTGCTGATGAGACTTCTAGCGAGGGCATTTTAGATTCTCTCTCTGTCGAACAACGAGGATATGCATCATCAGGATATATTTTCGCTAGAACTGATATGTCAAGTAATCTTGAATATAATCTTCCTATTGATAGAGTTCATAGTTGGTTAGGTAGTGAAGCATCTATATCAATTTGGAACCTCACTAGGCTTTATGTTGTCAATGGAACACTTGATGAGGGAATTCCTGGAAAGAATTATTATCCCTCAGAAAATGTTTCATACCGTCCGTATGGTTGGGATAGTAATAGTACCAATATTGATCCGGCTACCAATCAGACATCTGCTTACTACGTGTCTGACTCATATTATATGAGCGTTGAGGACCAAGGTAAGACATTAGGCACAGGCATTAATGAACGGTCTCAACATGTTGCTGGAACCGAGATTATGTGGTTTCAAACTATACCTAATGCGCCTTACAACGAGGAGTTCGTCTTTAGCACGTCGTATCTCTATAAATTCGGTCCACTCAATCCAAGTCTTGGAACAGCATTTACACTTGTCGCGCGAATTAATGGCGCGGAAGTGTGGAGTATCAGTTTATCAAGTCTAGCAGCTCATGATATTTGGTACAATACAGGGGATGTGGCAGTTAATCTCTCTGGGGCTGGTGATAGTCTATTTTTCGAAATCGGATTGAAGATTAATTCTACAGAAGCTCTCTACCATAATGTCTATGATATCCTCGACGCGCACTACATTACAGCATTCCTAGATGATGTTTCGTTGATAGGAGTCTTGCCCCCAGCTCTGGATGCTGTTGATTTGCAGTTTCATGCAGGGACTGATTCAATACCTATAACAGGAACCTCTGGTACCGGTTCCGCAAGCATTTCAAATTCCAGCTATTGGAATACACCCACTGTAGCCATTTCGGTATCCTCAAACACGAGTGTTAGTTTCAATTATTTATCCACTCTTCTTAGCCATCGGTTTACTGAAACGACTTGGAAAACTGATTTGACTGCACATGGTGTATCTTATACAGCTGATTTCGGAGCTAGTGTTTCAATTGATTTCTATGCATATGTTGGATACTTTGGATTCTACCAAAATCCCACGATGCATATTGTAAAACCAAATGACTGGGCAGTTACTGCGATATACGACTCTTCTCCACTCAATGTGACTTCGCAGTGCAGCTACACTCCTGAGGAAGTTACGATACCTGGAATATTGCTCGATAATCTAGGATGGTGGCATTTTGAATTAAAGAGCCCTAATTACGCAAAATCCGTGACTACACAGATATTCAATCCCACTTTGACTAACTGGTCATATGCTACAATATTTAGAATTAGCAATACATCGCGAGTAAATATCACCATTGGCTCTTCCACCGAAATACCATCACTTGTAGAGAATGTTAATGTAAGTTGGTTCCTTCCGAGTGGTGCTATATGGCTAAATGAAACACCACCTCCTGGTTCTAATGGAGAAGTTATCGGAAATGGTCATGTATTAGCTTCTGGCTCATCACCAGCTGGACAATGGTGGGTACAAGCAATATGGAGTAATGGCACGGAAGTTGCGTATGGTCGTACTCTGTTTCAAGTACAACATACTGCTGAACTTGTCGCAGATCCTGAGATCATCACTACGGATACTGGTCTGACGGTGACAGGAATTGTACGTTATACAGATGAGGACACCGGTGCAAATCTGCTAGATCCAGTCGCTACCATCGAAGCCAATTGGTCTCTTACAACCGTGCCCTTTGTGCCAAATACTATACAGAACTGGTGGGAAGGCACTTTCGACACTTCATTATTAGGTCCTGGCAAATTAATCGTTATTGTGAACGCATCTCGACTCTTTTATGATGATATTAGCTGCCAGATTGAAATTCAATCAACTCGAGTCACTCGGCTTAATTCGCCTAATGCTCCTTGGACTGCTGATGTGTGGGGCCATAATACAACGCTGACGTTCAATTATGAGTATTATAACTATGCAACCACAGATTGGAATCCTATCCAGAATACAACAAATGATGTTTCCTTGTCGATAAACTGGCCAGCTGGATACTGGTCTGTGGAGGCAGATATCACACCTGGCATCTATGTAGTGTCCATTGACACAAGTGCGAGAAACTCAAGCACCTGGTTGATTAATGCGACATTCAGCAAGCCAAATCATCAACCTAAGACACTACTACTCACTTTAATTATATCACCAAAGACTAGTTCTCTATCTGTTGTGGGTGAGATTTCAGCAAGAGTCAATTTAGATGCAGTTTATAATGTAACGCTGTCTTATCGCGACGGGGATGGAAGTCCAATCAAGGGCGCTATCGTTTTTGTCGACAGTGTGTTTCCCTCGACCGGATTGTCATATACGGCAGTTTTTGAGGTCAGCGGACAAGATGGATATTATTCTACTTCTCTCAGTCCGCATGTTGCAGGAGTCTTCACGATTCGATTTGTAGCGAGAGGACTGAATGTTGAGAATGCAACAACAGTCTTTGTGCTTGTTGTGAATGATGTCCAAACTGAACTCGACATTGATGGTCCATCAAGTGTTGAAATGGGCCTTACAGATACCTACAACACCACATTCCGTTTTGCCATGCTAAATGGTACAGGAATCAGTGATGCCATGATCAATATCACCTATTCTGGAGGCATGCCCGGTGCACTATCTTACCACTGGGTAGATATCGGGCTCGGTGATTATTCAGTTGAGTTCAACTCAACGACCTCTGGTACCTATCTGATTACGATAGCTGCCTTCAAGCAATACTATCAGAGTGATTCAAGCGCCTTCTTCCTAGTAATTAGAGAGATAAGTACGCAATTGACATCATTAAATGGGACTG
>JAOUFI010000159.1 GCA_029858305.1 Candidatus Thorarchaeota archaeon
TGTGTCCACAATTATTTTGCCAGGAGTATAATTGGCATTAGGACCAATCGTCGATTTGCGAAGCGGATTACCGAAGAGAACCCACTCACAAGCGGAGACCGCTTGGTCACTCGTTAAAGTGCTTGTAGTTCCATTCCTTATATTCTCTAATTCAGCGAGTACTTTTGGTGATAGATGCTTAGTTATCTCGGAATCAACGTTAACTTTGACCTCTCCAATCAGCTCATATGTATCTAATAGATCAAGGAACCCAAACTTCCAACCATCGCAATATGCACAATATTTCCAATCATCAAAAGGTTCGAGATTATTCATTGTTTCCAAAGTCGATCCAATATATAGTGCACCTTGATTAAGAAATGCTCTCAAGAGAGGTCCTTCTAGTGCCGTACTACAAGCTTCGGAAAAAACAACTGGATAGCCTTCGAAATGTATTGTTAATGTCTGTTCGTGACTTAGGATAATAGAATTACGGGTCGCCCATTCACCAGGAGTGCCGTGAATCCTTGATGTAACGACTCCATCTGAGAATTGTAGAATAAACTCACAAACAGATAGAAGCTTATTTGACCTATCGGTAAACTTACCAAGAACCTCAATATCAAAACCTAAACTTGCAAGTCCTTCAATATGGCGTGAGGATCTTCCGGGTTCACTATCAAAAACAACTGCTATGTTACTATCAATAATCGTCGGGTCCATGTGATATAGTACGGTTTGAGAAGGACCAAAAATACGTCCAACGGGTGTATCAGGAATCGAGTCGCCATCAAGATCTTGAAGGAACCAATCAGTGAAAGCAAAAGCTTGTTGGAAAGCAATTGGAGTAGCTGGCAATTGCTTATTATCTCCAATTAGCAATACTCCTCGATGGTAGTTGGTATCGTAATTTTCACGTATAGTTCTCAGCGTGAGAACCCAAGATCTGCCCTTCTCCCGGATGAAATCAGATCCTAGCTCTAATGCTTTCTTTTCGTAGAGCTCGAGGTCATCACTTCCTACTTTACCACAAATCACTAGCATCTTGGATATGAGTTCTCTTGACATCTTGCCAACTTCAAAAACGAGGTCACGTTCATCTCGCTGTTTCTTCATGAACTTCTTTGAAATCTCATTAATCGTACCAAAACTTGACTTCCTGATTATGTTCATTGCATCTCAAAATTAAACGCAAGTGATAATTACTCTTATGTTTTTGAGCAAAGTTATCGTCATAGAGAACGGGATAGAAAAACATGAGAGGAAACATTAGAGTAATCTCCTTTGATCTTGATGGAGTATTATTTGAGGGCCCGAGTGCCGCATTTCCAATTGCTCAGCAACTTGGTCTTGGAGAAAAGTTCATGGAAGTCTTTTCTAGAATTGCAAAGGAGAAAATAGGATTCGAAAATTCGATAATTGAAGGTTGCAAGATATGGAGAGGAGTAGCAACTGATGGAGTATACAATCATCTTGTCAATGAATTGCCTCTCAGAATAGGCGCTCAAGAAACCATAGATGCCCTCAAACACAAAGGCTACATCATCGGGTGCATCTCAAGTGGTGTGAGCCAGTTCTTCATGGAACCATTTTCAAAGAGGCTAGGGCTTAATTTTGCATATTCTAATATACTTGGAGAAGAGGCAGGTACTCATAATGGTGAGGTGGAGTACATTATGGGAGGTTCGCAGAAGGTCGAAACAGCACTCAAGTTTCTAAAAGAACGGGGACTTAGGAGAGAAAATCTTGCCAGTATAGGGGATGGTACTAATGACATTGATTTGTTCAAGCACTCAGGTTTTAGTATCGCGTTCAATCCCGCAAACGAAGAGGTCAGTGGAGCAGCCAATGTTACAATTCACTCAAAAGATCTCAGGTCAATTCTAGAGTATTTCTAGCACATCAAGCAAGTATCTTCTTGAAGGCTTCCTGGATAGTTTCTTTCTCTTCTTTTATGAGACTTGGATGAACTGGAATATCGAAATGACTTGCGCCAACTTCTTCGGAGATTGGCAGACTCAGTTGAGAATAATCAGGGTAGTCAACAAACTTAGCCCATCTCCATTTTTGTATATTCAAGTATGTATTCTGTTTATGACACGGAAGTGCATAAACAGGTCTTGCACCCACGCCCTCGGCTCTAAGAGCAGACACCATCTCATCGCGTGTTATCTTATCTGAATAAAGTCTTGGAGCATAGAGATGATAGCCAGACGAAAACCCATGGTCCTCCACCTGAGGCATGATTTCATTAAAATCAGAGAAGAATTTATCGTATTCCTTTGCATTCTGTCTTCTTTTAGTGACAAGCTCTTTGATTCTCTTCATTTGCGTGACACCAATCGCGGCTACAATATCCATCATTCTATTGTTGTATCCAATTTGATAATGACTATACCCACCCTCTTTACCACGGCCATGGTTCTTTATCATGAGCATCTTGTCGTAGAGTTCCTCATCATCTGTAGTTATCATACCACCCTCACCTGTTAGTATATTCTTCGTTGCATAGAAGGAGAAACATCCAACATGACCTAGGCTACCCACATGCTTTCCATCAATTTCAGCGCCGTGTGCCTGACAGGCATCCTCGATGACTAAGAGATCATGCTTCTCTGCAATCTCCATAATATGTTTCATATCGCATGGCATGCCAAAGATATGAACAGGCATAATCGCTCGCGTCTTCTTTGTGATTGCTGCATCTATCAGATTCGGATCAATATTGTATGTATCTGGTTTGATATCAACAAAAACAGGAATACCACCTAGTATGGCAATCGAGTTCGCTGATGCGATGAATGTAAAGGGTGAAGTGATTACCTCATCTCCGGGTTGAATTCCCATTGCTTCTAGAGCCGTTGTTAGAGCAGTAGTACCGTTCGATGTTACTGTTGCATATTTCGTTCCAATATATTCTCCGAATTGCTTCTCAAACTCATGGGCAATTTTACCCTCTGCAAGCATTCCAGATTTTAGAACGCTTGTGACGGCTTGAATCTCTTCATCTTCGATGATTGGTTTGGTGAATGGTATCATTGCAGGTCACTGCACATTTCCAATGTATCAAGGTTAAAACACTTTGGCATGTATCAATATCGTACTGCTCAAATTGCATCGTCCTCATCGTCTGATGCATCTTCTGCATCGATAGCTGCGCGATGTGCATCAAGGCTGGTATTTCTTCGTCGATTCTCTATCAGCCCGACAAGTCCAACTGAAACACTCATTATTGCTAGTGCTACGAGCATGTATGCTAAATCGCCGAGATAGAAGACAATTGCCAAACCAAGGCCAGAACAGAAGCCAGTCATTGCTCTAATATTGTTCGTAGTTTTTCGTGGTGTCAGTCGCTGACTCATCCAGTCAACGACCGTGGAAAACCCAAGTGTGACAGAAATTAAAAACCACAACCATGTTGGTGTGAGACTCATGTTAAAAAGAAAGAACACAATCAGACCTATTCCCAATCCTCCATAAATTCCTGTACACCTTCCGCAAAAATAGAGAGAGTGACTTCGAATTGAAATCCTTAGGCAGTGACCATAGAGAGAGGGAGGATGATGAGATATCATCATGTGTAATCCTTCTTTGATATCATCAGATCTAGCCCATTCAATATCATTTGGGTCGACTTCATCATCATGCAATATTATATCCTGCTTCTTTGCCACGATGACACACATCATTTGAGGCATTCTTTAGGTCTTAAAACGTATTGCATTGGTAGCCAGAAGTGAATTTGTTAAAGTGATTTTGGAATATCTTAAATTTTAAGTAGTACCATCAGTAGCATTAAAATGTAGGTTCTCAAGATAATAAGCTAGCTTTAACAATTGAATCTTGCGGAT
>JAOUFI010000160.1 GCA_029858305.1 Candidatus Thorarchaeota archaeon
CATTTGTCTGGTCTGCACTTCTTGAGCCATTCGGGCTCTATCTAGACCCTGTAGCATTTCCTATCACCTTCGCTATTGTAGTGCTTGGATTTCTCTCAATTGTGTATGCAGTAGGCTATACTGCACACACGGAGAATAAACCGACCTTCTTTGCAAACCAGCTCTTCTTCATCATGGGCATGATCTGGGTGACGCTAGCAACGAATTTGATCGAATTTTTCATAGCTTGGGAGATCATGCTGGTGCCCAGCTATTTCCTCATTCTTTTCTGGGGACTTCCAGAAACGAGAAAACGGACAGCTCTCAAGTTCTGGCTCTATACTCAATCTGGCGCTGTCTGTATCCTCATAGGATTTGGACTGCTGTATGCGAATGGGGGTGGGTCCTTCGTATTAGCTAACATTGGAGCAACTGGCGATTTAATCTTCAAGATAATATTCATACTACTCGCCGCTGGGTTCTTGGTCAAGATGGCAGTGTTCCCGATTCACTGGTGGTTACCTCCTGTTCACGCAGAGGCTCCCACGCCTATCTCAGTTCTCTTATCTGGCGCGATGATTGAGACCGGTGCTTATGCGCTTGTGCGATTCGGCACACTCACCCTAGATATTGTGGCTACTCAGCTATCAATCTACGTGGCTGCGTTGGGCGTCATCACAATGTTCTATGGTGGCTTTATGGCGCTTGCTCAGGTGGACATCAAGCGACTTCTGGCCTACTCCTCCGTTTCCCAAATGGGCTACGTTCTCTTTGCCCTAGGGACTGCTACTATCACTGGAGTGTCAGGAGGCATGTTCCATCTCATCAATCATGCATTCTCTAAGGGCCTGCTGTTCATGACAGCTGGAGCAGTCATTCATCAGACTGGTCTTCGTGATATTAAGCAGTTAGGTGGTCTCTCAAACAAGATGCCAATCACTGCTTTTGCTGCGGCAATAGGCATGATGAGTATCGCAGGAAGTCCTCCACTATCTGGATTTGCGAGTGAGTGGATGATGTTCCTTGGAGGATTCCAGGCTGCTATCCCTATAGCTGGTGCAGGAGTCAACATGAGTTTCCTGATTCTGGCTATCCTCGCAGCATCTAGTTCGATTCTTAGTGCTGCATATATGCTTCGCTTCTTCTGGCGTGTATTCTTGGGTCCACACCCTGAAGCACTTGAAGAGGTAAAGGAGAGTCCACGGTCCATGACCATTCCAATGATCATTCTTGGGATTCTCATTGTAATCTTTGGAATATTCCCGAGCTTGGCACTAGATGTCATAGTTCCGGTGTTTACTAGTGCACTTGGTCCGTGAGGTGAGTCAAGATGCTGTTTGGTCTACCTTATTATCTCATCCTCGTAATCCCTCTTGCTGGTTCCCTATTGGTTCCAGTTGTTGGAAGGTATAGTGAGCGACTCAGAGACTGGACACCCGCAATCTTCATGGGCATAACAATGGTTCTCTGCTGGTCTCTCTTGCCTGACCTAGGGATTGAACACATGCCACACTATGAGTGGATTAACATTCCAGGTCTCTATGTTCCCTTTGAGGTACTCCTTGATCCACTCTCAGTAGTCATGGCGATTCTTTCCAGTACTCTCTGTTTCCTCATCTACGTCTACAGCACCGAGTACATGGCTCATGAGGGCGACAAGAACAGGTTCTTCTTCCTCATGCTTATGTTCGGGGGAGGAATGCTCACTCTCGTTCTCAGTGGGAATTTGTTGATTGCGTTTATCGGGTGGGAAATCATGGGACTATGCAGCTACGGTCTCATTGGTTTCTGGAATGATAAGCGTAACAAACCAGAGGAAGATCCAACTGGATATGAACAGAGCAATCCATTGCTTCAGTTCGAAACGGAGGGCGAGTACAACACTCATTGCGGCACGAAGGCTTTCATCGTCACAAGAATCGGCGATGCTCTCATGCTGGCTGGCATTCTCTTACTCTTCACATTCACTGGTTCCTTCCTGTTCACAGATCTTGCAAGCAACATTAACAACTGGTGGGGAACAATGGCAAGCTGGGGTCTCTTGATCCCCGCACTCATCCTCATCTTTGCTGGTGCGATTGGGAAGTCTGGTCAGGCTCCTCTTCAGGTATGGCTCCCTGAAGCGATGGCTGGCCCAACAGCAGTTTCAGCCCTGATTCATGCAGCGACAATGGTCAAGGCTGGCGTTTATATCACAGCTAGATTCTTGTTGACCATTACATCCGCTACAACAACTTCCGGTCACGAGATTGCACCAGTATCAGGCTTTGCACCACTACAGACCTTTGGAATTGAGATGGCTGTTTCATTCTTCATCATTGTCGCTGTTGTAGGTGCAATCACTGCGTTCATGACTGCTACAATGGGTATGGTTTCCAACGAACTCAAGCAGGTTCTTGCATTTTCTACATTGAGCCAGCTTGGCTATATGATACTAGCCCTCGGCACAGGTGGAATTCTAGCAGTGAACGGTCATTATGATCAGGCATACTTGAGTGGAGTTCTTCATGTTGTGTCACACGGTGCCTTCAAGGCGCTCCTCTTCCTTGCCGCTGGTGGCGTCATTCACGCTGTTCATACGAAGTACATGTCAAAAATGGGTGGTCTAAAGGAGAGTATGCCAAAGACCTATCGAGTCATGCTGATTGGTGTTCTCGCGCTAGCTGGAATACCGCCGATGTCCGGTTTTTGGTCTAAGGATTCTATAATTGAGTATACCTATGAACTTGCAGTCGAGTATTCCTATGGTATCTTCCTCTTTGGACTTGCAGTATTTGCTGCTGCATGTACAATCTTCTACAGCATCCGTCTCATGGGTATAGTCTTCCATGGCAAACAACCTGAACATCATGGAGAAGAGGAGCATCACAACACGCCTCATGATCCAGGCCCTGCTATGATGATTCCTCTGTATATTCTCGCAGCGTTCACTATCATTGCTTTTCTCGTGTTTCCATTAATACAAGCAGTAGTACTCTCAGAGGGTCCGATGACAACTGAACTCTTCATGGAGATACTCTCTGAAATGATTCTCGTAAAACTCACCATGCCCGGTCTGATACCATTCGCTATCACGATTGGTGCCCTCCTTCTTGGTGGTCTCCCTGCATATTGGATCTACATCAAGAATGCAGACACACCCAATACAGTGATACCTGAGAGTGGAGCCAGACGAGGATTGTACAACTTCTTGAAGCATCGGTGGTACATCAACGAGTCATACTACTGGTTTGTGAACAAGTTCCTTCGGTTTGCAGAACTATGGCGGGTCAAGGTGGATGATCCTGTAATCGATGGAATTGACTTCAAGTCATCTGGAACTGCACAGACACTATCACGTAAGATACGCTGGTTTGACGACAATGTTGTTGACGGATTCGCAGAAGGGATCTCAACAAGAAGCGTCGAAGCGTCAGAGATAGGTCTTGAGTCACAGACAGGACGAATCAATGATTATGTAGGCGTCGTGATATTTGGTATCGGGCTTTTGATAATCATTGGACTTCTTGCAATGGGGGTGCTCTAAATGCAGCTTGACTTTGCTTTGAATCTACTCAATAGTATTCCATTGAACATCCTTGTTCTCATGCTAGTGATACCATTGGGTGGCGCAGTCCTTGCGTATCTCCTCGGGAACAAAGGAGCTCGAGCTATCACTCTAGTCATCACAACAATTGAGCTGGGCCTCTCTCTCCTCTTGATTCTGGGCACTCCATCAGTAGGTGCTGATCCTGGTGGCATGAGTCATACCTGGAGCTATGTTCTAGCTCGACTTGGAACGACGACAGATTCTCCTGTCTTCCAGATTA
>JAOUFI010000161.1 GCA_029858305.1 Candidatus Thorarchaeota archaeon
CACCTTCGGGCCGCTGGAGGGGTGGTCTGATGGCTGTTGATGTTGGTGTCTGTGTACAAGACATGGATAAAATTGGTTCGTTTGGAATTTTAGCCCACGAAATCGGTTTCACAGGAATTGCTGTCCTAGGATTAATGGATGAGCCTTTCAAGCATCTCACAGAAGGCATCATTGTCTATAGGAGAGTCAACATCGTTGGAAAAGGCGTCAATTCACTGAGAAACCAGATTGAAAGAGTCAGAAAGAATACCCCAGTCATTGCTATTCAAGTAGGCTCAATCGATTCAACTAATTGGGCTGTTGAAGACAAGAGAGTTGACCTACTTACACTTGACCCATCTAAGGACCATAGGCTCCGTGAGACCACTGCCTGTCTTTGCTCAAATTCATCGATAGCTCTTGAGATTCAAATAGCGCCGCTTCTAAACTCCTCAGGATTGCAAAGATCAAAAATCTTGAAAACATATCGTGAAGCTGTTATAACAGCTGTCGATGCGGGAATGGGAGTGGTTCTCTCAAGTGGAGCGACTCATCTATTGGGTTTGCGGTCACCAACAGCAATGGTGCACATTGGAATGCTATTAGGAATTGATAGAACTCTGGCGGAGAGAGCTGTTCACGAGTTACCTACATACATCATAGAGAGAAGTCTGAAAAGATTGAATCCCAAATTCGTAAGCCCTGGAGTTGAAATCATTAAGAGGAGAGAGAATCCATGAAAAAGAGTAGACGAAGATACTTACTCTTTCATCTTCACAGGGAGGGACAGCCCGTAAGTGGAAAACATCTTAGTATGGCTTTATGGAAAAGCCTCCTCTCGCTCTATGGTGAGGTTCATGCGGCGGATTCCAAGCTCTATCTTCTTGACTTTGATGAACAATCAGGAGTTGGTGTTCTTCAATGCAGTGGGTCCGCTCTACAGGAAATCATAACAGCAGCGGCTGTAATCAGCGCAATTGAACAGACTTCTGTTTCTTTCGAGCCCAAGAGAACATCTGGAACCATCAAGGGACTGCATCATCAAGTTCAACGACATGAATGACAACTTCTGCAACATCATCAGCATCCAACACATAACCTTTGATAATCCAGCTTCCGGTGAGTTTGGACGCAATCAACCATATGACAGGATTGAGCCGCATGTTTTTCATGTCTGTCAACGATGGTTTGGGAGGTGCGGGATGAGAGTGAAATATCCCGACTAACGATTCTCCCCGTTTCTCCGCATCGATGAGTAGAATATACTCTGCTTCTGGATTAACAGAGAAGGACGTAAGAAAGTTTGTGGATGTATTTTCCATGAGCTCTACTCGATTTGCATACACCGAAGCTCCTGTTGTAGTTCCAAATAGAAGTGCGACAGCTTCCTGCGGAAGCAGCATCTCGGCATGCTCGTATAACCGCTTGAGATTTCTTCTGGAAATATGCAATTGATACTGATTCATTCTGTGCTAGGACCTGAGAATGCAGATTTAATCTCTTCAAGAATGATGCATGTTTCTGCATCGCCAATGCCTTGAATCCCACCAAGCCGTTTTTCGAGAAAGCTTCTGAGTTCTGTAAGATCATCCACAGTAACAGTCATCAGGAGTCCACAAGCACCATCTAGAAAATAAGCCTCATCCACTTCGCTGAAGGTTCTCAGTTTCTTAGATATTATTGTAGATTCTTTCATTGCTGTTTTTACACGAATTATTGCACGAATCCGTTTTCCCATCTTCATGGGATCAAGAACGACAGTAAACCGTTTGATGTAACCTTCATCCTTCAGGCGCTTCACTCGACGTCTTATTGTGACTTCTGTTCTCTTGACGGCCTTTGCGATATCGCTGAATGACTGTCTA
Organism: Candidatus Thorarchaeota archaeon; assembly: GCA_029858305.1. Classification (GTDB taxonomy): domain Archaea; phylum Asgardarchaeota; class Thorarchaeia; order Thorarchaeales; family Thorarchaeaceae; genus SMTZ1-45. The sequence continues at coordinate 1,845 of JAOUFI010000161.1, forward strand.
CCATCTTCTTGAAGCATTGCGATTACCTTAGAATCTATTTCATCAAGTTTCATAGATGACGCCTCTGACCTGCATTATTCTTGTGTGTAGAATGTTCGGTTTCGTACATATATACTAGCCGATTTGTGCGAACTCGGAACTGTATTTAAAACAATTGCACGAGTAACTATAACACTCGCAGCTCTTCCTTTAGAATCGTATCTTCTTTGGGTGACATGATGGCATATAACTCAATGTGATCTATCAGAGATATCGCATTACGTATCTTTTTCTCCAAGAGCTCTTGGATTTGAAAAATACCAGACACATTTGTCATATTTACCTCAATGCGAACTGTTTTGGTTTCACCTTTCCGGATTTTCACATCCTCGATTGCCATTGCAGATGCCGAATGTATATTGACACTGCCAGCCTCGAATGGGATTCTTGCTCTTCCTTTTGTCATGTCCAAAGCGTCAGCCACTCCGACAATACCAGCTTCTATGGTCATTGGAGGTGCAACTTTGTCATGACAGTAGATAGCGTGGATTACATGATTACGGATGTGGATCTGCTTGCGTCGGTCCTTTGGGTATATCTTTCCCAGGATTCTATCAATGATTGGGACAGCCAGCACGACTGAAAACTCGTCATGATTTGTTCTACCTACAACCATGCCCACATCATGGAGATAGCAACCAAGCAGAACTGTTAGTTCTGCATCGTTGAGGGTACCTGTTCCCTCTTGGACAATCGTTGGTTGAAGGCCATTGCTAAGTTCACGTATCAGTTTAATTCCATCAAGACTGACAATTAGTGAGTGTGTGTGTCCATGATCTGAGTATCCCATACGATCTATGGCCATTCTATTACTATCTTCCAGAAGCGTTTGAACTTCTATATCGTTTTCAAGCTCTTCTAATGCAATGACGCAGTACGGGTTGTCTTTGACAAGTCTGCGGACTCTGTCCTTTAATGTATTCTTTTGTTTTGGGCTCTTTGCCATAATATAATGCCCCTTAATTCGTTTGTATATTCTAGATTCTGGTCATCAGCTAATTTGGTAATAAATGAGATACTGTAGTGATAATATAGTACCAGTTATGTATCCAATTGGATTTCCCTCAGTCTACTAAGACAATGAGCTGAGTCAGATTCTTACTTTTTCTTCTGGTATGCAATATCTGGTCTCATATGAACTAATGGTAATAGGCAGATACGATGAAAAGCTTCTATTTAGAACTAATTTGGGAAGTCACTTTTTCAAGTTTCTTTTGATCTGTTGCTATTACCACTCTCCGCTTTCTCCAGAAATACAAACCAGCTATAGCAATGTATGCAAGGTATGCAACTACTTCTAGTGCAGAGGGATTTCCATTATATCCGAACAACGTTTTAGCAAGTCCACCTATTGCCCCATTTTCATGTAATAGTGGATAGCTTCCATCAGGCAATAATGGAGGGTTGATATTCCAGATTTCAAGAGGACCAATCAGTAAAAGTCCTGCTTCCTGCAGCTCGTGTATTCCATATGCAATCATTCCTGATGCAAAGAGAATAAGAAAGACAGATGTCCATTTGAAAAGGGATCTCATACTAATTCTAAGAGAGCCTCTGTAGATACCGAAGCCTACCACAGCTGCAAGTCCAAGACCAAGTGCGACACCAAGATAGCTTTGATCACCCTCCTGTATCACAAGAGCCATACTGAACAATGCTAGTTCCACGCCTTCTCTCAAAACAAGTGCAAAACTTAGAAGAGCTAACCCAATACCACTCTGTTTGACAACATTTTGCTCCATTGATTGCTCAATGTCCCTCGCAAGGGAGGGGCCTGCATTCCACATCCAGAGAATCATTGTTGTAAGCAAAATAGCTGCAATAAGAACAACTGTACCCTCAAAGATACTCAAAAATGTA
>JAOUFI010000162.1 GCA_029858305.1 Candidatus Thorarchaeota archaeon
CTGACTTGAGGTCCTTTCTCCTCCACCTGAATCCTGTACCACAATCTCAGTCAGAACGTGCAGCTCCGAGTCATGTGTTACGCGAAGTACATAATTTGAGAGGATCTCAAGGGGAAGAGAAATCTGTAGTGCGAACATTGTAGCAATTGATAGATTTCAAACTCCTTCGTAGCCTCCTGCGCAATCTTAATAACTACTTAGCAAAGTTCGCTGTCCAAACAGCCCCGATGGTGTAGTCCGGCCCAGCATCTAGGGTTTTCGACCCTATGACCCGGGTTCGAATCCCGGTCGGGGCACCACCTTTTCCAGACTTGTTTTACTAATTAAGCGACAAACGCATATTGAAATTGGGGGAGCTATAGGAGTGTGTGAGGGCTCCTGAAGAGATGATGTCAATTGTGTTTCGCGCATAATCTCGTATGTTCTCTTCACTAATTCCTCCAGAAACCTCGAGAATGACTTTCTTTCGGAGACCTTCATGCTCAAGAACTTCAATCACGCCGCCAATGTCCTTGGGTTTGAAGTTATCCAAGAGAATAATATCTGCTCCAGCGCCAATGGCTGCCTGTACTTCTTGAAGGGTTCGAGCCTCGCAGGAAATTTTCTTACTGAAAGAAACTGCTTCTCTCGCAGCACTTACTGCAGCATGAACACCGCCTGCAGCAGTGATGTGATTATTCTTGATAAGGACCATATCATCCAGAGCATAGCGATGTGGGTCACCGCCCCCAATGACGACCGCTCGTTTCTCAAAGTATCGAAATCCTGGGGTTGTCTTGCGTGTGCACGCCACCTTGATTTTTGGATTAACCTCTCTTGCGGCACTCACCATTTTGTAGGTCTTTGTGGCTATCCCACTCATTCGTTGGATTATATTCAGACTCACTCGTTCAATAGTAAGAAGAGTTCTGGCCTTTCCCTTTAGGCGCATCACAGGATCTTGGGGACTCACCCAGTTTCCCTCGAAAGCAAGTATCTCGTATGTGAGTCCTGATAATTCTGCAATGGCTGCCACCTCTTCAACTCCTGCAAGGACGGCCTTTTCCCTCGCATAAATTGTGGCTATTGCTGTCTTGTCTGCAGGTATTGTTATTTCTGTGGTCAAATCACCAGATCTGACATCTTCTGAAATAAACCTCTTCAGAGTTTCGATGATTTCAGTAGGAAGTTTCACCATTCGCTCACCTCAAATCACATTCTCGGATGTTTTGGATCTCTCAGAATGCTTCCCCTTGGAGTTTCCTCACCAAATATCTCAGCTTGAAAGGACATGAACTCTGTCTTTGGGTCTTTCCAAGCATTCACAGGAAGACCTGCTTTGTTACAAGTGTGCTCTAGGAATTGTTTTGTGTCCCATTGCCATTCTACAGGGACTTGTGGTAGCAATAGTCCTCGCCACATTCCTCTCACCGCAATGAGCCCATCACGACCGACCTTTACAAGATTTAGAAGTTCTAAGGGATTTGAATATTCGAGTCTTGTTGGTGGCGTAAGAACACTAAGCTCAACAAGAATATTATCAAGTTCCTTCGGTTTTACTGGTGGAAAACGAGGATCATTAACAGCAGAATCCACTGCGGAATCTATCGTGGCCTCCACGAGTGGTTGAGTTGGGTAGGGTCTGCCAATACAACCTCGCAATGTCACATGCCCACCAGTGATTGAATTCAACGTGACAAACACACCAGATTTAGCAGTGAGTGGTTCAGGCACATCATCTGGTACCTCTTGCTTTATTTTCTTAACAACAAAGTCATCTACTGTCTGTCTTGCAAGCTTCACAAGAAATATGCCATCATTATCAGAGTATGCATGTGACATGTGAATCAACTCGGACTTGTCTGTGATGATTCACCGTTATTTGTTTTGCAGTTGCTATATTTTGCGTATTGGCACGCGCCCTGCTATTCCAGGCCCAACATTGAAGGCCCCCTCATGATACACAATTTCTCCCCCTACAATGGTTGTAATAGGTTTGGCAAGAACATGGCGCCCCTCAAATGGCGTAATCTTAGCTTTTGAGTAAAACTCTGTTCCTGTTATATATCGCTCCTGCCTACGAACAAGAACAATGTCCGCATCATACCCCTCCGCTAGAATACCCTTGTTTGGTATTCCAAGTATTGCTGCAGGTCCTGAACAGCAACATCTAAGGAAATCAATCCATGAAATTCTCCCCTCAAATACCTCTGTTAACATAAGCGGAAGCATGGTTTCAAGTCCGGGAATTCCTGACGCTGCTTCCAAGAATGGTGCTGTCTTCTCATTGTTTGAATGCGGTGCATGATCTGATACTACACAATCAATTGCACACTTCTGACAGAGAGCTTGAGCGAGCATCTTTGTATCATAGGGCGAACGTAGAGGCGGAAGCATCTTTGCATGACCATCGCTATGAGGAAAATCACCCCCTGAAAGTAGCATGTGATGGGGAGTGACTTCTGCTGTCAGGGTATGTTCGGCACGATGTTCGATTATCAGCCGGGCTGTTGCAGCACAGCTTACGTGGCAGACGTGTAACTTCGCCTCATATTCGACCTTTGCATCTAAGAACATTTGAAGCGACTTTATCTCACTCTCACAGCTATGAATTAAGAAGAATTCCTCTTTACTTGTAGCGATATCAGTCTTGTCTGAAGAATCCGGATGGAAGAGAAGTGGGAGATTGTGACGCCTAGCTAGTCCCAGACACGCTCGTATTCGTTTGCTGTCATAGATAGTTCCCTTTGCAAGAGGTGAATGTGGGTAGACCTTCAGCCCCAGAATATCCGGTACCATTGAAGTATCAAAACTCTTGATGTCTTTTGGAATTCCTGAATAGAATCCAACATTGACATACCGCTTGGAAGTAGCACTTTTGATTTTTCTATCCAATACTTCCCTAGAAAGGACTGGGGGGTCCGAATTTGGCATATCCACGACCGTTGTAATGCCCCCTGCAGCAGCAGCCATCGTGCCTGATTCATAGTCCTCCTTATATGACTGGTTCAAATCGCGCAGGTGTACATGAATGTCTATTAGTCCTGGAAGGATGTAGAGCCCTCTACAGTCCAGAGTCTTCCTACTGGCTGGTTCCTTACCATGCTTGTAAAAACCCTGAATTTTTCCTCTATCAATAGCAAGTGATTGTACTGTTTCTCTATCGTTAACTATCAGTATACCATCACTAAGGACTAGATCAACAGCCATACGACACCCACGCCAGTGCTACCAGCTTACAGTATTTGCTGGTAATAGACAAGATTATTCAGATGCACTCTGGACCTTAAACTTGTTTGCCACAAAGCGAGTCAAGTCAGTTGAACTGATCATGCCAACCAGTCTGTTACCCTTACCTACTACAGGAAGTGTGTTCAGCTTTGCTTCAACCATTCTAGCAGCAGCCATTGCAATAGAATCATCAGGATTAACTAATGGTGGCTGTTGTAACATTGCATCAACAACGCGGATTTGTCTTACCTGATTAGATCGATGCTTGTCTGGCACTTCTACGGTGAATCTTGCCATTGCTTCAGCAACCATTCTCTCTGTAATAAGCCCGAGTACACGACCTCCATCAGTGACTGGAAGTCCAGAGAAACCAGCTGCAAGCATGTCCCCTCTGGCTTTAATTAATCTTGAAACGGGATTGACTTGAAGAATGTCTTTTGTTGTCATGAGGTCCTTTATCTTCACTTTGTCGAATCTATCCACAAGCTTTGTAATCTCAATTTTTGTAATGACTCCTAGTAGT
>JAOUFI010000010.1 GCA_029858305.1 Candidatus Thorarchaeota archaeon
GTTTTTCCATGGTCGATATGGCCCATTAGACCAACATGAACAGGAATTAGTGAGTCCATCATATCTCTCTGCAAATCATTGCGAGAAGAGAACATAAAACCTTGGTCACTTCCCATTAGAATTAGAGTAGTTTATGTGGCGGATTGCAGGAGTGATAGATATGGTGTCTAGGTCTCTTGAGAAGATGATGTTGATAGCAGTTGGGCTTTCAACTGCAGTCATTATTGGCGTTCCTGTTCTGCTCTATGCCATCAACACAATGACCTATTCTACGCATCTTCAAGATGCACAGAGTGCCGCAGAGGCGATTTTCACAGCTACTAATAGGATAGATAGTGGTGAACTCCAGAACTTGACTATCCAAATCCATATTCCAACGGGAGTCACAATGACAGTGAATGGAAATGTACTAACGATTACCGTGCTTATAGATGGTCAACAGACAGGATGGTCTGAGAGCTATGACCATCAACTATCAATTAGTCCTCCCACCGAGTCAGGCAATTACAACATGATATTTACTCTGGTTTCCAATGTGATTCAAATTACGCACTCGTGGATTTCGCTTTAGTCACCCATTATTCACGAACTACAATGTCGCTTTCAATTCAGCATAACGTTTTTAATCAGGGCACAAGTTGTCGCCGATAACTGCACCTAGGCGAGGAATGAATCCATGGCTGAAGACGCCGAGAGGCTAGAAGAAACGGGCGAGGAAGAGGAACTTCCTGAGTCAGTAGAAACGGTTGAAAAACCGGATATTAGTGAGAAGAAGGAAAGGAAGCCCAGAAGTAATCCGCTCGGAATGATCTTCAATCTCCGAATGCTTCGTAGGGTTGTTCAGATAGTCTTTCTCCTAGGTATCAATGCCTACATATTCACAGCATGGTTTGGTGCAGAGTATATCACGGCTTTCTGGACATCTATCAGGGATATTTTCCCCAGCATCCCAATCCTTTCTCCGTTGGAGGCTCCATTTGCAGTTATCTCAGGTTCGTTTGATACAATGCAAAGAACCTTCACATCAGGATTCTTCCCATTCTTCACAATTGGTTCGATGATTATAATCCTGATTTTTGTTGGTAGAGCGCCTTGTGGATGGATCTGTCCATTAGGGACTATTCAGGACTTTGTAACATTGCCAAAACGAACAAAGGTCCGACCAGCACCAGGAACCGAGATTGAGCTAAGAAAATTCAAGTTCTACATTTTTGTTATTACAGCAGGACTTGCGGTCTGGCTGGGAGTCAGTGTGACGATGGGTAGTGAGGCAACACTTGAGGCAATTCTTGGTATATTCGCAACTGATGCCTTTGCACCTCTAAATCCAGCATACATTCTGTTCAAGATATTGCCTGATCTTCAGAGTGCCGGTCTTTGGCCAACTAGTATAGGCACACTTTGGTACATCACTCAATGGGGTTTTGCACTTTTGCAACTAGCCTTCGTGATCTTTGTGTTCTTTCTTTCCATATGGGTGCCAAGATGGTTCTGTAGATGGCTTTGTCCAGCGGGATGGTTGTACAGTGTCTTTTCAAGAGAGGCATTAATTGGAATTGGCAGAAATCCAGCACGTTGCACTCCCGATACATGCAATGTCTGCGAAGTAGTCTGTCCAATGAATATTCGAATCAGGAAATATCCATACCAACATATGCATAGTCCAGATTGTATCATGTGCTTAGATTGCAAGAGTCATTGCCCGAACGATGCAATAATAATTCGATTCTCATAGATTGAGTGAACCAGTCTTATTCAAGACATCCTCAAAAGCTTCGCGTAGTTCAGAATAGGCTTTTATAAACTTCAATCCCTGTTCAGTCACTCTGGCACCACCCCCGCCTACTTTTCCACCCTTGTAGGTTTCTATGAGCCGAGTGCCTAGCTTCTTCTCGATTTTTCTGATTACGCCCCAAGCATAGCGATATGACATATGGAGCTTTTCCGCGCCCTTAGTCAATGTACCCTCTTCAAGGACAGCAATTAGAATTGCACATGCCCCAGGACCAAAAATATACTCACCGTCTATTTCAAACCATAATTTGTAATTTGGCTTCAGACCATATTCAGTACCTTTCTTTGTGGGCATTTCACCACACTCCAGCCAAGTCACAATTTCTGTCTTTATGGCCAAAGATGTTGATTTAATGACCCCAGCGGAGTCGCTCGGGTTTTGTTTCTTTCTTGAACGCCTTCTTCACTATTTTCCAGTGATCCGCGCAAACATAGATTTTTCTTGCTCGAGCATCCTTTACCTTAAGACCTGAGTTGGTAATGCTTTCCATGATTCTCACAGTTGCAAATGATCGCTTCGATTCCTTTCTGCAACCGACAATACTGCATTCCTTTGTAGACGACACCTGAGACACTTCGATAGTCAACGAGTAGTGAGACAATATAACGCTAACGCAGGTGTCATTCGTGGTCATTCTTTGGAGTGAGCACAGGTCCTTTAGTAAAATCAAAGACTATGCGTTCCTCTCCATCAAGAGCTAGCTTGATTTCTTTTGAATTATCAACAGCTCCAATTATACATGGGAACAGAGAATGATCTCTGGCTACATGTTCTAGCTTCGAGTAATTCTCTTTTGATGTAGCGACCAGAAAACCTAGAGAGATGTACATTCTGAGCCAGTCCTCTAACGGGATTTCTGATGGTCTTGACTTTTCGACCTCATCCAAGAAGAGAATACCACCCATCCCAGAGTACTCCAGCATCATGACGGCGGTTCCAACAATACCAGCCACAGACACATCTTTTGATGCTGTGAGAAGGTGCTGTTCAGCAAGAATGTTCATGACTGACAATCGTTGTACAATCTCATCAGAGGGGCGGTCAGTTACCGAGTCCCAACCAAGAGTGTAATGTGCACCTCTCTGACCTTCTGGATCAAAAAGAAGGACAAGAATATTGTTAGCCAGAGCCCCGCCAGCAGTGAGCAGGTCATCTTTCTGTACAGTACCTGTAGCAGATCCTACAACATAAGTCGATGATGAACGAGGATTGGTATGCCCTCGCACAATAGGAATCTTGAAAGTATGTGAGCCAGCTATCAGTCCATCGAGCATTGCGCTTCCAATCTCAGGGTCAGAGTAGGATAATGCAACCGCAAAGGAAGTTGGAGTGCCACCAGCTGCATAGATATCCATGATATTTGCAAGTACTGCATTAAATCCGGCAGCTCTAGGGTGAAGAAGACATAAGTCCTCCACGATAGCGTCTGTTGTAAGAAGGACAACGTCATTAGAATTTGTCAAGATAGCAGCAGAATCCTCTCCAAGACTATGGGGTGTATCTCCCTTGAAGGAACTCATTCGTAACTTGTCAATAATAGATGGAAGAACAAACTTGCGCGAGATACCATCAAAGTTGAGTAGTAAATCAATAATGTCATCAAGGCGTGTCAAGGGAAGTCACTCCGTGTGCATCCCTTTCCTCTAAGGCCAAGTCAGAAAATCAATTGCGAAAGCCATTTGTCCTAACAAAATGCCAATACCAAGAAATGTTATTCCAATCATGAAGTAGATGAGCGCTCTCATCTCGGGACGGATTTCTTCGAACACTACGATTCACCTTCGCGTAACTACGAGGGACTTTGTGTTGCTTATAGACATTACGGGCCAAAGACGAATTATCGTCTTTGGACTTCATACTTTGTTTCTTAGTTTCTTTGCAATATCCTTCGGAATAGCGTCGGGGTATTCGTCATCAGGACCCATATCAATCACTGGGCTTACCTTTTGTGCTGGAGGTTTGCATTTTCCATCATCTGTCATTCTGCGTTCTACGCACTTAGAGAACTGGCACCATGCACCGTCACATTCCTCATCGATCCATGTGCACCATACCGTTTTCTTATTCCCTTTCTGTATAATCTTAAAGGCGAGAGGCCTTTTCTCACATTTAAAGTTCTTACAGAGTGCATTGCATTCCACATAACTTGTTGCCATAACAATTCGCTCCAAGATCATGTTTCTTTGATATTTCATCTTTTCTTAGTCAGTTCTAATAGTTCATCTAGCCTTTCTTGGCCGCCTTCAATAATACGAATTCCGCGTTCCATCCTTGCCTTTGAAGATTCATACTTTTCTCTCGAGATGTCACCGATCTTGAATTTGGCATCAAGTCGATTCATATCTTTCCGAAGAGCCTTCAAAGTATTCTTGATCCCTTTAGACCACTTTTGGCCTATCTTGATGGCGTCCTTGAGACTTGTCCGGAGTTCCTTGATAGTCTGAAGTATTTCTTTTCGTTGCTCCTCATACACATCTTTGTCAAGGGTTCCTGCAATTCCTTCAAGCTTTGATAACCGTGCTTCGTTCTTATCAAGGGCTTCCAAGATAGTCTCGAGAGCAAGTTTTTCTTTCACTGAGGTCAGTTCCCGTCGCCGTTGCTTGGCTCGTTCAAATTCCTCACGGAGAACTTCTGTACGTGCTGTTAATATCGCTTTGTCAGCCTGTCGGAGCTGCAGAGCCTGACGAGTTGCTTTGGTCTGTTCGATGATTCGATCCAACTCATCATCAAGTACAACAAGTTCAGCACCGGACAGAAGAACAACAGCAGCATCAAAGGGCATGTCCTGAATCACCACATCAAAGTGAGGAAGTGATATCGGTTCAGAAGGAGTGTCCTCCTTGGGGATTTCTACAACCTCGGTGGTGTGATTTGCGGGGAGGTCCTCCGACTCGGGTACGTTTCTAGAGTCTCCGGGATGGAGTTCTTTTCCGCAGAGGTTGCAGTATTTCCCATCAGGAACTTCATGACCACAAAATGGACATTCAATAAGTGGTTTTGGCATTCTCCTTTTCCGTCCACATCATCAATCGGCCCACAACAGACTTCAAATCAATCGACAATCTACTTTAACGTGCCTAAGCGGCTTGCTACCTCGTCGAGTTGTGCCTTAGTTGTGACGATGGTATCTGCCCCATAAGTAGGCAATACCTTCAGCTCTTCCACTAGTAGGGCAATTGCTTTGATTGGGTCGATTTCCTTCTTGTCTAAGGATCCATCGGGAAACGTGAGCGATGCTTCAACCCACTTAGCCTTAGTGTCATCAGATGGGTAGAGACAGTAAATGTAGTCTTCGTTGCTGCAGATAAATGAGGGAGTGTTCTCCCAGGCTTCTGCTAACAGCACACCAAAAGCCTTTGCGTTTTCAGCTTTGTTAGCCATTAGGATTCATCCTCGGGGCTAGATGTTATATCATTGTCCATGCCTGCGAACTTATTTGTTTTGCTCATGGATAGTTGAAGACCTACGGGCGGTGCCAGATGAATGAATAATGCGCGATTTCTCCATTTGCCTTTACTGTTGCTATGATGAATCTCTTCCTCACACTGGTCGCTAGACGGCCTGCACGGACAATATCCAAAGGTACAACTCCTTTCTTCTGTGGAATTACATGCACTAAAAAGGGTGCATGATCGAGTCCGGGACCTTTCTCATAGACCGCAAAATCTGTCCCAAATTTCAAACCGGGACGCACAATGTACCCACGTTCTCGTAGCTGTGCATAGACCAAGAATTGATCCTTGAAATCCTCAGACCGCTCAAGGCCGAGGGTTACAATCTCATCCAAACTCAGTACATGGTCATCTCTTGTGTCTAGTATGTGTAGTCTCTTTTCACGAGTCAGATACGCGCTTTCGAGGAGTGAGAGCTCGAGAGGCTTATCAAAGACAGAGGACTTGGGTTTTCGAATACCAACAGGCTGGCCAAAGTAGCCTTGTTCATATAGGTACATGCCATCGGTTGAATCCCATACAATTGCTCGATCACCGACCAATCTCGCGATCGCAATCCTCTGGGCGTCTTTTGTCAATTCATAGCACCAGCTAGTATCACATGTTCAATGTGAGAGAGAGAGTTCTAATTGTGATTGCAGCGTCCTCGCCGAAGTTAGCAATATCTTCCATCATGTTGATGAAATCGCGGAACCTTAAGAGAATTGCAAGTGGTATGCTCGCAGGGTAGAGAAGCGTGACAATTTCTCGTTGAACTACATCCACCTGTTTCTCAAGCTTACAGATATCATCCGCTCGTTTCATTGACTCATCCATATTGATGGACAAGAAGCGTACAGCCTCCCTCTGTTGTGTGATCTCCTCAATCACAAGCTCACTCATCTTGGCTATTTTCTCTTTCAACTCGCCTTCAGGATTCCAAGATCCCGCAATAGCAGCTAAATGATACATACACCACTCCGCACCGTCAGTTAATTTGTCATTATAATGTACGAGTCGGAGAAGATCCTCACGTTGCATCAGAGTGTTTGCTTTTGCAAGTTCAATAAGGATTGTATGTTTTAAGTCGTCGCCTTTCTCTTCAAGATTTGCGATAGTTCTCAGGTCTTCTGCTGTAATGTTGCTCTTTCCTGCTAGCCAGTCATTTACAGCATTATTTACCATTTTACTAGCAGATAGTGCAGCTCTGAAATGTTCTTCTAACATCTGAGTGATATTGCTTAATTCTGAGTTAAGGAATCTGTCATTATCCAACACCATGATGCTCACCCACTTCAGCTGCTGTCGGTTGGAGTATCTTTTTAATTCTTATGGACATCGCCTTTAAAGGCGGAAGTGATACTTTGGAACTCTGGCAGATACTAGTAGCAGTCCTACAGGGCCTCGTTGAATGGCTCCCTATCAGTAGTGAAGGGCAGGTTGTCTTCTTCATCTATAACTTTACATCCATAAGCCAAGACCAAGTCCTACCCCTTGTGGTATGGCTTCACTTGGGTACAGCGCTCGCGGTGATCGTGCGGTATCCAAGAATTATTCTCGACATCATCTCTCTAAAGGACAAAAAACTGACACGCCTGTTGTTCATCGCTACAATTGCTACTGCCATCACTGCGATACCTCTGTACATCCTTCTGGAGAACAGCATTGAGATTTTCCAGGGAGAGATACTTAACGTACTCGTTGGATCCTTGCTCATAGTAACCGCTCTTGCACTCTATCTGCCTAGCCATAAGGACAGCGGGACACAGACTGTCGAGGTGAAAGAACCGACGGACCGCGAAGCCCTCCTAACTGGGCTGGTTCAAGGTTCGTCCGTCTTACCCGGACTGAGCCGCTCAGGTGTCACAGTATCCGCGCTCCTCATGCAGAAGATTGACAGGGAAACTGCACTGAGATTTAGTTTTTTGATGAGCGTTCCTGCAGTTCTTGGAATTCTATTATTAAATCTCTTGACAGGAAGCGGTATTCCAGCTAGCATGAGTACGCTCGACCTGATAATCGTTGAGGCCATTGTCTTTATCGTGGGTCTTGGCTCCATGGAGTTTCTACTACGTGTAGCAAGGAGAGTCAATTTCTGGAAGCTCTGCCTTCTCCTTGGACTAGTCGCCATAGTATTCGGAATTCCAGCCTTCTTCGCAATAAGCTAAGTAGAGCCTGAGCGTTTCTGGAACATGATAGCAATAGGAGCATTTGCGCTGCGCCATTCCGCAAGTTTTCCATCATAGTTTAGTGGCACTGGGTGGCGCCCGTGATTGCCTATGATTATGAAGAGTGTATCGTCGCGTGCTTGTCTGAGGAGAACCTTGATCCAGTTGTCAGTTCTTCGCACAATCTTCTCCAGCAGGGTCTTCGGAGGTGTCCTGTGTCCATATTGAGCATATAGACTTTCAAAATCTAAAAAGTGGAGATACAGAAGTTCGCTCTTGAAGATGTGTTTTGTGGATTCAATGTATGTAGCCATGTCATCTCGAGGGTTGACAGTATATGATGAGTCAAATCCAAAAACGGCTTGGTCACTCTCTCTACATATGACCTTTATCACTTTACCATAATTCTTGATATGATTGATCATGTGAAATCCATTAACAGGACCTTGTAAGAGGGTCTTCATTAGAGGAATTGCGTATGGGTCCTCGGTTTCAATGAGGGCAAGTGCCTCCATGTTCTTTATGAGTGCCTCTGGCTTGTAGACAACTGCTTCAAAGAGCCCAAAGTTGTCGATGACAACCATGACCACAGCTTTAGGGCTAAACTTACTGACAAGTTCCTGATTTGCCTGATATAGCCCTTTTGGAATCTCAAGACCGAGCAGTCTCAGGATGGTAGAGGGAAACTCCACTGCTGTGGTTCTAATCTGTGGAAACGACATTCCTCTTTCCTCTATATGTTACGTAAATCTGTGTTTCGACTTGTTGAATAAGTTTTGCTGACTGTCCTAGGATAGCATATACTCACTCATTCACATTCAGGCGACCTCTTTAACCTATGGAAGCATTAATAGAGAGAGCAGAGATTCGGTTTCTTGAGGTCTTAGAATGACTCTCAGGGATGTTGTATACAAGGACTCAGTCAAGTTCATCCTCTCAGGAGGAAAAGGAGGTGTAGGTAAAACTAGTTGTGCGGGTGCAATAGCTGTTCTATCTGCGCGATATGGATTTCGTACCTTAGTTCTATCGACGGATCCAGCACATAGCCTTAGCGACAGTTTTGACCAAGATCTTTCGGGTGGAGAGGTTATTCCCATTAAGGGATTTGATAATCTCTGGGGGATGGAGATAAACACGGAAAAGGGAATGCAGCAGTTCCAAGATATTATTGGTGATGGTGCAGCAGGTCCTGAGGCACAAATGGCAGCGAACCTGATGGGAGATATGACAGGTATGTCACCTCCGGGTTCTGACGAAGCAATGGCGTTTGGTAAGATTCTCGAGTTCATCGAGGACTCTTCCTACGACCGTGTTATATTCGATACCGCACCTACAGGGCATACGTTGAAGTTACTGGAGCTGCCAGACCTTCTTGATAGCTGGTTGGGTAAGATGTTAACTCTTCGTCAGCGATTAAGCTCAATGATGGGAGGGCTAAGAAGTATGTTTGGCGGGGGAAACCAGGATGAGGACAACTCTTGGGAGATGATTCAACAGACAAAGGATAAAATTCGAGCGGCTCGTATCGAACTCTCGGATCCAGACACTACACAGTTTATTGTTGTCATGATTCCTGAGGCAATGGCTGTTTTTGAGACACAACGACTCCTGGCTAATCTAGATACATGGCATATCCCTGCGACAAATATGGTCGTGAACCAACTAATCCCTCCAAATCCCTCTTGTATGTTCTGTACAAAAAGGTATGAAATGCAACAGACAAACCTCAAAGACATTAGAGACCTATTCTCCGACATAGATATCACTGAAGTACCCTTATTTGATGGCGAGATAAGAGGACTCGAAGAACTTTCAAGACTCGGCATGATACTTATTGGTGACTCGGAGGATGAAACATGAGACGTGAAACGCGAAGGAAAATCTATTCACTTATTTTTCTAATATTGCTTATAGCATCTGCAGTGGTTACTACAATGCTAATCCTAGGATTAGTATAGTGACAATGAGAAATGAAACTGTCACGCGCCTTTTACTCGTTTAACTACTGGAGGACGAAGCTTGTATAGGATTCTACCACCGCAGTATGGACATTTGACGCCTGGTAGTGTTTTAAGACCATCTGGGGTTACTTCTCGATGACAATTATGACAAGTGTATACCACGGTGTGCCACCATCCTGACTCCCGTAGGCGTATCAATATGAAGCTTTGCCTAGAGCAATTATGATCGCGACTCTGGTTCTGAAACCACCTCTCCCTCAACAAGTCCACTACTAAGGACCTTGAGGATTCTCACATTCACCAGTATACCTGCTGAAAACCCACCCATAACAGTCATCAGAGGACCTTCTTTCAGAGGATAGATCATTGTATAACCCGCTTGTGCCCAAGATGGCTCTGCAGCAATCCCTCGAACCACAAGCCCAACATAGTCATTCTTCTTCATACGATTGATTCGCTCAGCCTCTCTTCGAAGTTGAACACTAAACTCATCCCTCGTCGATGACTCGGAAAATTCTTCGAAGGCGGAACCAGGAAGGGGCCTAAAACCATAAAGAATAATTCGTTCAGCTCCTGCTTCACTGATTTCACGCATTGCCTTAATCGACTCTTTTGTACTCTCTGCATCTTCTCCGGGTAATCCATAGATGAAATATACAAAAGGTTTCATACCATGACTTACGGCAATTTTCACAGCTGAAAGCACATCAGAAACACTTCCACATTTCCCAATTGCACGCAGATGCCGTTCTGAACCAGTTTCAAGACCAATGTTCGGAGAGCTTGACATCATCGATTCAGTCAACGTTTTAGCAACATCATTCGTGAAGAGACAGGCCTTCATATTCTCAATTGCAATGTGTGCTGTCTTATCCATGACCTGAGGAAGACTGTTGAGTTGGTTCAAGAGATTTCTAATCGCATCAAGATTTGCACGGGGATAGCAGGGATCCGTGAGTGGTTCAGAGCCTCGCATATAATCAAGAAATCCAGGGGACTCCAAAACTATCCGGTGAACACCCAAATCGAGTAATTCCTTCACCTCACGTACAATGACTTCTTGCAAACGGCTTCGAGGCGGCCCCCAAGTACTCGGAACACTGCAAAAACCACAGCCAGGAGGTATGTCCTCTGGACATTCCATTTTGATATCCGGACTCTCTGAGTCACAGTTGCCACAATCAGTGCAATGACGCCCATCTTTTAGAGGGAGGGTTGTCCTTCTGAAATTCGAGCACCCCCTAGTCACCTCCACATAGATTTTGCTTGCCTGATATGTAGGATAATCGATTATTCTGGTTATCGAGGGAAAATAATCGCGTGAGAGCATATCAGATGATATAAACTCTCGATGCTGTGTGATATGGATCTGCTCATCCTCAAGATATGCAATACCCTTCACAGTAGAGAGCTCAAGAGGACTATCAAAGAATTGTCCAAGTACCAGTTCCTCAAGAGTCGCCTCTCCTTCTCCTATTACTAACAGGTCAACAGCCAGATCTTTTAATATTCTTGGTGCAGATGCAATTGGACCTCCAAGAATTATCTTTCCTGAAACGCGTGTCTTACTCCGCCATTGTTTTACTAACATCTTGACGGCAGGATAATCCATGCTCATTGCACTTACTGCTAGATGATCAAACTGTTTTAGAATGCGAGGTCTTGAGAGAACCTCTTCAGCTCTGTGGATTCGACTATCCAAGTTATGTTTTTCGAATATGCCTGCAACAGTCCTTGGCCCACAACCGATAGAATCTCGTGAACTGCGTCGCTGGCCACTACCTGCACTAAGTGCATCGATGATAAGAATCCGGCAGGACATGTCAATGAATAAGGTACAAGGTCGTTCTTTACTCTTGCTCATCAGTAACGGCAGAACTTATATGCGGGAAATTGCAAACCCTCCGTAAGCAATTTGCTATAACCAAGTCTAAGGAGTACATAACTTAGTGAGTAATGACGATGGCGGAATTTGCGCCAATTGTGGGTTGCCTTTGGACCTGTGCGTGTGTGAAACCATTGCACAGGAAGAGGCAAGGATTAGTGTGAGTATAGAACGAAGAAAATGGGGTCGTCTGACCACCATTGTTGAGGGTTTTGATAAGAATATTGACCTCGGCGACCTTGCAACAAAATTGAAAGGTAAGCTAGCCTGCGGAGGCGCGGCAAAGCATGGTCATATAGAACTCCAAGGGGATCATCGTGGTACAATTGGAGAGGTTCTTGCAAAACTAGGTTTCCCTGAAGATATGGTCCAGATTGACTGGTCATTTCAATCAACAGGACGAAGATAGGTTATTTTCTCCTATAGAGAAACCCATAGTTCAGAATAGTACATTCCAGGGGAAGTTGGGTCAGAAGTCCATGGGCTCTAGACCTAGAGAGTCAATTCCAAGTTTTTTGACAATCTCTTTGTAGCGATTCCTAACAGTAACTTCTGTTACACGAGCAACCTCGGCAATCTCACGTTGAGTTCGTCGTTCATCAAGCATTATTGAGGCCACATAGATTGCGGCAGCAGCTAGCCCAAGAGGGTCTCTACCAATAGTGAGACCGATATCACGGCTCTGTTGCAGTATCTCAACAGTACGTAGTTGCACTGGACTTGATAGCTCAAGCTGGGAAGCAAAACGGGAGATGTAGTCGATCGGGTTGGAGAGTGGTATCTTGATGTCAAGACTTCGAAGAAGTAAGCGATAACATTGACCTAGTTTCTTGCGATCTATCCTTGAACCGTCAGCCACCTCGTCGAGAGGACGTGGTTTTAGGCGTATTCTGCATGCTGCATAGAGGGTAGCTGCGACCATGGCTTCAATCGAACGACCTCTCACAAGTTTCTTGATAATTGACTTTCTATATAGAAGAGCTGCCAGCTCGCGGATTGGCTCAGGGATACCTAGCTGTGAAGAGAGTCGCTCCAACTCTGACATTGCTTGGGCGAGGTTACGGTCTAGAGAGCTATGAACGCGACTTCGTATCTGCCATTTGCGGAGACGGTAAATCTCTGATCGTCTTGTGGGACTCAATTTCTTTCCAGAGGTGTCCCGGTCCCTCCAATCAATAATCGTTGAGAGACCTTTATCATGTACCGTATAGCGAAGAGGGGCACCAACTCGACTCCGCGAGTCACTCTCTTCAGAACTGAAAGCCCTCCATTCTGCACCTGTATCAATTCGATGGTCGGATAGTACAAGGCCACATCCGCCACATACACGCTCACCTCGAGTTGAGTCTTCAACAACAAGCGCAGATTTACACTCCGGGCACTTAACAACCTCAGTTGAAACTTCTAGTGCCTCTTCTTTGTGATCGTCAGTACTTCCTGTGCGGCCCAATCGCTCTCCTCCAGTATGATGGGGTGGGATTAAGACCGCCAGTATTCACTGACAAGTCGAGGTATAGATGACAGTCTCCCAGGACCCACAATTGTAGAATTATGAACTAAATACTTTTAATCCTTATGTGTTAGCCAATTTTTTGTTCGGCAGATGTGAAAGTACCAAAAATGTACCTCAGAAAGAAATCTAAGTGGTCTTTTCGTGGCTTCTCTCAGTGATAATGACAGTGTGTTCATGTTGTGAAACGAACTCGCCCTTCTCTTCTGCAAGAATATGATGTGCAAAGAGCGCACCATTCTGCCGAAGCTCCTTGATAGCCATCTTCAGTGTTGCATGCTTCATTCGTTCTGCAAGCCAACGTTCTGCAAATGGAAATTCACGGTATTCCTTTCGTGCAATTCCTAAGAACTGCTTTGAACCACTAAACCGTAGTGGCACTCGTATTGGAAGAAGCTGGTAGATAGTGGGATTTGGAAGATCGGTTATGTTTCCAGATCCCGTACTAGCAAAGGTTTCAATTGCGTATACTTCACCAGCCTCAACAAGAACTTCGGCTTTCCCACTAACACAAGGAATCTGCTTTTCACCATGTAGCTCGTATTCCTTTAATTGATGCCCGCTCAACTGCTTGATGGGCCTGAATCCCGCATTGGTGATTGTGTCTTCAATAAGGGCACCAATTGTATTGAGTTTGGCACCAGGACGCATCATCTTGATGGCCACGTTTGTTGCATCCTCCGCAGCCTTCACAAGATTCTGATGATCTGGATTTAACGCAACAGTGAAAGCGGTATCTGCAATGCACCCATCAACATGGGACCCACAGTCTACCGTGACAAGGTCACCTTCTTCGATTATAGTTTCATCATTGAGCGGTGAAGTATAGTGTGCAGCAATGTTATTCAGTGACACATTACACGGAAAGGATGTGCCTGATGAGTTCTCGCGGATGTAGTTCTCAACAGTATTGATGATTTCAAGTACCTTTACTCCAGGTTCAATCATTGGTCTCGCTAGAGCAAGGGCCTCACGAGCAACAACTCCGGCACGTCGCCAATTTGCCCAAACATCCTCGGTCTCTTCATCAGTTTCTTTCTTGATTTGTTTTTCAGCTGGCACAATAATCACCGACCTGACTGCTCGTCATTGAGAGGACTGATAAAAGTGACGATGAAGCAGAAACCTATGACAATACTTGTTCTATCCGTCGTGCCGTTCTAGACATTGAGAAGAACATATACCCGATATTGGCGCGTTTATTGGTCAGTACAGCAAGGATCGCATCATTTCCAGCATCACAGATGATGACATATCCATTCTCACCTTCAATAAGCATCCTCACCAAGGGACCACGCTTCAATTGCTTGAACACTTTTCGAGTGGCTTCTTGTATCTGTGTGGAACGACCAGCTATAACATCCTCTTCAGGAATTCGCTTATCATCAGGACCCTCAGGGTAGAGTGAATAGATTGGAAGTCCTTGAGACTTTGAGATGATGGCACTAGCTTCCACATTACCTTGGGAGGCCCTACTCAAATCTAGAAGAAGTTCTTTCAGTAACTCGGTCTTTGAAGACAAGGTATTGCATACCTCCCAAAGCAAACTGAGAGAAAAAGGGGTGTCAAGTATTTAAACTCTCTTGGCGCCTGCTCCTTTCAACGCTTTGACTATCAACTTAAGTCCTTCAGCCTTATCCTTCTGGACATGCTTCTCGAGATATGTACCCTGTACAACTATTGATGCCCCAGCCTCAACTGCTCTAACAACGGATTCTGCATCATTAAAACCGCCTCCAGTGATTACAGGTATCTCAATGAATTTCGAAACCATGGCAATCATCTCAGATGGAACACCACCGCCTTCAGCACCACTGCCAGCTTCGAGATATACCAATTTCATCCCCAAGAGCTCAGCTGCCATGGCATACATAGCAGGAATCTTAGGCTTATCACGTAAGAAGGGTTTTGCATCACCAACCCATGCCGCAGTCTTTCCAGGGGCTACCATAAGATAGGCCATAGGGATGGTTTCGATTCCAGTCATCTTGATTTTAGGTGCGGCAAGTGCCTGTGCACCAATAATCCAATAGGGGTTCATACTATTCAGAAGAGTCATGAAGAACATAGCATCAGCATGCTCGGATACTCCTGTGATGTTTCCAGGAAATAGAATGGTTGGGATATCAACAGCCTCAGTAATCTGGGCTACAGCATCATCAATCACGCCAAAGACTGTGCTACCGCCTATCATCGCAGCATCAGTTCCAGCTTTCTCTGCAAGTGTAGCAATCTCTACAACGTTCTCAATTGTAGTAGATAAGGGATCTGGGTCAAGGAGAGAGAAGTGACAGGCGCCTTCTGATTCAAGCTTTTCAGTGATATACTTCCAGACTTTTCCGACCATTGTATAGCCTCCAAGTCGTAGGTGCTCCCAATTGTCGGGCTTTTTACGCTTTTGGTAATCCCATTCCATAAGGTCAAAATGATCTTGATGGGGAAAAATGCCCTTTTTCATGCATATATTGACACTGTATCAAAATAAGAATGAGAAATTTCTATTCCACTCTCTAAAAATGTGGTTATGCCACGCATTCCGGCAAGGGAAAAAATGAATAAATCCGTTAAGTCTTATACTCAACGTGTTCGATTTTGAACATCAGTTGCTTGGATTATACCGCATCTGAAATATTGTAAAGTGGTTCATGTCTGTTATTCTCAACCTTTATTACTAATGTTGGATGAAGCTTTACAATTGCGTTCTGCAGAAAGAGGATAGATAGATGACCACAAGCCATCCAAAAGGAAGTAGTGCAGGACCTCCGGAAGTAGAAGTGGTTTCCTCAGAGCCTGAGCTTCGCATCGGCGTCTTTCCATGCAAATGTGGAAAAAACATAGGAGCTGTTGTAAATATCGACGCCGTCGCAGAATATGCAAAGACCCTACCGGGCGTTGTTCACGTTCAAGTAAACACCTATACTTGTGCAGATCCAGGACAGAGAGAAATACAAGAAGCGATTGCCCAGCATGGACTAAACCGAATCGTAGTCGCATCTTGTAGTCCAACGATGCACGAGGACACTTTCAGGAAGACAGTGAAAGCCGCAGGGCTAAATCCATACCTTTGCATCATGACTAACATTCGAGAACATGTTTCATGGGTTCACCAACATGACCCAGCATCTGCAACAAAGAAGGCGATGGATCTCATAGCAATGTCAGTAGCTAAGGCAGCCACCCTTGTAGCTCAACCGGAGCTTGATGTTCCAGTGACTCAAGCAGCTCTAGTAGTAGGAGCTGGTGTCGCAGGGATGCAGGCGGCTTTGGATCTTGCAGATGCAGGATTCAAGGCATACTTGATTGAACGGCAACCCACCATTGGGGGTATTATGGCTATACTGGACAAAGTCTTTCCTCAAAATGATTGTTCAATCTGCATTCTAGGACCAAAGATGGTCGACGTAGCAAAACATCCGAACATCACCTTGATAACAATGGCAGAGGTTGAATCTATATCAGGCTATGTTGGTAATTTTGAGGTGCGTGTGAAGCAACGTCCTCGATATGTAAACATGGACAAGTGTACTTCATGCGGTGACTGTGTTGAGGTCTGTCCCGTTGATGTTCCCAGTAGAACAGACCAGAATCTCACTTGGCAGAAGGCCATTCAGATTCCATTCCCCCAAGCTGTACCATCCTCTTACTTCATAGATCCTGAGGCGTGCCTTGGAATGGACCTTATTAGATGTGGTAAATGCATTGATCGTTGCGAACAGGAGGCAATTAACGCATCAGACAGAACGAAATATGTAGACTTTGATGTGGGAGTCATTATTCTGGCTACAGGATTCAAACCTGCAGATCCCAGTAAGACTCCGCGTCTTGGGTGGGGTAGGTTCCCCAATGTTATAACAACATTAGAGTTTGAACGTCTCATCAACGCTGCTGGACCCACTGAGGGTAAACTTGTACGCCCATCTGATCTCTTAAAACCCACATCAGTAGCAATTGCTCAATGTGTGGGTTCAAGGGATATTGGGACTCGGTCAGCCTGTTCGAACTACTGTTGTGCAGAGTCAGTTAAGTGCGCACTACTCATCAAGGAACATTATCCTGACACTGATGTGACAATCTTCTACCAAGACCTAAGGATGCATGGTAAATATTTCGAAGATCAATATCTTAAGGCGAGAGAAGAGGGTGTGAAGTTCATTCGTGGTAGAGTTGGAGAGATTCAGCAATATCCAGATACAAAGAATCTACGAGTTAGTGTAGAAGACACGACACACAACAAACTGAGTATGGAAAACTATGACATGGTCGTCCTTTCGATGGGAGCTGAGGGCGCTGCAGGGAACTTCCCACTCCCTATATCTTGCACAAGCGATTCCTTCTACATCGAATCGCATCCAAAATTGAAACCTGTTGATACAAGTTCAGCAGGCGTTTTCATCTGTGGTGGCGCAGAGAGTCCAAAGGATATTCGAGACTCGGTTATCCAGGCAAGTGCAGCTGCTGGCAGAGCAGCAATTATTCTGCAGAAGGGAAGATACCCTATTGAAGCATTGAGCGCGAAGATAATGCAAGATATCTGTAGTAGATGCGGCACATGCGTAAGCCGTTGTCCCTATGGTGCTATCTCCCAAGATGGGACAGGTAAATTCACTGTAATGGGAGCGCTCTGCCAAGCATGTGGGACTTGCGCTGGAGACTGCCCACAAGATGCAATCTACATGCCGAACTTTACTAGTGAGCAGATAGAAGCTCAGATTGAAACAGCACTTGTTGAAAATACAAGTGAAAAGATTGTTGCGTTCGCATGCGCATTTTGTTCATACAGAGGCTCTGATCTTGCTGGCGTGTCGCGAATGCAGTATCCAACAAATGCTAGAGTTATTCGAGCAATGTGCTCTGGAAGGTATTCTGTGAGGTTCGCTCAAAAAGCATTTGAACTTGGAGCTGGAGCGGTCCTCTATTCAGGGTGTCATTTGCCAGCAGACTGTCATTTTCAGACGGGCAATGTATGGATGGCAAAACGAGAATCTAGAATCAGGGGTTGGATGAAGAGAAACAACATTGAGGATGAACGCTTCAGAGTGGAGTGGGTGTCTGCTGGAGAAGGGAAAAAGTGGCAAAACATCATGACAGAGATGGCGCACGTGGTAACAACACCTAGAAAGAATAGCTCCACACCTAAAACACCAACCGTAGCCAAATCAGAAAAGCCTGTTAAACCAAAGACAAAAGCTAAACCAAAAGGGAAACAAGCAAGCAAGCCACACAGCCCTGGAAAGGGTACTAGTACGAAGAAGACTACGAGGAAGAAGTGAGTGACATGAGTGAAGACCTTCAAACAAACCGACTCAAAGAACTCAAAGAAACAGCCCTTCCGTGTTTCCAATGTGGAGTATGTTCTTCATCCTGTCCGGTCTTCAGGGTATCGCCTGAGTTGAATCCAAGAGTATCAGTCGATTCCATCATAAGCAGAGGAAAAGTACCATCAGAAGGGAATGAGTGGCTATGTGCTTATTGTCTCATGTGTGATCAGAGATGTCCGATGGGAGTTTCGCTTGCTGAAATCCTGATGGTAATCAAAAACATATCAGCAAAGGAAGGACAAGCCCCTCCAGATGTCATTGAGTCAGCAGAATCCTTGATGGCAGATGGTTGTCAGTCGCCTATATCTAGCAGGTCCGAAAAACAAAGAGAGGACATGGGACTACCAAAATTGCCCAGAGCGGATCCAGAAGATGTGAAGATGCTATTTCGGGCTACAGGGGCAGCAGAAGTATTGGAATTAAATCGATCCACCTCAGGGGAGGCATCTGAATGAAGTTTGCCTTTTTCCCCGGCTGTACGATGGCATATCGACTGCCATTTGCGGAAAAATCCATCAGAATGGTAGTACCTCATTTTGATGTTGAATTAGTAGATTTGGCATTCACCTGCTGTCCTGAGCCAAATACTGTCAGAGCATTATCGGATGACACCTGGATAACTTTAGCAGCTAGAAATATTGCACTTGCAGAAGCGGAAGGACTCAATATTTTAACCGCATGTGCAGGATGTCATGAGTCATTATCTCTTGCCAAGCATGAACTTGATGAGAATCCTGATAGAAAGAATAAAGTTAACGAGCTTCTGAAAGACCTTGGCCTTGAGTATAAAGGTACGTCAACTATTGTTCATGTACATCAATTATTGTTCGATGAGATTGGTATTGAATCAATCTCTTCAAAAGTTGTCAGGCCAGTGCCAATCAAAGTTGTGACTCATACTGGTTGTCACCTCTTGCGGCCCGAGAGGGTTCTTCATGTAGACAATGCTGAGGTGCCTGTAAAACTAGATATGCTATGCGAATCATTGGGTATGGTACCCTTGGAATATATGGACAAGACAATGTGTTGTGGCGCTGGGGTCAGAAAGATAAATTCAGTCACATCGTATGCGATTCTCAGAGAAAAGATGACAAGTATAGCAATGGTCGAACCTAATGCAATAGTTGTGTTTTGTCCAACCTGCTTCATAACGTTTGAGTCTGGCCAGAGAGTAGCGAATAGAATCTTTGGAACTGATTTCAAGATTCCAGTATTCTATTATACAGAACTGCTTGCTATTGCCTTGAACTTGCCTGAAACAGACATCTTACTGGCAGAGCATAGAGTAAAGATTGAACTTCCTACTAGTACTGAAACAAAGGAAGAAAACAAAACGGAAACCAAGGATTCAATTCCGTCAAGTCCATAAGCAGCTCAATCCCGAAACACTTTATTACTCAGGTTATGCCGCGCGAGATTGCTGATAGCGATATGAAACCAGAGCCATCATTGCATTGGGGTACTACATATGCCTGAAAGAAGAATTGGTGTCTTTCTCTGTCACTGCGGAAGTAACATTGCTGGTGTGATCGACCTTGAGGTACTCAAACAAGCAGTCCAGAGTCTTCCAGATGTTGAGATTGTTACCGATTACAAGTATGTCTGCTCAAAACCAGGACAAAAGATTCTCAAGGATAGTATAAAGAAACACAAGCTGAATGGTATTGTGATTGCATCTTGCTCTCCTCGGATGCATGAACCCACTTTTAGACAGGTCCTCCGTGAGATAGGTCTTAATCCGTTCCTTCTAGAGATTGCCAATATTAGAGAACATGTGAGTTGGATTCATGCGAATGATCCAAAAGCAGCTACTGAGAAAGCAATTGATCTAGTCAGAATGGCTATTGCTCGCGCGAGACTTTTAGAACCTCTTGAAGAACCAGAGGTATCCATCAAGAAATCAACGCTCATAGTTGGAGGCGGTATAGCAGGAATCTCTGCCGCTTTGGACCTTGCAAACGCGGGATTCAAAGTGTACCTCGTTGAGAAAGAACCCAGTATTGGAGGAAAAATGAGCCGCTGGGACAAGACCTTTCCAACCCTGGATTGCTCAAGCTGCATTCTTACACCTAGAATGGCAGAAGTTGGAAATCATGAAAATATTACACTTCTGACCATGGCACAGGTCGAGGAAGTTGAGGGATATGTTGGAAATTTTAAAGTGAAAATCAAACAAATCCCCAGGTATGTTGACATTGAGAAATGTACATCCTGTGGGGACTGCTCTGATATCTGTCCAGTTGACATACCAGCTGAGTTTGACGCGAATCTATCGTATCGAAAAGCAATCTACATTCCATTCGCTCAGGCAGTGCCCTCTGCCTACGTGTTGGATATGGAGAACTGCCTTGGTGTTGAAGCAGTCAAGTGTGGAAAATGTGAAGATAAGTGCGAGGCGAAGGCAATCAGCTATGATGATAAAGAAAAAATCATCGAAATTGAAGTAGGTACGATTATAGTATCAACGGGATTTGAGTTGTTTGATGCCTCTAAGAAGGAGGAATACGGCTATGGTCATTTCCCCAATGTTGTCAATCTTGGTGAGATTGAACGGATGCTTAGCTCGGCAGGACCTACACGGGGTCATGTTTTGAAACCATCAAACCTTACGGAGCCTAAGAAGATAGTATATGTACAGTGCGTCGGAAGCCGTGATGAACTCACCAACAGATACTGCTCACGAGTCTGTTGCATGACAGCAATCAAACAGGCTCGCATGATTCGGGACAAAACTGGAGCTAGTATCTATATGTTCTATATTGATCTCAGAACCTTTGGGAAGGGCTATGAGGAGTTCTATGAAAGTACCGCCGCAGCTGGCGTCACATTCATCCGGGGGCGTGTGGGTGAAATCCTCCAGAACGAAAAAACGATGAATTTGATAGTACGCGGTGAGGACACCTTGCTTGGAAAACCCATTCAATTGGATGATGTGGACCTTGTCGTACTATCGACAGGCGTGGTGGCTGCTGATGCAACCAATAAGATTGCTCATGTCCTGAATCTGAGTATTTCCCCCGATGGTTTTCTGCTCGAAGCTCATCCCAAGCTCCGTCCTGTTGACTCATTCAACGATGGCATCTTTGTTGCAGGTATGGCTCAAGGACCAAAGGATATCCCCGATACTGTGGCACAGGCAAAGGCAGCAGCTTCTGGAGCGATGGCTCTCATGGGGAAGGGTAAAATCAATGTTGAGCCATACTACTCTGTAGTGGATGAAGAGAGATGTGCAGGATGTCAGGTATGTATCTCAGTTTGCCCGTACAATGCGGTGACATTGAACGAGAGAGGGTACGCAGAGGTGAATCCTGCAGTCTGCAAGGGCTGCGGTACATGCACTGCAACATGCGCAAGTGGAGCGATAACTTCTCAGCATTATACAGATGGACAAATTGCAGCAATGATTCAAGAATATCTCTCAACCCGATATTGGGCTTAATAGGTGATGTATAACTCAGTAGTATCTCGATTGGTAGACAGTGATTATGATGACAGATGTAACTGTAGCTATTCTGGCTGGAGGCAATTCGAAAAGATTCGGTTCAGAGAAAGCCCTGGCGAATTTCCATGATCGGCCCCTCATATCCCATATGTTGGATATTGCTCGAAAGGTATCAGGAAACATACTTATTGTGCTGTCTGATAATGCACAGTTGGAGAAGATTAAACCATATGTTAAGATAGGGCGAACAGTAGTGGATCCGGAAGGCAGCACCAAGTCTGCCCTGAGTGGAGCCATTACAGCGTTCGAATATGCAGGAACAGAACATACCCTCTTACTACCAATCGATGCGCCACTAGCAAAACCGCACCTATTGAAGGTGCTTGTCGAAATGAGCCCTACGCATGGAGCAGTGGTACCATCATGGCCATCAGGATACATCGAACCACTTCATTCAGTCTACCTGACAGAACACGCCTATTATCATGGAATGAAAGTTACAGAGAGTGGGTCCTATAAGATGAGTAGCATGCTTGAGCATCTCCAAAATGTTCTATATGTATCCACAGAGACTCTGAAGCAATTCGATGCAAAACTTGAAACATTTAAGAACTTTAATACATTGAGAGACCTGAAGGCAGCAGAGAGATAGTATGAATTCAGGTAGAATTTTTTTTGTCGGATTAGTCAATGGAATCTACAGAGTCGTATACTCATGACGAATTCTACAGGTACCTTCATGACCGACCATACATGGGCCATAGGGATCTTCGGGAGTGCAACGTCGACCGAATAGGCTGCAATCAACAGGATCCACTATACCAAGAATCACTTCATGACATCTACAACCTGGAAGGATATCAACAGAATCGAAATCAGGCAAATCGAACTTGAGCCGAGCATCATACTCAGAGTACTCTTCTCTGATAAAATAGCCGGACTTCTCTATGATTCCAAGACCCCTCCATGGAGCATCACCGATTCGAAATACCTGTGCCAACACCCTTTGCGCGGCAATATTGCCCTCAGGAAGAACTACACGAGTGTATTCATTTTCGGAAACAGATTTTCCCTCAATAAGCTGTACTAATAACATTCGGATTGCTTCAAGTACATCAAGTGGTTCAAAGCCAGCGGCTACACAGGGAATATGATATTTTTCTGCAAAAGGCTGGAAAGCATTTGTACCAATTATTGCCGATACATGTCCAGGGGTTATAAAACCATCAACCGAGAATCCTTCTATATTGGCAAGGAGGTCCATAGCAGGAGGAATTACCTTCAGCGACGTTAGAATTGAAAAGTTACGTGGAGGAGCACGAAGGAGTTCTAGAGCGATTGTTGGGGCAGTAGTTTCAAAACCAACTCCGACGAATACAACTTCTTTGTTGGGATTTTTCCGAGCAATCTCCACAGCATCATTTGTTCCATACACGATTCGAACATCGGCGCCTTTCGTATGTTCCTTGGCTAGAGAAGACTCTGTAGACGGAACCCGGAACATATCACCAAAGGTTGTTACGATGTGACCTTGCTGTGCAATAGCAATTGCCATATCCACATCTTCAGCCGCACACACACAGACTGGACATCCTGGACCAGCAACTAATCTCAATCCTGTCGGTAGAAGAGACCTTATTCCATGTTGACTTATCGTATCTTCATGGGTACCGCACACATGAACAATTCGAAGCTGCCGATTCCCGATAAGACTTTCAATCTCTCGTTTAACAGCTTGAGCATATCGAGCATCTCGAAATCCCGGCTGTTCGCTCATTTCATCATAACCGCATGTCCTTTGTGACCGCAGCATAAAAATGAAGATATTTGGCCAAAACTCTTTCAGGACTTGGGTTCGTAGCCCTCCAGAATTGCTAGAGCTTCACCCACTGTAATGGACAGCTTGTATGCAAGTTCTTTTGGAGTGATCGTTGGATTCTCAGGTATGATGTGATTGTGAGCATAACCAGCATTTCCAGCAAACAGGGGATTATTACGTGCCGTTTCAATCAATATCTTCCATAACGGATGACCTTTGAAATCAGCCACATCAATGTCAATAAACCTCCCTGATTCCAGCTCGATAGAGCGGATATTAGGCACGTTCTTCGGCTTGTCTTTGCGTTTGTCATCGTCAGTAAGTTTTGACTGTTTCAACATAGCAACCAACCTGAAATTTCCCGGCGTAGTCCAAAACGATGGACACATCATAGGATTCTCAAGTTAATCGATATAAGCCTTGGGGAACTTCCACTATTTATTGGTAAAGTCGCGCCAGTGCGTTAGCGAGGCATTTTACCACTTCTAATGATGCGAATGTACACTGTAGCAAGATTTAACAAGCCAATGAAAAAATGCATTTCTCGAATCAAATTATGACCTAATGGTCAAATGGAGTATGTTGTTATTGCCTCATGGCATCCGTAGAATCGTATTAGATGTTTTGAAACCCCACAGTCCGCGATTGACTGAATTGTCTTTGATGCTCGCACGTGATGCACGTGTAAGTGGTGTCAATATCTCATTGAAGGAAGTGGACCAGAACACTGAGAGTATTTCTATTACTCTAGAGGGCGATGATCTCAGTTATGATAGCATCAAGGAGATTCTCGAGCAAGCTGGAGCAGTAATTCACTCAATCGACCAAGTTGTTGCAGGGAAGACGTTTGTTGAAGAAGTGACTCTTCAACCTGAGAATTCATAGATTTGAATCATCTTCGCTGAATCTGATCAGATACTCTCTTGCTCTCAATCTCAATTTTCTTCCGAACGAGGGCGTAAAGCTCCTGTTCGAAGACTTGGGGAATTATCTTAACAACGCTGCATAGCTGGTCGACTATCTTCTCTGCGAGGTACTCTGGTGAAAGCACATTGCGACTCACGATGCTAATCACAAGCTCTTCACCAACATTGGCACGAACCACAGAATCGATTACACTAGCAATCGTCCCTTGAGGATCCATAAAGAAAGGTAGTTGTGCGCTATCGTGAATCGTAGAAAATCCAAGCTTGTCACAAATGCTTTCGGTGTACCATTCCAGGCTTGATTCTTTCATATTGAGTTTGTTTGCAAACTCAGTCTTAGTAAGGGGGTTTGGGTGGCTCCACGGGTGTCTAGTTACAATGTAAAGAGCCGCGGCAAAGAAGGGATCCTCCTCTCTGGATCTGCCTTCATGTGATACATATCTCCGAACAAGATCGAGAGCCATCTTCTCGTACCTTGCTTCTATACGATTCTCTTTGAAGAACTCATGAGCGTGAAGCACAGCTTCTACTATGACCTGTGGATTAATTTGAAGGTCTCCTGCGTCTTGATGAGATGCCATGTGCTTTACTCCCGGTTATACTCTGCAAGCTACGCTGATATTTCGTGGAAGCCAATGCAAGTTATATTCTTTTGCAAAGGAAGTTAAGGTAAGTTCTCAAGGGCGCCTTCAATCATATTATCTGGCACTGTAGGTCTTCTCAAGCGCCCAACGAAGTGTTGACTGTATCTCCTTCATACGGTTTTCATCGCCATAGTTCCGAATAATCATCTCACCGAGGATATTATCCTCAGCATGCACTTCGAAGTCAAAGGCATCCTCCCACTCAATCTCCCCATTTTCAACTCTATGACGATCTTCCTGTTGGAATTTCCCAAGTATTCGCTCCACAAAGAAGCGGGCAAAAGCTCCTCGAGTGATATCGTAGACTGCTCCTTCAGCAGGTAGAAATCGTATTGTCTGATCGATAATTTCAAGGATTCCAAGTTCAAGTTTGCTAGCCTTATCCATAATAACGATGCTTTGAGGTTCTGTAATCTTAGCTAGAGGAGGAACAGGAGTAGGAACTTGAGCGCGTGATGTCTTGCTTAAGGCGGCATCTGCTGTGGTGAAACTAGTCTTAGCAATTTGACCATCAAGAATTTCGATTTGCTCCTCTATGCGTGCAATCATATCTTTTAGTCTATCTACCTCTTCATTAAGCTTTGTCCGAATATTCAGAAGAAACTGAATGTCTGAATTCTCCAAGTTATCCACCTGCTGGACTATCGACTATTCAAGTCAATGTCTAATTATATATCACTGCATGTATTATTAGTGCTCGTAGAAACCGAGTATGAAAGGTGATTTATTCCTCGACTTCCTCGACGGATATGGCAAAGTCGGGACATTCCATCTCGCAAAGGCGACAGACCTTGCACGACTCAAGGTCTACGACTAATGGAAGGAAATAGCCACGATCATCAACATCATCTGATTTTTTCAAAACATCATGCGGACAGACGAATATACAGATATGGCATCCCTTGCATAATTTGGCATCAATAGAGATTTGTTTTGCCTTCCTTGTCATCGTTTGAATACCAAGGCCATTTGCCAATTGTGCTGGATATAACAATATTCATTCGACCAGAGAGAAAGACCATTAAATACTCAGTTCTGTAAACATCTTAGTGATGTAGGTGTTCCGCCTTTGAAACAATTCGTAGTTTTCATGTGTCCGAAGTGTAGAAATTTCACCAACTCACCTTTGGGTCAAAAGCGAAGGCGATGCAGTTATTGCGGCACGATAATAGATATCAAAAAGGCAAACCAAGCCCTCTTTGATAGTCCTGAACAAGCATTAGTTGCAGTGAAAGAGTTCAATGCTGCAAGGGGAGGAGATGAATTTCAAAAAGCAGTCGAACAATCACGAGCGCGCTTTCAACGGCTATTGCCGGATGAACCAGTTAATCTTGAAAAAATTATGACTGATGATGAAAATGTTGTACTCCCAGGAAAACGAGCTCGTTTGATGACAATACTAGAAGAAGAATCTAAAGAAAGACCCTGTACACTTGATAGACTCGAAGAATTGTGTGCTGCTCAAGGTCTCAGTTGGGAATGGGTTGAGAAAACTGTTCAGACCCTTTCAAACGTTGGCGCATTGATATTCCCTCGTCCATGGGAAATACAACTGGTGGGGACTGCTGAGGACACTTCACCAAAGAGTGACACTAGGCAGGATGTGTCTCTGGAAATCATATCATTTCTTAGGACTCGTAAGGACAGAGTAAGAATTGATGAGATTGTACGCCATTTTGAGGAGAGGGGTATCTCTGAAGACTCTGTTGACAGTTCGCTTGAACGCCTGATGAGAAGTGGAGCCATTTTCCAACCTGTTGTTGGGTATGTCAGCCTTGTATGAGCTTTTCGAATCATTCAAGAGGAATAGAAACGAAGGGAATGTGATTCAAATGCCGATTGTCGAACTCGTGGCAAAAAAGACACTGGAGAGATATCCAGATCTTGGTCTCGATGTCATCGACCTAATCGTTTTACTTTGGATGTATTCCAATCCGTATGACAGCAATCGCCGCCAAATTAGTTCTATGAGAAATGTCCTCAAAATGAGCGAAATTATGCAAGTGCCTGGTGGAGGGCTTGATGTGACAGAGGAGGAACTCACTCAGATTGTGTTAAAGAGCCTCCAGATTCTCAAGAAAATGGATCTCGTTTACATTCAATCTGCAGGGGTTCATTACATTAAAGGAACACTGACAGAGTCTGGAGTGAAATTAGTTAAGAGAACTGTAAGTACGCCACTGCTTAAACGTGTGACTGCAGAGTTTGGGGATAATCCATAATCGCAATTCTCGAACATGTGACAATGTTTAAATGTGAAAGTCTTCCGGAACCGCTTAGTTGCTCATAGGATGTGACTGTTTCAGAACCGATGGAAGCAGTGCAGGCCACTTAGTTCTGCTCGCGAGAACTGTCTGCAAACGTGTGCCAGTAGGGTCTGGAGTGGTTGCTGAGCGCAATAATGACTTGAAAGCTTGCAAAAAGAAAGTGAGCTTTGTATAGTCCCACAGCGGAAGTGACGCACGATGCCATCGTATGGATATTCAATCATAGGCATTGACCCTGATAGAACTGCCATAGCTAGTGGAAGGAATATACGGGTTTCCCCGAAACATTGCAGAGAAGTCTGTAATGAAATCCGAGGAATGATGCTTGACAAGGCCATAGAACTTCTAGAGGCCGTAATCGAAGAAAAGGCTTGGATTCCCTACAAACGCCATTACAAAAAGCGTGGACACCATCCTGGTATGAAGAAATGGATGGCAGGTGGGCACCCTGTGAAGGCCTCAAGTCATATCATAAAGATTCTGAAGAATGCTGAAGCGAATGCAGACAATAAGGGCCTCGACATTGATCGACTGAAAGTCATTCATGCGGTAACGCATAGAGGGAGAATCTACAAGAAATTCATAGAGAGAGCATTTGGAAGAAGCTCCGCATATTTCGAGCAAACCTCCCATATTGAAATCGTTCTGGAAGAGGTGACATAATGTCGGCTGTAAAATATTTTATTGAGCAGAACACGCGAAAACTGGCTATTGATGAGTTCTTGACAAAAGAACTCAACGCCGCAGGATATGGCGGTGTTGAAATAAGGAAAATGCCAATGAAGACAGAGGTCGTCATAAATGCATCACGACCAGGTGTTGTTATTGGCCGACGTGGAGCAAAGATCAGAGAATTAACATACATCCTTGAAAACGAATTTGGATTAGAAAATGTGCAAGTTGAAGTCAATGAAATAGAGAATCCGTGGCTCGATGCGTCTGTTATGGCATCAAGATTAGCAAGACAGCTTGAACGTGGCGTTAGATTCAGAAGAATGGCATATTGGATTCTTAGAAGAGTTATGAGAGCAGGAGCCATCGGATGCGAGATTATTGTTAAGGGTAAGCTCTCAAGTAGAAGAGCACGGTATCAGAAATTCAAGCAGGGGACGATTGCTAAGACAGGAGAACCTTCAGATATTTTTGTTGATGAAGCAGACGATAGAGCTGTTCTCAAGCCGGGTGTTATCGGTATTAAAGTCTTAATCATGAGACCTGATGCAAAGTTGCCAGGCGTTATTTTGATTAAGCCTCCAAAACCGAGAAAACCGGAAGAGATTGAACTAGTCAAGAAAGCTGAAGAGGAAAAGACTCCTGAGGAAGAAGAAGCGATGGAGGAAGTACTCGAAGGAATCACCAATATTGACGAACTTCGGGAACTTGAAGAGCTAGACGGTCTCGAACTAGTAGAAGATGTCACAACTCCTGATGAGTCAGATGCTCCCACAAAAGAACCAGATGGCACACTAGTGAAGAAACCAGAGGTTTTGGATGATGAATCTGATAAATCAACAGACGAGAGCATCGTAGATGATCTTGCGGAATTAGATTCGATGGAGAAGGAGGATGCTGAATAATGGCAAGACTTACTGCTAAAGACATCCGCAAGCTCACTGCCGCAGAGCGTCAAAAGAAATTAGATGAACTCTATAATGAAATGTCCAGCATCAGGATTGAGTCAGCCACAGGTGGAGGTACTCAAAATCCGTATAGAATTCGTGGTGTGAAGAAAGCAATAGCCAGAATTCTGACTATTCAACATCAAGAAGAGTTGGAGGCATCTAAATGAAAATCACACCAGAAAATATTGTGAGACACGAACTCACTGGCCTACCAATGCACATTGTCAAATCGACTGACCCAAATCTTGTGAGCAAGAAGGGCATCATCCTTCGAGAAACAAAGGAAATGATACATTTCGGTACAGATAGCAGTGCATTAAGCGTACCCAAGAGCAATTGTGTCTTTGATGTTACACTTCCGGATGGCACACAAGTACGAATCAAAGGAGATGTACTTCGTGGCAGACCGGAAGATAGAATGAAAAAACGCCTCAATAGGAGCTGGTAAGGATGGTTGACACAAAAGCAAAGATTCGAAATATTGGCATCCCAAATGTGGAGCCACCAGAAGCAACGTGCGATGATGCGCATTGTCCATTCCACGGAAAACTCTCAGTAAGAGGTCGAGTGTCAGAGGGAGTGGTGACTAGCACAAAGATGCACAACACAATTGCATTCCAGCAGGATTTTCTGAGTCTGGTGAAAAAATATTCCAGATACGAACGTCGTCGATCAAGAAAACTCGCCCATCATCCACCATGTATCAGTCTCAAAGAAGGCGATACTGTGAAAGTAATAGAGTGTCGACCCTTGAGCAAGAATGTATCCAACGTTGTTGTAGCAGTAACAAAATCTGAAGGAGCCCAGGAGGAATAATCTGTGTCAAGAAAAGTTGGAAGAGGCATTAGGAAATTCATTCCAAAGATGTCAAGAGGTTTACCAATTGGTGCGAAGATATTGTGCGCAGATAACTCAGGAGCTAAGGAACTTCAGCTGATAACAGTCTTCGGTTATAAGGGCAAGTTGAGAAAGATCGGCAAAGCCGGAATCGGGGACATGGTGAATGTTTCAGTTACAAAGGGGAAACAAGAACTAAGAAAGCAGGTTCTACAAGCTGTAGTTGTTAGGCAGAAACAACAATTCAGGAGACCTGATGGCACCTGGATGCAGTTTGAAGATAATGCTGCAGTTCTAGTAAAACCAGGCGGAGAACCACAAGGTTCAGAGCTGAGAGGACCAATGGCAAGAGAAGTCACTCTGAAGTGGCCACGTGTTGCTGCGATTGCTTCAAAGATAGTGTGAGGTTGATTCAAATGGTAAAGAAACCTAGTCCAAAATCCCCGAGAAAGCAGCGAAGACAAGTACAACAGAGTTCAATGCATGAACGCAGGAACTTGCTTAATTGTCGACTGGATGAGTTCCTACAAGAGGAATACGGTCTCAGATCACTCCTAGTAAAGAAGGGAGATCTTGTCAAAATAATGAGAGGCCAATTCCGCGATACTGAGGGGAAAGTTGTTCGCGTAGACCACAAGAATATCCGAGTCCACCTTGATAGTGCGACAGTTACCAAATCTGATGGTAAGGAAGTAAACAGTCCAATTCATCCCTCAAATCTTATGCTTGTGAAATTAGAAATTGATGACGAAAGAAAGAAACTCATCGAAAGCAAATTGATGAAGACTGGGGAGAGTGAAGAATAAATGACGAGAAGAGGTCAAAAGAAGCATATGAAACGCCTGCCCGCGCCGAAATACTGGCCCATACCAAGAAAAGCAGGCAAGTTCACGACACGCGTCATTCCGGGTCCCCATGCACGGGATCATTCTCTGACATTAGCATTAATCCTAAGGGAGATACTTGATTATGCAGAGAACATGCGCGAGATAAGAGCAATTCTTTCAACAGGCCAAATCAAGGTTGATGGCCAAGTAAGAAAAGATGCACGATTCCCAGTCGGATTAATGGATGTCATCGAGATTACTACCTCTGGAGAACGATTTAGAGTTCTTCCAAAGAAGCGAGGAGGTTTACGCCTAGTCAATATCGATGATTCAGAGGTTGGATTCAAGCTCTGTAGAATTGAGAAAAAGACGCTGAACAAAGGCGGCAAGATTCAATTGGGTCTTCACGATGGGCGCACGCTGCTACTTCAGGGAGGCGAGAAGGCTTCAAAATATAACAATCTTGATACTCTCAAAATTGCGATACCTGAACAGAAGCTCTTGAGCGCAATACCTCTCGAAAAAGGAGTTCAAGCAGTAGTATCCAGAGGAAAGAACATTGGGATTGAGGGTAAAGTCCTTGCAATTGAAAAGAGACACGGCACTCACGCAAGTACTGTGACTTTGGAGGACCAGACTGGAAATAGATTCCAAACAGCCCTTGAATATGTGTTTGTTGTGGGCAAGAACAAATCAGAAGTGAAATTTCAGTCAGAAGGAGGCAGTTCTGAATGAGTATAGAGAACGAACAAGTCTACACTAAGGACTGGAAAGTATACCCAATGCGGGAGCCTTACATATCAAAGGTAGTTGTAGACATCTGTACCAGTGGTGGTGAGGAACTCAACAGAGCAACCACAATACTTGAGCAACTCACAGGTCAGACACCAACTCAATCAAGGGCACGACAAACTATTCGTGACTTTGGCATTCGGAAGAAAGATCCAATAGCAGTCAGAGTCACTCTTAGACATAAGCGTGCTGAAGAGTTCCTTGGAAGAGCAATGAAAGCCAAGGATGACGTTCTTCTTTTGAAGAACTGGGATGATGATGGTAACTTTGCATTTGGTATCACTGAACATATCGACATCCCTGATGTAAAGTACGACCCCACATTGGGAGTTCAAGGAATGAATATCACTGTCTGTATTGAGCGACCTGGATACAGAGTGAAGCGAAGACGCAGACAAAAAGCGAAGGTACCCTACAGACACCGTTTGACTCCAGAAGAGAGTATGGTGTTTGTAAAGAGCAAATTCGGTATCGAGATACTAGAAAAGGAGCGAGAACGGACATACCTGTTCTGAGGTGATTAATGATGAGTACAAAGAAAGAGCGGACACGACAGAAGAAGAAGTCGGGCAAGGGTAATAGGACATGCGTCCGTTGCGGAACACATCAGGCAATAATCCGTTCATACGGTCTCTACATGTGCCGACGTTGTTTCAGAGAAACAGCGACTAAACTCGGATTCCGGAAATATATGTAAGGAGGTCTAAGAGAAAATGACACTACTAGACCCACTGGCTGATGCGATGTCAAACATACATAATAGTGAAACAGTAGGCAAGTCCGAAGTGGTCATTGCCCCAGCATCACAGCTAATTGAGAAAGTGCTACAGGTTATGCAGTCCAAGGGCTACATTGGAGAGTTCGAACGAATAGATGATGGAATGGCAGGTAGACTGCGAATCCAACTCATGGGTCGGACGAACAAGTGTGGTGTAATAAAACCAAGATATCCAGTCCGACGAGATGGCTTTGAGAAGTACGAGAAGCGATTCCTTCCTGCATACAACTATGGTATCTTGATTGTTACTACTCCTGCAGGAGTAATGACACACCAAGATGCAAAGGACCGCGGAATTGGCGGGAGACTACTGGCATACGTGTATTAAGGAGATCTGACAAATGGCTGAAGAACTAGTATACCATCAAACGATTGAGATTCACAGTGAGTGTCAGATTTCTTTGGATGACAAGACAGTCACTGTAAAGGGTCCAAAGGGCTCACTAACTCGCACATTTCCTGAACCACAGACTTCCATCAAGATTGAAGGAAATGAAGTGTATGTAGGTACGAACATTAGCAGAAAACGTGCCCGAGCATTGGTCGGGACAGTAATTGCCCATATCCGTAATATGATGCTCGGTGTTCGTTTGGGCTACGAGTACGAGATGAAGATCGTCTATAGTCACTTTCCAATCAGTGTTGAGCTGAAAGATAAGATCATGATTATCAAGAACTTCATTGGAGAGCGAGGAATTAGGAAGGCGCGAATTGTCGGAGATGTTCAGATTCGAACCACAGAGGATGAGATTTTCATCAGTGGCATTGATCTTGAACATGTATCGCAGAGCGCAGCTAATATCCAGCAGGCCTGTAAGATTCGTGATAAAGACAGACGTGTATTCCTAGATGGAATCTATGTAATCAGGAAGACGAAGGGTGATACAATAAAGTCCGTAGTATAGGAGGCAACAAAATGTCGAAAAAGCCAGAACTAAAAGATCTGCCCGGATTGGGTCCTAAGCTTGAAGAAAAGCTTGTAGAGGCAGGAATAAAGACAGTACTTAATCTGTCACGGGCAAAAGCGGACAAGCTTGCTGAAAAAGTAGATGGACTTAGTGTTAGCCGTGCAGAGGCATTAATAGCAGCAGCTCAAGAAACCCTCCAGAGCGTCCCAACTCCTGTAAAGGAAGCCAAACCAAAGAAAGCGGTGAGCAAAGAAGCGGCACCTGCGAAGAAGCCTGCAACGAAAACCGCACCTAAGAAGAAAGTTGAGGCAGAAGTAGAGGCTCCAAAGAAGAAAGTTTCTGCAAAGGAAGCTCCAAAGAAGAAGGCTGAAGAAAAACCAAAGCCTTCTAAAAAAGCCGCCAAAATTACTGAGGTCAAACCCAAGAAGAAAGCGGTGAAGAAGGAAAAGCCAGAGGTGCCTGTGAGGTTCAAGAACCTAGACCAACGGCTTGTAAGAATAAAACATGATAGAAAGATACGGATGCCAAAATTCCATGCTGAAAATGCACATCGCTGGACCCGTATAAGTAGACGATGGCGCAAAATACGAGGAATCGATAGCTATACACGACAGAAGAAGAAAGGCAGAATTGCCATGGTATCTCCCGGATATAGAACGCCTAAGGCTATTCGTTACTTACACCCTTCAATGTACAAAGAAGTTCCAGTTTATAGACCATCTGACCTAGAGAGTCTTGATCCTGATATCCATGCAGTACGCATAGCTGCAACTGTTGGAGGAAGAAAACGACAAGACATACTTGAGAGAGCAGATGCAAGACTCATTCGTGTGCTAAATCCAGGCACAAAAGAAGAGATTGGTGAAGAGGACCTCTTCACAGACCTAGACTTGGAGGAGGATTAGTAATGAAACTCTCCACTCAAAAAAGACTAGCAGCCGATGTAATGAAGGTCGGAGTATCAAGAGTTTGGATTGATCCAACATTCGAAGACGAAGTC
Source organism: Candidatus Thorarchaeota archaeon (assembly GCA_029858305.1). Lineage (GTDB taxonomy): Archaea > Asgardarchaeota > Thorarchaeia > Thorarchaeales > Thorarchaeaceae > SMTZ1-45. The sequence continues at coordinate 33,931 of JAOUFI010000010.1, forward strand.
AGTCTAGCAATAACTAGAGATGACATTAAGCGACTTGTGGATGAAGGGGCTATCCAGAAAAAGCAAGTGACTGGTGTGAGTAGAGGCAGAGCTCGATATGTCCTTGAACAGAAGCGAAAAGGTCAGAGAAAAGGCCCTGGCAGAAAGAAAGGCAAGGCCACTTCAAAACTTAGCGGCAAGGACCGATGGATGATTAAGATACGCCCAATGCGTAAAGAACTACGCAAGCTTCGTGATAATAAGAAGATCACAAGCAGGACCTACAGAGAATTGTATCTAAAAGCCAAGGGTAATGCATTCCGTAACACGGCACACCTTAGAACATATATTACCGAACGCAAGCTGGAGGTGTCAAAGTAATGGCACAGGGACCAACATATCGAGTGAAGTTCCGTCGTCGACGAGAAGGAAAAACTAACTACTACCGCCGGCGAAGCTTACTCCTGTCACGACGATCACGACTTGTAGTACGAAAAACCAATTCAAATACAATAGTTCAGGTCATCAATGCCAATGTTGCTGGAGATGTGACTGTAGCTTCAGCGGTTGCAAGAGAACTCTCCAATTTCGGATGGACAGCAGGAACATCTAATCTACCTGCTGCATATTTGACTGGATACCTAGCTGGTCTGCGCGCAAAAAGCCGCGGAGTCAGTGGAGCAATACTTGATATTGGACTTAATCCTCCGGTCAAGGGCTCTAGGATTTACGCAGCTCTAAAGGGAGCCATCGATGCAGGTCTTGAAGTTCCACATAGTCCAGAAATTCTTCCCGATGATTCCAGAGTTTCAGGAAACCATATTGTTTCGGGCTTTGAACACTTCAGTGGATTGGATAACACATTCATGTTCAACAGACTTGGTAAGAAGAAGACAACAATCACATCAATACCCAAACAGGTAGATGCTGTGAAGAAATCACTTCTTGCAATTCCAGCTGCGGATCTGAAAAAGAAGAAACCAAAGAAAGCCCCTGCTAAAGCAAAAGCTGCAGAGAAAATGGAAAAGAAGCCCAAGAAGGAAGTACCAACGGTTAGACCTCCACGGGCAATACCGAGAAAGCCCAAGCCAAAGAAATTGATTGCCAGAGGTAAGGGAAAGAAGGGGAAGAAAGGTAAGATCTAGGGGATGATGAACGATGAGTAAACAGAGAAGAAGAGCGCCTCGAGCAGAAATCAATCCACTAGACGAGTGGATTCCAAAGACGAAGCTTGGAAGACTTGTCAAGGACGGTCATATTAACAGTATCGAGGAGATAATAGCCAATAACTACAGAATCAGGGAACCTGAGATTGTAGATGCTTTATTCCCAGATTTGAGGCAGGAAGTTGTTGATGTCAGCATGGTACAACGCCAGTCTGATAGTGGTCAACAGAAGAGCTTCAGAATAACCGTCATTGTTGGAAATGGTGAAGGTTTGCTTGGGATTGGTGTTGGAAAGGCTCCGGAATTCGTCCCTGCAGTACGTGCAGCAGAATCACGAGCAAAACTAAACATTACAAAGTTCCGAAGAGGATGTGGATCTTGGGAGTGCAGATGTCATGATCCGCATAGTATCCCATTCCAAGTGGATGGCGCAGCTGGATCAGTAAGTGTCACGCTCAGACCAGCGCCAAAAGGTACGGGGCTTGTGACCGCAGATGTTGGAAAGATCGTGCTCAGAATTGCAGGTCTTCATGATGTCTGGTCCATTTCAAAAGGACGCTCAAGAACATCATCGAACTTTGCAAAGGCCTTCGTGGATGCACTTACACAGACATACAGAATGCTACCTCCACAAGAATGGATATCATCAGGGGTGACTGAATAATGAGTGAAGATGAAAAAGTCATTCTTGCCATACGAATTAGAGGTCAAGTTCGAGTTCGACCTCAGATAGAGGATACTCTTAACAAATTGCTACTTGGGCGCCTACACCAAGCAAGGCTCATCAAGGCCACACCCAGTTTGGAAGGAATGATTGCAAAGGCGAAGGACTACATCACTTGGGGAGTGCCTTCTGAAGAAGTGATTGAAAAACTCCTCATAAAGAGAGGACGAATAACTGGCAATGCTCACTTGACTGATAGTTATGTGAAGAAGAATTCGAACCACTCCAGTGTGAAAGCCTTAGCAAAGGCTATCGCAGCAGGAGAGGCCTCTGTCTCTGATGTTGAGGGTCTAAAGCCGGTATTTCGGCTTACTCCACCAACAAAGGGATTCAAAGGAAAGAGAAACGTACCAGTGAATATGGGTGGCATCACTGGAGATCGTGGTGAAGGTATAAGTGAACTTGCACTACGTATGATTTGAGGGATAACTAATGTCTTGGGACGACGATCGTGACGACGAAACGAAAAGAAGGATACGGCGCTGGTTTGGCGACTTTATCCCAGAAGAGATGCTCAGACAGATAGAGGAGATGATGGAGCGAATGATGTCTGAGATGAACCAAGGAACATTCCTGAATCCTGAAACCTTCGAAGAGATGCTCAGGAGTCAGGAGGGAACAAATCCATTCCTATTTGGATTCTCCATGAATCTCGGCCCAGACGGAAAGCCCATAATACAAAGATTCGGGAATACACCGGGTTATGAAGGTGAGAGTCATGTACTCGAACCTTTAGTGGATATTGTGGATGAAGACGGTGAAATCATCGTTGTTGCAGAAGTACCAGGAGTAAGCAGGGACGAAATCAAGGTTCGAATCAAGGGAACTGAACTGACAATCCATGCAGAGAACCAAGAGAGACCCTATCACAAGGTCATCCAACTCCCCGCAAAAGTAGTGAAAGAAGAAGCAAAATCAGCAATACGTAACGGTGTGCTGGAAATTCGATTGAAAAAGGCATAATCAGGAGATTGCAGCCATGCAGAAAAGAACCAAGAAGAAAATTACAAAACTGAGAGGCCAGCGGTCAGCCGGCTATGGATTCACTAAAGGACATAGAGCAGCAGGACAGCGCGGTGGAAAAGGAATGGCTGGTTCACATAAGCATCACTACCAGAAAAGAATGCAGGAAGACCCACACTACTTTGGTAAGTGGGGATTCAAGAGACCACAGAAGCTCTTGCAGAATGTCGATGCTGTGAATATCGGAGAGATCGACGAGGCTGCAGACAGATTAGTGGCGAAGGGTCTTGCTACTATGACAGGCAAGAGATACAATATTGATGTATCAAAACTGGGAATTGACCGCATCCTTGGTTCAGGCAGGGTTAGTCGCAAGCTGAATTTAACAGGTGTGAAGTCAATCACAGCGCGAGCGAGAGAAAAAGTCGCAGGCGCTGGCGGAACTCTTGACTTACCAGAAGAATAGAGTACAACTTCTGGCCGACCACTATCTTTAAAGGTATAGCCCCGCTGGAGCCGAAAAGTACCTGCAGGAGGCAAGATATGAATGCCTAGCACATTTCTCAAAGCTCTATCACCATTTGTCAGGGTAATGCCTGAAGTGAAGGCACCCGACAGAGAGGTCTCTTTTAGAGAGAAAATCGTTTGGACTGCTATTGTGCTCATTATCTTCCTTATCATGTCACACCTGCCATTGTATGGCGTGGATAGGACAGTAGGGACAGATTATCTATGGGCAATGCGAGTTATCCTCGCGTCCACAAGAGGCACATTGATGGAGCTGGGAATAGGACCAATAGTCACTGCAGGTCTGGTCATGCAACTCCTATCAGGCTCAAAGATTATCAATGTGGACTTTGGAGACCCAGAGGACAGAGCCCTATTTACCGGTGGTCAGAAGGTATTAGCCCTGTTCATGACTGGTTTTCAGGCGATCGCATACATCATGGGTAATGCCTATGGTTCATTAACACCAACTAATGCACTTCTAGTATTTCTTCAACTCTTCATGTCAGGAATCATTGTAATCCTCATGGACGAACTTGTTCAGAAGGGCTGGGGTCTCGGATCTGGAGTTTCTCTCTTCATCATGACCAATGTTGCAGGACAGGTCCTCTGGAATATGCTTGACTTTACTCAAGTAGAGGGTACAGGTCCTGATGGTTATCTCGGTGTCGATGGAACAGCTACAGGACTGCCAAAAGGTGTCATCGCTGCAATTCTCTCAAACATCCTGAGAGCAATTGGAATCGGCACAACAGCAGGGCCCGCTGTTGATGCTGGATGGCTATTCGTACGAGATGGGTTCACTCCAAGTATCTTCTCACTCATAATTACATTCGTAATCTTTGGGGCGGTCATTTGGATGGAGTCTGTTCGTGTTGAGATACCGTTACAATATGCAAAGTATCGAGGTATGAAAGCACGATATCCAATCAAACTCCTCTACACTTCGAACATTCCAGTCATTCTAGCACAGGCACTCTATGCAAACATCCTGTTCTTTGGACAGATGATCTGGGGGGCTTTCAATAGTGAGAATAATAATCCCTTCCTGAATTGGTTAGGTACATTCCATAAGGATGAGGCATCAGGGAGAATGATAGCAGATTCCGGTCTATCACGCTATATCACGCCGCCACAGGGAATATTCAGTCTGAGCGGGGAACCGGATTGGGCAATCCATGTGTTTGTCTATTTCGCCCTCATGATACTCCTCTGTTGGGGTTTCTCTAAGGTGTGGGTAGATATCTCAGGTATTGCACCTCGTGATGTCTCGCGCCAGTTGCTCAATTCAGGGTACATGGTCCCTGGATTCAGAACAAGCGAGAAGGTCATGGAGAGACTACTTGAGCGCTACATCCCAGTTGTCGCAGGACTCGGTGGATTCCTCATTGGAGTACTCGCAGCCACTGCAGATGTCTTGGGTGCTCTAGCCAGCGGAACAGGAATATTACTGATGGTTTCGATCATAAAACAATACTACGAACAAATTGCGAAGGCCCAACTATCCGAGATGGGCGGGGAAGGCGTAGCGGGGCTATTAGGGATTCTGTAAGAAGATTTCACTAAAGAGTGGATGGAGATAATACTCCATCCTCACTTTTTTCTTCTCCTTCAAGGTACACACTTCAATCTCTGGTATTTTCTTGCACTTGTTTCCCACGAATGATAGCTAACGATTTTCTAGATGGTAATAATAGAACAAGGCCAAACATGGCAAAGAAGAACAATGGGTCTTCCAATATTGTTACGATATCTAATAACTTGATGAAAAAAAAAGTTACAAATGAGAGGATTGAACCAATCCATCCAGCAAATTTGAGCTGCTCAATAAAAACAGGATCATACTCTATCCTTAGCCCCGCGCTCATTCCAAGTTTCAATGATAGCCCTATAAAACTCCTATAAGGGAAATAGGTGAAGGTTGGCCATAGTAAAAAAATGAGGGTAATTACTCCACTTGCTTCCTGTATATTTATTGTGTCCGTGTGTTGTAAAGCTACAATTCCGAAATTGATTGGAAATGCCCAGAACATCAGATAAAAAATCATCTGAAATAATCTCGGATGGATCATGAAATAAAATGGTTCTTCGTCTTCAAGATAGCCAACGGCATCAAGATGTAATATCAGGAGCAGCATGAGTGATCCAACAAACAGCACAGTTCCAGTAAATAAGACCTCGAAACCCATTGTCCTCTCCTAAATCTCTCTAGATGCTAATATTATTTGAATTTTTCCAGATTGTCACCAATGAGAAGAGAATCAGGCAATGGATTAGATAAAGTAACATACAAGGCAAGAAAGAACAAAATTAGATGTAAGCAATATAGATACTCAGGTCGCCATACATTTGATTCAGTCTACCTTGGAAGAAGGAAATAGCTAATCTCAACTGTCCGAGATGGGCGGGGAAGGCGTAGCAGGTCTGCTAGGTATCCTGTAGAACGAAGAGGGGGTCCAGAGCGACCCCTTTCTTTTCCTTTTTTGATGCACTTCATACCATGGTGTATTTATGGAAGCCTCTGTATATTTTCACGAGGAGGCTAGAGAATTGCCAACGAGTCTCACAGTAGGTACAGCAACGGCGAAAAGAGGAGAACTCAAGAAGGGTGTCATCAAAGGAATCGAGTTGAACACAACGACTTCCATTGATATTCCAGTCTTGGTTATGAATGGAGAGAAGGATGGGCCAACACTACTCATGGTGTCGACTCAGCATGGTATTGAGATACAGGGGATTGAGGTCATTCTCAAGATAATGAGAGAGCGGGTGAATCCAAAGGGGCTTCGAGGAGCCATTATTGGCATTCCGGTCGAGAATCCACTTGCCTTCATGCACCACCAGTATCTCTCTTGGATAGACAATCTTGATCTTGGTGGAGGTGGAAGTGCGAGTCCATTAACTGCAGACCAGCCATCTGGAACTGCAACAGAACGACTAGCTCATGCTTTATGGGAGAAGGCGTGGAGCAAGGCTGACATGGTTATCAATATACACTGTAATGTGAGACCAGACTCGCTCTTCTTCACTGAGGTCAATATTGGCAATCCATCAACAAAAGAGAGTCTTGAGAGAATGGCAAAGGTGTTTGGTGTAACAAATGTTGTTGAGAATGTCCCCCTCAAAGAGAACGCGCCTGATACCCTCTCAAATCTGGCTGTCAAGAATGGTGTCCCTGACATTCTGGTTGAACTCATCGATGGACGTTGGATATCAGAACCCTCGACAACAGTGGGTGTCAAAGGTGTTCTTAACATAATGAAAGAGTTCAACATGATTGATGGTAAAATCGAACCGCAGAATGGGATAACCATCATACCTGGTGTGTGTACAATGCACGGGATTGTCAGAGCAAATAGAGGTGGACTCATTCGATTCAAGAAGGTCCCAGGTGCTTTTCTGAAGAAGGGAGACATTTTTGCAGAGATCTACGACCTGTATGGCGATGTCCTTGAACAGGTGAAGAGCCCGGTTGATGGATATATTTGGGCATACCCATGTGGTGACATCTTAGGTACACCAGGTAGTTTACAAGCTGTACAAACCGGAGCCAACATTGCATACGCTTTTACTTCGAGTGAGAAGCGGTAGTGGGTACGTTCGCATAATGAGATAGAGGTGTTCCATGTGGGGTGGCGTAATCATCTAAATTACGATCCTTTGCCACAGTTTGCAGATGTTGATAATAAAGCCCTTCAATATCAGGTGCGAAGAGACCTTCAGGGATTGAATCCAGGCCCAGTCACTTCTCTCTGGGACTTGTATCCTGTGCAAAGAATCCTGAGAAAGCAACAAGAGGATGGCTCTTGGAAGTATCCTAAGAAGAAGACAGATCCAATCGAAATCTCTGGTTACAAGCAACTTGAAACCTTCAGACAGCTCGGTATACTTGTTGAGAAGTATCTCCTAAATAGAGATCATTCCTCAGTGCAAAGAGCCGCAGACTTCCTTTTTAATTGTCAGACAGAAGAAGGTGATTTCAGAGGCATCTATCGAAATCAGTACAGTCCAAACTACACTGCTGCCTATCTTGAGATTCTAATCAAGGCAGGATTTATTGACGAGGAGGCCATAGAACGAGGTCTTCAGTGGTTACTCTCTATTCGCGAAGATGACGGAGGATGGACAGTGCCTCTTCGTACTGAACATCTGAGGTGGGGAGAGGTAATAAAACTGACAGAACCGGTGCAGCCAAGAAGGGAAAAGCGTTTCTCGCAAATGATCACCGGAGTAGTTCTACGTCCTTTTGCGGTCCACCCAAGATACAGCCATCAAGCAGATATTTTGCGAGCCGGCGAGAAACTTGCTACCCAAATATTCAAGGCGGATAATTACACAGACAGAAAAGCACCTGAATACTGGACTAGAATTACATTCCCATTTTGGTTCAGTGACATCTTATCCGTATTGGATACTCTTTCGAGATTAGGATTCTCTGCAGATCATCAGAATATAAGAGAGGCAATAGACTGGTTTGTAAATCAGCAGAAGAGAGATGGAAGCTGGTCGCTATACCTACTTAAAGGAGCAGGAGATAAGCACCAAAGTCTCTGGGTTGCGCTTGTTATATGTAGAATGCTCAAACGTTTCTTTGGATGATTTGCATCGGTGTCCACTGAAGGTACATGGAAGGAATTATAACTACCCTCATTCGACCATGCGGTCGAATTCAGAGTCGAAGGTGAGTCCATTCGATGAGTGAGTCAAGAAATATTGTCATTGTAACTGGTATTCCAGGAGTTGGTAAGACAACTGTGATCAATACTGCTGTGGATATTGTCAAACAGAAACATGGGGAAGATGTTCTCGTTCTGAACTTCGGTACAGAGATGTTTGAAGTAGCCTCTAAGACCGGACAGGTAAAAACTCGGGACGAAATGAGAAAAATGCCCACTGCCCTGCAACGCAAGAATCAGAAGCTTGCTGGAGAATCAATTGCAAAGAAAGCTCGAAAAACAAGGGTGATTGTTGACACTCATACTCTTATCCAGACTAATAATGGATACTTGATTGGGCTCCCTGAGTGGGTTATACGGGCCATCCAACCAAAGACTGTCGTACTTGTGGAGGCTGAATCTGATAAGATAGCAAGCCGTAGAAGTAGTGATGAAACCAGAACTCGTGATGCACAGGCAGTCAGTGATATTCAAATACATCAAGAGATGTGTAGGGCAGCTGCTATTTCAGTTGGAACACTAACTGGGGCAACGGTGAGAAGAATCATGAACCGAGAGGGTAAAGTTGAAGAGGCGGCCGCTGAATTAGCTCAGACATTAATGGAGTAGAAACAGTTGCAGGATCTCTTCACAGACTTTGCCATTTGGTTTGCTACAGCTTTTCAGTTGTTTCAGAAGCCGCCCTTTTCTGCGTTATTCATCATGCTTGTATCAGTCGTGGTATCAACGATGAGTAACCTAGCCATGAAACGTTTTTCGGACATGCGAAGACTTCAACGACAGCAGTTGGAGATAAAGCAGTATCAAGAGATGGAGAAGGAGGCAAAGCGAACACAGAATGAAAAACTGCTCAAGAAGGTAAAAAGAAGGAAGGCATACATTGATAGAATCCAACGCGAACAGTTGAGCTCTCGATGTAAACCATCTCTGATATTTCTTATTCCATTCATGCTTATCTTCACGATTCTTAGAGGCTTTTACACCATTGACGGTACGGAACAGATTGTTGCAGTGATACCGTTCAACTTGCAGAAAGTTCTACCATTCCTGGTAGGTATGGGCGGTCGAGCTACCGAGGCTGGCTTTGGTCTGACATATTATATCTTCTACTTCATTGTAGGTCTTGGGCTCTCTAGCATCCTTCAAAGAATCATGGGTACACAAGTCATGGCTCCGCAGACGTAGCAATTCATAAGTGACCCACCGCTTTGCTTAAAAGAGAACGACCAAGGGTCTCAAGGGAACAATAAAGGAATGGTGTTGAAAATGGCACGACCTGGCCAATTAACAAGAGGAAGAGCAAATCGAATGGTTAGAACGCCCGGTGGTAGAAGAGTCGTACATAGACAAAAGTTCTACAAGTCTGGAGGCATTTGCCCCGTGACTGGTGCACAGCTGCAACTTCCTAAGAATTCGCTATATCGACTGAGCAGAAAAGCAAGTCGATCATCAAAACGTCCAAATCGTCCCTATGGTGGAGTGCTATCATCAGCAGCTGTACGTCGTGCAATAATCACAAAAACTCGAGAGTAGAGAGATGAAGCGAGTCATCACTATTGGCGGGCTTCATGGAACAGGAAAGAGCTCCGTGGCTGATGCAGTAGCGAAGAGATTCAATTTGAGAAGGAGTTCTGCTGGAGCCACATTCCGGCAATTAGCCAAGGAGAGAGGATTAACCTTGGAGGAGTTCTGTCGCGTGGCAGAGGGCGACGAGGAAATTGATAAGCTAATTGATAACGCTCAGAGAAAAGAGGCACAGAAGGGCAATGCTGTCATCGATGGTCAGCTTGCGGCATGGATGGCAGGAGAATATGCAGACCTGAAAATACTATTGACAGCTCCCCTTGATGTAAGAATTAGGAGAATTGCCGCGCGGGATGGTGCAGATTTTGAGTTCGCTCGCCGGGAAACCATCCATCGCGAGGGGAGTGAAAAGGCAAGGTATCTCGAATACTACAAAGTAGATGTTTCTGATTTGTCTATCTATGATCTCATTCTCAACACAGGCAAGTATTCTCTTGAAGGGGTCAGCAGTATAGTAATCACCGCAATTGAAACATATTTTGATATTGAAAAGAGGTAGGGCTTTTACAGGTCCTAGCGGAAAGCTCATATTGTGAACAAAAGCAAGTGACCGTATTCTCCCAGTCCAGTGGGATGATACATCGAGGCGACTTGGTTGCAGACTATGGACAAGGTGAGGTGTAATTGATATGAACTTGTACGACATTGGTAGAATCTGTGTTAAGGTGGTAGGTCGAGAGACTGGAAGCCACTGTGTCATCGTTGAAATTAAGGATGATAGCTATGTGGTTATCACCGGACCGAAGAATCTTAGTGGAGTCAGACGACGCAATTGCAATACTCGACACCTTGAGCCCTTGGAGACCGTACTACCAATCTCCAAAGGAGCGGATGACGAGGCGGTAAGAAAGGCAATTGATGATGCAGGTCTTACTGATAAATTCCGACAGAAGATTCGGTTCGAGCTCTAGACGGAGCTAGATGTAAAAGGAGTGTCTGTGATTGGTGGGTCTTCTGCCTTCAGACCAACCTCGTGAAATTATTCAAAGAGCATCAGATACTACCAATCCAGACTATGGATTCTCTTCACTTGATAATCTCCCTATCGAATACCTCCTTGAGAATGGTGTAATAGTCCTTGACAAACCAGCAGGGCCTACAAGTCATGAGGTTGCGACTTGGGTCAAGAAAATACTGAATGTTGATCGTGTAGGTCATGGAGGCACATTGGATCCCGGAGTAACAGGCATTCTACCAACAGGTATTGGAAATGCCACGAAAGCTATGCAGGCACTTCTTCCGGCCGGAAAAGAGTATGTTTGTGTTCTTGAACTTCATCACTCATCACCGGAGGAGGAGATAAGACGAGTCATTGAGGAGTTTGTAGGCAAAATCTACCAAAAACCTCCACTCAGGTCATCAGTGAAGCGGGTTTTGCGAGTCCGTGAAATTTACTATAATCAAATCATCGAAATCAAGGGAAGACTTGTCCTCTTTCGTGTTGGATGTGAAGCAGGCACCTATGTTCGAAAGCTCTGCTTTGATATTGGAGAAGCCCTTGGTGTTGGAGGGCATATGAGAGAGCTTCGCCGAACACGGGTTGGAGGATTCAAGGAGGATATACACCTATGTTCGTTGTACGATCTGAAGGATGCCTATATCTTTTGGAAGGAGGATGGGGATGAGAAACTCCTTCGAAGATATCTATTGCCTACGGAATTCGCACTTAGTCATTTACCCTTCATTCAGATACGTGACTCCGCCGTCGATGCAATATGCCATGGCGCAGATCTAGCAGCGACGGGAGTGATTACACTCAACACTGGTATCACGAAAGGAGACTTAATCCTCCTCAAGACACTGAAGGGAGAAGCTGTTGCACTAGCAAAGAGTAATGATATCAGCGAGAGAATAGCTAAAGCCAAGAGTGGAATTGTTGCAACAAGCGAGCGAGTTCTAATGGTGAGAGGTAGGTATCCTCAGATGTGGAAAAGGCATACAGAGAATGCGGATTGAAATATTAACCATCTTTTTATGAGTATCCTTCGAGAGGATTATGTAGCTCTGGAGCAGAAGCGCAACTGACGGTACTCATCCTTCGGGGTGAGAGCTGAGGAAACTCCCGACTCGTGTCGACGCCGGTCCAACGAAAGAAGGGAGGCGAGAGCCTCGCTCTGGGAACAGAAACGACACCCCCGAACGGGCGTGACAATGATACAGACTTGAATCTGTTGAGGACTCGTTTGGCTTGGCTGAAACGGCCTATCACCGGTTGAGCAATTCCAAGAATACACTGTTGATGTGCCGACCTGAGGTGTAGGGTAGGAAGCTTAGTTCGATGTTGCAAGACCTCTGATCGGTAACTTTCGGAGGTGGAACAGAATTGGGGTTACTCTCTGGACCAGAGCTACATCACATCATTCAGCCATTCTGCAATTCCATATACTCTTTTTGAATTTGAACGACTTCTCCGCTAGTGGAGCATTTCGAATACTCTTCTAAAAGCTCATGATTCAATGTTATGAATGTAGAACCCCATTTGAATACGGACATGATATCCTCGGCAAAGTCTTTGAATCCAGCGATGTATATTGCTGCAGCAATAGCCTCAGCAGTTGAAAGTTTGATCGGTTTGTATGTGTTGATTGGATTAGCAGCAAGCAGATATGGTAATGCTCTTTGTATACCAAGTCTTGAGGTGGCAAATATCTCTTCAGCCTTTTTCCATGAACAATCAAGCGCAATAAGACCTGAGCGAAGTATAGCATCCCTATCTGCCCTAGAGAATGCAACCTCTGACACAGGGTTGAGAACAACGCCACCCTGAGGAATTTGGTTCATGTTTGTCAGAATTTGACCTCTTTTCATTCTGCTGAGGCGTATCCCTGTACATTTCTTTGGGGCACATTGGCCAGCATGATAGATGAGAATTCTCGGTTGTGGGGTCACTCTTGATTCACCAATCGTGCAATCCAAAAAGGGTAAAGGATTTCTGTGTTTTCATAGGCCTCAACAAAGAGGAAATGCCAAGAATGTACTACGCACCAGGAATAATATGTGAGATTTGCAGTGAGGAAAATAGACAGCTCGTATCGTGTAAGATGTGTGGAGCATTTGTATGTACTGATTGCATGAATCACGATGAGATATGCTTGAATTGTAGTGAGGCTAGATGCTACATCTGTCAAGATTACTTGGCTGCGCGAGCATGTAATATCTGTGGAAGACTCGTCTGTGAGGACCATGGAACGAAAGTGGATGAGTCTACAATCTGCGATAATTGTCGGAAGAGAGAGGCATGAGCAATAGGGAAATCCACATTGGTCTTGACGACATTGACAGCCCAAAGGGCGGCTGTACAACACACTTTGCAAGCCTGCTAGTAGAACATCTCACAAAACAGTCCGTGGATTGGAAAGATTACCCTCGATTGATTCGGCTCAATCCAGGGATTCCATTCAGAACCCGTGGTAATGGAGCTGTCGCACTTCAGTTTCTCTTTGACACCAGCTTGGTTGAAGATTTGATGGGCCGAATGGTGCAGATGGTTCACAAATACGTAGACGAAACTTACCCCAACACAAATCCCGGTATTGTTGTTATTGTTGAAGAGATACCAGAGAGTGTAAGGGCACTCTCACAGCAAGCACTATGGCGGACAGTTCCAATAGATCTAGCGTGCAGACTAGTGAAAAGAAATAACATTATTCACTTCGGAGGTGGTAATGGAAGGGGATTGATTGGCGCTTTGTCAGCAGTTGGGAACGCTCTTGAGGGGGACCATACCTACGAATTCATTGCATATCGAGGAATAAACCAGTGTGATCAGAAAAGAGGTGTGGATCCAGAGTCTGTACAAGAGATGGTTGATAGAATGGGAAATAGGATATTTTCGAATATCGACATAACAGATGGGAGGATTCTGATTGAACCACATGGTCCCGATCCAGTCATCTATGGAATCAGAGGTGAAACTGCACAAGATGTCAAAAATGCAGCTGATTTCGTGAGAAGCGAACAAAATGTGGATAGATGGATGGTTTTCAGGAGTAATCAGGGAACAGGGGAGCATCTAAAGTATACCATGAAGATACGAGATTTGAGACCGTACATGGCGTCTATTGTTCATGGCTTTGTAGAGAGTCGTTCAAAGATAATTGAGGGAGGACACGTTGTATTCGGGCTCCGTGATGATAATGGGAGAATAGATTGTGCTGCTTATGAACCCACACGAGACTTTAGAGAGATTGTCAAGGCTTTACGAATTGGTGATGAGATCAAGGTCCACGCAAATGTGAGACCTAGTTCTCGGTCACATGGGCTTACTCTAAATATTGAGGGTCTTGAGATTCTCAATCTCACACAGGAGATTCGGTCGCTAAATCCATTCTGCCCACATTGCCTAAAGCGAATGAAGAGTGCTGGAAGTGATAAGGGATACAAGTGTTTCAAGTGTGGTTTCAAAGACAGGACAGCAGTGAAGATTGATACACAGATAGAGAGAAGCATCAGAGAAGGATTGTACATCCCGCCACTCAGCGCACAAAGACATCTCACTCGCCCAAGTGCTAGATTCGAATCGCGAAACTCGGGAAGACCATTGAGTCTAATTAGCAAATGGCATAGTCCATGAATGCCAGCTAAATGAGAGAAATATACGCGAAAAGAATCTATACTCGTCTTCCGCGACGACCGCCAGCTTTTCTGGTTCCGTCATGAGGGACAGGGGTAACTTCATCGATGATACCGATTCTCAGACCTGCCCTGCTCAGCGCACGAATTGCCGCTTGTGCACCAGGACCTGGAGTCTTAGGGCCAGAACCACCGGGAGCTCGTACACGGATGTGAATACCATAAACGCCCTTGTCCTTGGCTTCCCTTGCCGCTTGAAAAGCGGCTTGCATAGCAGCATGAGGTGAGGATTCGTTCCTATCCGCCTTGACCATCATACCACCAGTATGTCGTGCCAATGTCTCTGCGCCAGTTATGTCAGTGATGGTAATTATTGTGTCATTGTATGATGCAAAGATGTGGGCTACTGCCCATTTGTCTCTCTTCTCTTCTTTACTCAAGGTCCTCAGCTCCTATAGAATCATCATCGTTTCTCAAAGGTTCTCGTTCATCATCATCAGTGGGTATTGGTACGCGTCTTCGTGATGGACGTTCTACCTCGATTTCCTCAGGAACTGCAGTAATCCTTGTTGCTGCGTCAGATGCAGCAATTCGAGCTGGATGAGACTGGTCGTTCAAAGCAGATTTTGTAGTGTAAGTGATATGCTCTTCTTCAGAAGTGGTAATCAATCGTGCAGGTGTGGTTACGCGGCTATTGTTCAAACCAATGTGACCATGTATCACAAGTTGTCGAGCGTGATGCATGGATGCAGCAAGACCCTTTCGGAAAACAATCGTCTGTAATCTGCGCTCAAGTAGGTTTTCTAAGGTCAGGTCCAAAACGCTGTCAAGAGTCGGCTCTCCTGAGAGAATGCCAATTCTACTTAACTTGTCGACAAGCTCTTTCTCCAGATGAGCTCTTTCGGAGGGGGGTAGAGCCAATAATGTTCTTGCCTGTCTGCGATAATTGGACAGTTCTGTTCTATGCATCCATATCTCTTTTTTATTCCGTAGACCAAAGGTGCCGACCAATTGAAGTTCCTGTTCAAATCTGTCTGTATCGAATGGACGTTTCGGTGTTACGTACTTTTTCTTCTGGCTGCGTGGATCTCCCATATTTCATTCCTCTTTATTCTTTCTTCCTCGACACACCAACAGCCACGCCACCACGTCCAGTTGTTCTTGTGTGTTGACCTCTTACCTTAAGACCAAGCGAATGCCTTGATCCTCGCCACGACTTGATTCTGCGTAACCTGTCAATATCATTTCTATTAGCAAAGTCAAGATCCGAACCAGTCAAATGAAGCATTCTGCCGCTCATTCTATCTCTAGGGCGGTTTACAAACCAATCAGGGAATCCTACGGCCACTGGATTCTCGAGAATGGACTCGATTTCTTCAATATTCTTATCGGTCATGAATCCGAGCCTATCATTGGGATTCATTCCGAGATGTGCAAGAATAGTCTTAGACATTCTAAGACCAACACCTCTAATATGGGTAAGTCCCTGGATTAGGCTCTCTTGGCCATCTATATCGGAACCTCCGATACGAACAATATGCTTGTAATCTTCAGACACGGTCTATAACCTCATTCTGACTGGCTTTGGCTAGTTCGCCTCTTTTGGATTCCTTATAACCATTACCATAGAGAACTGATTTTTAAAGGTCTTTTTAGCCCTCAGCAAGTGTTCATTCTATGGGGAAATATTTGTCAACTGAACCATCCCTAACGCCTAGTAGCATATCGAGTATTCCATCTCACCTAAAAATGACTCTTCTTGAGATTCTTAGTAGATATGAGGGAAAGGGAAGAAAGGGCATACTCATTTCAAGTAACAGTTTAGCGAACAAGTTCATACATCTACAATGGAACATTAGACCAACGCAGAGAAGGCAATATCGAAATCTGTTCCTCGCTGTGAGAGAGGAGTGTCGTAGTATCTTTCAGTATTATATCAATAATAGAGAGGTCATTTACCAAGAACATGGAACAGACTATAAATTCAGAGTTTACAAGTTTGATGAGGTGCGTGGCAATCTGATTCTAGGCTTTGTCTACATTGATCCCAATTCACTATGAGATGCAGTCCGCAAGGTTTGAAACACCGTGTCCTGCTTTATCTCGGTATACTTATTTGAGCATGAAAGATTAACAGCATATCTTTAGAAGGGTGGTGTTCCAGCATGATAGTCATTCAAAGGCAGAGGGGCAGAGAACATTACAGCATCGGATGGCTTGCTCTTTTCCTAGTGCTTTTAGTGTCGGTTAGTTCCTTAGGGGTGTCTGAGGTTTCATTTGACACAAGGAGTTTGACAAAGACAATCACAAATAGCACTGTCACCACTACTTCGACCGATAATAGAATAGCTGTGGTCAAGCCTATTTTTACTGCGACGGCCTACTCAAATGCATTCTATACATTTTACTCCAGATACAGCTGGCTACCTGTGGGAGAATACATTACAACAGACCTAAATCTTTTCAACAGAACAGTGGTTGATGATTGGGGCTGGAGCACGCAGCTTTGCTCGTGGTTTGAGAGTGATGCAGCTTACTCTCTTCATCTTGTCCTCGGAGAAACTGTGACGCTCATCAACGAAATCGATGTGGATCAAGGTGGGCTCTTTCATGATGGTGCGAGACTATATGATGTCGTAATACTTGGATTTACTGAATATGTCACAGAGAGGGAGTACCTCTATTACAAGCAATTCGTGGCGTCGGGAGGTACACTGATAATTATGGATGCCTGCACTTTTCTAGCTGAGGTTACATATTCTAATGGCTATCTAAGCCTGACCAAGGGGCATGGGTGGGAATTTAACGGAACTCATGCCTGGAAATCCGTCTTCCATAGGTGGCCTGAGAACAACACGAATTGGGTTGGTAGTAATATCTGGAAGTATTGGATTGGTAACCATTACAATTGTATCAAAGTCAACACAACAAATGCTCTCAGCGACTTTCTCAGAACTACATTAGGTGAGAACATTTACTCTAGCTACAGGGGCCATGAAGAAAATCTTCTGCAAAATCAAACAGAAACGGATATTATCGGTTACTGGAATTTCGTCAATCCTAGTGAATGCCCTGAATATCCGGTAGCGGCTTATATGCACAGGTATAGAGATGGAGTGGTCATACATTCAGGGATAATGGCAAGCGATGTATTGGCATCTGATGAATTCCTCAGTGTGTTCCTTGCCGCCTCTATAAGATTTGGTCTCACCGGAGAAGTCTGTCAATGGACATACCCTGAACCTCTAGTTTCGTCAGATGATTTTGTGAAATCTACAGTAGAAATATATGAAAAGTACGGAGGGCGGGCTTCTGAAACACTTTCTGGTTTAGCCTATTGTGACGTTAATTTCAATATAACGACAAATGTTCTCCGGGACTGCTATCAATGCAACCTTGAATCAGTGACTGGAGAAATTGTCGAACAGGTGGATACAGACCATCAAGTACTGTATGATGCCATCTTACAGGCTCGGGCAGTGAACAACACTTGTTGGCGATTAGACATAAACACATTTCTGATTACGAATGGAAACTGCAGACTAATGATTAACGCCACATGGGAGGGAGTACACAATTCGTATATCGCTATTGAAACCATAGAAGTACTGTATTTCACTGTTCATAACAGTTGGTGGATATCGATACTGCCCTTGGCTGTGCCTTTAGGCTCTGTGATTTGTGCGGCCATCATCATTATCGCATACAACAAAATCAATGGGACGAGGTCCTGAAGGTCTTTCGTTTCAAACAAGCTTCGTACGTGTGATGAGAGGCGGTGAAAATTTCTCGCTAATTAGAGAAAATGTCTAAGAGAAAAGATGAAAAGGGATATCAAAAACACGACTAGTAAGCCTGGGTAGCCAAGCCTGGTTTACGGCGACAGCCTGGAATCGACGGTTGTCTTACCGGCCTTCGGATAGACAGCTGTTCTCCTCCGGGAGGCATGAGAGTTACTCACTTTGAGTGACTTTGCCTGAGTTCAAATCCCATCCCAGGCGCCACTTCCTTTTCAGTTCTCGCCAGATAGTTTTGATGGGTACTGCACTAATCGTAGATATAATAACACCTGCAGAGGTTGATATACTGCCAACGGTGTCTATTTGTTCAGTGAATCAGCTAATCCAGTGTACGATACCTCGCCCACGTAGCTAATACTCATCATCTCTCGAACACGGTCCGGATCACGAGTGTGACCCAGGACCCATGCTAATTTCACAAGAGCGGCTTCTGAAGTCATATCAAAGGCACTCATTGCTCCAACATTCATTGCAGCACGGCCTACCTCGTAGATTGACAAGTCAGCTTGTCCAAAAGCACACTGCGAACTGATAACTACAAAGCAGCCTTGGTCAATCGCTTGAAGAATTCCTCCAGTGAGGGCATTCTCATCAGTGGGGATATTTCCAGATCCAAATCCTTCGACTACAATTCCATGATATCCCATATCCATGATTCTCGTTAGAGTCTGTGGAGGAATTCCTGGAAAAACTTTCAACAAGAACACTCGGTCATCAAGGCGTGTATCGAACCTGGGAATAAGATTCATGTTTCGTTTCTTACGTCCATCATAAAGTACGATTTCTCGAGCTAAAATCCCAACGGGAGATGGGTCCACAGAGTCAAATGCGTCGTAGGAATTGACACGTACTTTCTTGGTTCGCGTGGCGCGATGAATCTCACCATTGAACACGATAACGGTTTCACCCAGATCACCAAAGGCCGCAACCCTCATTGCATCCAACAAATTCCGTGGTCCATCACTCCAGGGTATACTCGCAGGTATCTGGGCCCCAGTAAAGACTATTGGTTTCCCAAAATCCTGAACCATGAAACTGATAGCTGCTGAAGAATATGTCATCGTATCTGTACCATGAGAAACAACAATCCCTCTTAGGTCATTTATTTCCTCACTGACTTGTTTAATGGCACCAGCAAGAGTCTGCCAGTGGTGCGGCTGAGCATTTGCAGAATCTAGTTGGTACAACTCTCTTTTGACTACCTCAATATTACCCATTTCCTTGGGGAGCCTGTTTAGGAGCTCATCCACAGAG
>JAOUFI010000050.1 GCA_029858305.1 Candidatus Thorarchaeota archaeon
TCCAGAACCACCTATGGGTGATAATCCATCAATTCTCCCACTCTTTACTGAAGTCAAAAAGACATCTAAGACATCTGATGATAATAATACTGAATTGGATACTGTTGAGAGTTCAAATGAAACAATTATCAACAACGAGGATCCGGGAACACATCCGATTGCACCCTCCACTCCTTCTCCCGAAGATATTTCTGTGTCCTTAGAAGACCATATTGACTCTGCTGCTGATTCAATTGACTCAACTGCAACAAGCGCAAAAGTGAGTCGTGTTCTCGATCCAATCGCGCAAGAGCTACGCACCGGTGAAGCAACTGCGGACATAATCATGGACTATCTTCAATCAGCGAAAGAGTACTTGATTGACGAGGATGAACGGAAAAAGAAAGTTGCACGGGACATGGATATAGTCTTGAATTTTCTGAAAGCGCGGGGAAAGAGAGGAATAAGATCTGAAGAGCGTGATAATATACTAAAAAGAATACGCCGCTGGAAAGCCCACCTAGTTAGCTACTCAGACTCTCCAGCAGAATAGGTAAAGACCGGATTAACCTAGTCTAGGTCAAGTATGACGCGTTTTACCTTTGTCTTTGAAATTTTCTTCAGACCATGCTGACCTGGTTCGTATCTACAATCCAGAAGACCCGCTTCATAGAGAATCTTGATTTGTGCACTGGCATTAGCCTCGGTTCCACCAAGATGCCTTGCCACTCGTGTTACATCTTTTTCACCTTGAAGAAGGAGTTTCAGTACTTTCAATCTTGTTGCAGAAGATAGCGCGCGTCCAATACGTAGTATTGCATCATCGTTATCAATTTGTAGTGTTTCGGACAGTTCTTGCACCTCATGCGAGCGTTAGCGTGTTGCTTAAGCAAGTCTTTATTATACTTGTTGTTTGGGAAGTCTTCATAATACGTTCACATAACCCAATGGTCAAAAGGGTTCATAGCCAGTCTAAATTATTGTGATGTGAGTGCTGAGCTGAATGGGCGATGAAAGAGTATTCATCATTGGTTTTGATATACTGCCATCACACAGTCCTGGAGCGAAGTCTGCCCCAAAATTTGCTTGCGTAATAATGAGAGATGGAATCATTCTGAATGAGTATCCAGAACTATCTCGAGGCGCTTTATTAAAAGTAGTAAAAACAATTTCACCAAAGTGGTTCTGTACCGATAATATCTTCGAGATAGTCCCTGACAGCAAATCACTATTCCAACTTGCAAGTCGTATCCCCAATGAAACAAGAATTGTACAAGTGACAGGTGTGCCACCGCACCAAATTCAGCTCAAAATTTTAGCTCGACGCCATGGTATAAACGTACGAGGAAAACCAAGTGCTTTAGAATCAGCAGCAATTGCAGCTCAACTTGCATCGAAAGGTATTGGTCACTCATTGGAGTGTTTCAGCGAACAGACTGAGATTAAAGTAACAAGGGCTCGGAAACCCGGTAGTGGCGGACAGAGCGCGAATAGGTACAGACGCAGAATTCACTCCGAGATTCAACAGATGACCCGGTTCATTGAATCTCAACTCAAAGCTGCTGAAATCGAGTACGACATTGATGTTCGCGCATCTGATTTTGGATACGCAAGTGCGCGACTAATAACGAATGCGCCGCTCCCAGTAATACGAAATAAAATTGAGGCCAAGCGAGGTGGTGATTTCAACATTCTGATTTCACCTGTTCGTAAGCGTGTTGAGTTCGTGCCTCTTGAACCAATGCCGAGCATTTCTGAAACCAAACCAAGATATTACATACTTGGAGTTGATCCGGGAATTACTGCCGCATACTGTCTTCTCTCTTTAGATGGAAATGTAAAGGTTCTGAGAAGCAGGAAAGGGCTTACAAGAGCTGATATGATACGCGAGGTCTATGAAACTGGTATTCCAATCATGTTGGCTTCCGATGTTCCACAGGCACCCCATTTTATTGAGAAGATGGCAAGTACGATTAATACCATCGTGTATACTCCTGCAAAAGCTATTCCTGTTGCTGAAAAACAAGAGCTTGTACGATCATATGGCAATAACACTAGGGTTCGTAATGCACATGAACGAGATGCGCTAACAGCTGCAATCTACGCATTCAGATCTGTCCAACCAAAATTACAGCAGATTGATCGAATGATAAGAGAAGAGCAGCTCACGGTTGATCGAAATCATCTGAAGGCTCTTGTCATCAAGGGTACTCCGATTAATGAGGCTCTAGCAAGTTTAGAACGTTCTGGTGCAGAGATTGTGGAAAGTATACCAGAGGAACAACCAGTCCAACCATCTGAGGAGAAGCTGACACAAGAAAGATTTGACGCACTCAAGAATCGTCTTGAGCAAATAGAGGATGAAAATCAGGTACTTGCAGAAAAAGTGGAAGATCTCACACGATTCGTAGAGTATCTCAGGTTCAGAGAAAGCGAGCTCAAGCACAGCCTTGAGATAGTAACTCAAGATAACTACTGGAGAATAAAACGGGACAGAGAAGTGGAGAAATCAAAATCTTCACTAAAGAAAGCTGAAGCTGACATCATCAAACTTCAAAAGCAAGAGGCAACATTGAAGAGTAGATTAGAGCTTCTCAAAGGTGTCAAGCGTCTTGAGATGCGGGGTGACATGTTAGCTGTAAAAGTGATTCCACATTTCACCCGAGAGAGTTTAGAAGAGTACAATCATAAGGTTGGCTTTAAGTCAGGAGATATCGTCTTATTCGAGGATGCATCAGGCGGAGGTCCTCAGACTGCAGGGCTATTAATTGAAAAACAGATTCGTGCCGTCGTTGTTGACACTCCAATTTCACATCTTCCAAGAGAAGAGCTCATTCGAGCTCTTATACCAATTATTGAAGCAGAAGATGTGGAGTTACGACGAGTTGATGAATTTGCATTCATCAGTCGTAAAAAGTTTGAGAGTGTTCTTCAATCCTTCATTAAGGATGTACGCGAACAGGCGAGGCAGAAGGGTGAAGAACAACTAGTACAAATGATTGAGCGATATAAACGAGAGATAGAACGTTAGGTTCTTTATTCAGATAGTGTTTATTCCGGAATCTGTATCCAAAGGATATTGTTGCCTCTAATCAAGATTTGACCGTATTTTGCTAAAATCTGTTCGTTTTCCATCTCTTCAGCTTCTGCAAGTGTGAGGTTCATGTACATGTCACACCTAGTTAGGTGGCCTCTGAAAATCCTTTGATCTTTGAGCTTCACAGAGATTACATCTTCAAGTTGTTGTTCAAGTGCTTTAATGGGCATTTTTTCGGACAAGCTGTACGCCTCTCGAAAGTGGCCGATTGCGAGGATTATAAAGCCTTTGCTAGAAGAACTTTGGAAATTATGACCTAAGCGGAAGAGTCAACTTGTGTTGACATATCTCCAATTTGAAGAATCCAATTAACTCAAGGTTACCAAAATGCCAATTATCTGTCTTGGACTTGAAGGAACTGCACACTCATTCGGTGCTGGTATAGTCACTAGTGAGGGTGCCGTACTAGCTAATGAGTGGGACATGTTAAAACCCTCCCAGGGAGGCATCCATCCACGTGAAGCAAGCAGGCATCACTCTGATTTAGGTCCAAGTATTATTGGTAAGGCATTGGATACTGCGGGCGTCAATTACAAGGATATTGATTTGATAGCCTTTTCTAGAGGTCCTGGCTTAGGTCCTTGCCTGAGAACTACAGCCACCATGGCTAGAACACTTGCAGCAAAACTTGGAATTCCTCTTGTAGATGTCAATCATTGCGTTGCTCATATAGAGATAGGAAACCTAGAGTCTGGTTTCAATGACCCAGTAACTGTGTATGTTTCAGGGGGAAATACTCAGATAATTGCATTTGCCGGAGGACGTTTCAGGACCTTTGGAGAAACATTAGACATTGCAATCGGAAACATGTTGGATGTACTTGGTCGCCATCTTGGAATGCCTTTTCCTGCAGGTCCAATGATAGAAAAAGCAGCAAAGGAGGGTAGAACTTTCCATAGTCTTCCCTACTCTGTCAAGGGTATGGATCTCAGCTATTCAGGAATGTTTACTTCAGCAAAAAGACTATTCTCGGAAGGAGTCCCAATCCCAGATATCTGCTTCAGTGTTCAAGAAACCTCGTTCGGTATGCTGGCAGAGATTGCTGAAAGAGCCCTTGCGCACACGAAGAAAAACGAACTTCTTCTCACTGGAGGTGTTGCACGTAATAATCGCCTAACAGAGATTCTAACAGGAGTTTCGGAACGGCACGAAGCACGATTTCATAGAGTTTCTCCCTCTCTCGCTGGCGATCAGGGAGCGATGATTGCTTGGAATGGCATCTTACAATACCTATCTGGTCATGAAATTAAAATCAGCAATTCTCATGTTCTCCCAAAATGGAGAACTGATGAACAGGACATAATTTGGAGGGGGCAGAATGAGTAATACCATTCTTGCTCTTGGTGCCGAGTCCGTTATTTTCAAGACTCGGAGATGGAATCAGTTTTTTGTCCTAAAGTGGCGTAAGACAAAGCCCTACCTCTTGGAAGAGATTGATACCCTGCTAAGGAAAACACGAACAAGTAAAGAATGCAGAACCCTCACAATAGCTCGTGAGCTGGGTGTGCGTACACCTGCCGTATATTCCGTGGACCTCAACAATTATTCAATACTGATGGATTTCATAGAAGGAACACAGTTCAAACTGCTTGTAGAAAGACTTGATCAGAAGCAGCTTCTTGAACTATGCCAAAGATTTGGGCAATCAATTGCTCAACTTCACCAAGGGGGCGTTGTTCATGGTGATCCAACAACAAGTAATGTAATAGTCGACAAGCATTTCCACCTCTGGCTTATTGACTTTGGCTTATCTGAGATGAACGCCACTGTGGAAATGAAGGGTGTTGACCTTCATCTGATTCGTAGAGCACTTGAAACTACTCATTGGGATAAGCAAGAACTCATGTTGAATGCTACCATAGAAGGCTATATTGATACAATTGGCAAAGAAGCTGAAGATTCGCTGTCAAGAATGAATGAGATTCGAGAACGTGGAAGATATCACTGATACAACAATAAACTAGTCCACGTAAGTCACCACAAGGTAATCTTTATATCCACAGCACAAGGGCAAGGGAACAGAACCCGATTTTTTGGGAATAGATAACCTAGAGGTTGTCCCGATGGCAAGAATGCATACAAGACGCAAAGGTCAGTCCGGGAGCAAGCGTCCTTCAACAATGCGAGTACCCGAATGGCTGGACAAGGAAAAGAATGCCCAGTGGGTAGAAGAGAAAGTTATCGAGCTTGCCAAAGCGGGTAACAGCCCATCTATGATAGGTATGATATTGCGAGACCAGTTTGGCGTACCCTTGGCAAAAGTCGTCACCAACAAGAGCGTGTTAGCCATTCTCAGGGAGAACGATCTCGCAAGAAGAGTTCCAGAAGACCTTCGAAACATGATCATTAAGGCAGCCAGTATTCGAAAACATCTTGAAGAGAACAAAAAGGATCATGTTTCCAAACGTGGTTTACTACTTGCCGAAAACAAGATACACAGACTTTCGAAGTATTATCGTAAAACAAAAGTCTTGCCAGGCGACTGGAAATACAGCCCTGATCAAGCAGCTGTGCTACTAAGATAGTTTTATCATGTCTAACCATCTCTCTATCTTTGAGATGAGCCAAAAGACAGGTAGCATTCCCTCCTTAAAGATGCTGGAGAAAGACTGCAGCACAGTCAATATTGATAGCAGCAGCCAAACCCTTCTAGTAACATCTCCATACCCAGAGGCAACTCTAGCTAGTGCAATTTTGTCAAGAGCGCTATTAAGATCGAATAGAAAGTTCCATGTCACTTTTGTTCAACCAGTGATGACAGTAGAATCACTTATTGAAATCAAGACTAAGTTTGACTCCTCAACGGTCATTGCAATTGGCATTGATGTTCTCGGAACAAAGAAAATCAAGAAAGGCAAGAGTTATCCAATCCTAATCGGAGGAACCTCAGAGTCAGAACAATTACATACAATCACTATCGGAACTGACTTCACCATAACTCCAGCTGCATATGCGTTAGCTAAGTCGCAGATAGATGTAAGCTCTTATGACCTACAGCTTGCGGCTACTGGCGTTCTAATCCAAGACGAAATGAACGGAACCAAGAAAGGAGCTAATAAAGAAATCACAGATCTGGCTGAAAAGGAAGGATTGGTAGAAGAACGGAAAGGATTCAGATTGTTTGGGGTAGGGATGTTGCCTCTTGACGAAGCACTACTTCATAGTACACACCCCTATCTACCCACAATTAGTGGAAATCAAAAAGCTTGCGACGAGCTTTTAATTGCTTCAGAAATACCTGTTCAAAAACTGCGATCACCCCTGAACAATCTCAATACATCAGAAGCCCAGCGACTCACATCGAATCTCATTACGCGATTGGATCCTGGAGTAATACCCTATCTCCTAGGCAAAGACTACATACTCAAACTCGAGCGTGAATCCAGCCCAATAAGATATGTTTCAGGAGTTGAAATCGTGGCTACCACAGCATGGGCAAGGCATGAGTTGGGCACAATAATGAGTGTATGGCTAGGAGATAGAGGACGAGCCCTAAGAGTTATGATTGACAGTCATATGAGTCACAATAAGGATGTCATATCCTCTGTTCAGAGACTTGACTCAGGATTGGTTGTGGAGTCCACCTCTTCTGCTACAATAGTGAAGCTAATCGGCTCAAAAGCTGAGATACTGCCTGATGCAGGGAGGATTGCTCTAAGTAATAGGCTTGTTGATCCTGATAAGCCGCTTGTTCTGGATAATGAAGAGTCTTCGACCATTATCTGGCCATATTCTAGATTTAACACCAAACAAGTTCTTCGAAGTCTATTGAAAAAAGGGATTCTTCCTCTCACCTCATCATCTCAATCTGTTACGATTATTAATAGTCCTGAAGTTACAGAAATGGTACTTCAGCTGATCTTAAACATCGACAAGGCCGGTAGCTAATAATGATAGCAAATATCAAGATTGAGTTTCAATCACCTGAAATCGCAAAGAGGGTCTTAGAAGCAATATCCCCTGATAACTCTCCGCTCCCAGTTGGATTAACCATCTCGTGCAGAGTGAGCGATGTATCTCTATTTGTAAAGGTTCAGTGCGAGAGGAGTATCGAAAGTCTAGGTGCCACATTGGAAGACATCATGAGTGCGATAGACCTATCGATAAGAACCTCTGAATCTGTAGAAACAGAAGATAAATGACAGCTCACTCCAAGTTTTCACCTATGCCTATACCCTCGATAAGTTGCTGGAAAGCAGCTTCAGCTCTTGTTCGTGAATGCTCAGCCATTTCTTCTGTGATGAATCCCCGTTGAACAGCACGTTTCAGAAGATGCTGATCTATGATTCTAGGTTCTTGATCAACAGGTGCCCTAACAACATCAATCTCAAGGTCAACGTAACGAATTCTTCCCGGATTACCTCCATTACTCGGATATACTTCTACCCCTGTATTGATATTGACATATGTTCCCTTTACTCTACCATTTCTTGAATAATAATTTGTGAAAAGAGTCATAGCACCTGGTTGCACTTGAGTAAGAGCGTAATCTCCTTCATCTCCAACTACATCAACACCCTCAGCATACTCCTGTACTAACTTCAGCTTTCGGTTGGTATGCCTAAACTGTCTCATAATCACAAAACCCTTGGGATTATTTTCTACTATCCTCCCTCTAGCTAGTACAATATTCCGTCCATCTAATTTTACATGTTCAATATTGACTGTATCATCGACCTTTGGCATGTCTTTTGACACAATTTTTTCGAGTTTGGAGGTGATGTACGCGCGTTCTTCGGGACGCTCTTCGATAATTGTTTCTGCTAGATCGACAAGGGATGAATACCCTGCGCTCTTGTAGAAGTGGTGCTTGTCAATTGTTGGTTTGATTTTTGCTCTCGTTTTATCAAGAGCTTCCTTGACTTCTGAAGGGAATTCGATATCTGCATTACTGGTTCCCTCAAAGAGTATGCCAGTTGATGCCATCTCATTGTAGTTCTTATACACTCTCTGCGCAATATCAAGAAGATCATCAACCTCGTCCTGCAGCTCTTTATCGGTTAGGTTCTCTGCGGCAGTTCTCCAGAGAATTCCCCAATTGTCAGTATGTTCACGAATCTTTCTACCAAGTGTTGCGAGATTGTTTCGTGCCTCTTGTTCCTTGATTTTCGTACTAAGTCGTACAACTGGTTCGGGGAGAAGAACTGCAGCTCGACCTGGTATGGTAATACTGGAAGACAAAACAGGAGATTTACGTCCATAATCATGAGCACGAATCTGGACCATTAGCGGTTGACCACGTTCTAGCCCTCTGTCTGGTAATAATCCTGATATAGCTCCTAAATCGACTTTTGTCTGTCCTGTTTTCTCGTCTCTCCCTGATACAATTCCACGATATATTGAACTCTTAGCTACTCTAGGCGTTCTAGTGATTACGCCCCCCAAACGTCTACGAAACACATCAGTAAGTCGATTCAATATTGATTCGTATGCGATTGCGACTATACCTTGCAGGTCGCTTCGATCCCAGATATCAATATCTGGAATCTCACTACGATATGGAAGCCCAAACCTTCTAGCCACTTCAGGAGTGGGTTGAACCATCTCGAAATGGTTTTGCAGCAATATCTGAGTCAAGGATTGTGAATAGATTCCTCTTATCTTCGCCTTAATCATGAATAGACACTGGCCCTGGTATTGAATACCAGTCCTTTCCCAGAAGTGGTACTGACTGGCTTTTTTGTTTAAACAAGACCAAATTGGTCTAGTCACGTATTGGCTCCAATAGACTGGACACATGCCAAATCTTTGTCCGAGCGTGGTTCGGACAGTTCGGATCCTGACTTGGCTCATCCAAGATGGATATTGCATTTTGAGCTCTCACGGCGGGAGAGTCTGATTCATTCTCAAGGACTGCTATCGATTCATTAGCAGCACGCCGGATGTTCCTTGGAACTGAGGAATCTTCCGATATTTGTTTAAGAATGTGTTTTGATTGATCGATGCTCTTCTGCGTTTCGGGGTCCAATGGACTCACCTCTAAATGGTCTTGACACACAAATGGTGTGTGAACAACAAGGACCTAGCAGGCTCTGACCATATCAACGTTTTCATAATGGCTCATCCAACCAGCACTTCTTATATCGAAGTTTGGAGAACCCACTATTGTGCAAGAAATGAATGAGAAAGATGATGTTTCTGTCAAGAAGATGGCCGAGCTATTACGCCGTGGTGCGACAATGCTTGCAGAATCATGCCCACAGTGTGGATCACCGCTTTTCAAAGTGGGTACTGACACCTACTGTGCGAAGTGCGACCGGCGTATAGTATATGCTAAATCAGACGAAGAGGTTGAAACGCAAGCAGTGAAGACATTGATACCAGAGCTTAGAGTGACTCTTATTGGGAAACTAAAAGCACTGAATGAGCTAGTAGAGTCTGAAAATGACATAGAAAAACTTACCAGAGTAGCCAATCTAATGGTGCTTCTTCTACAATCTCTCCATCACTTGGAAGATATGAGGGAGTAAGGACCTCTTACTTCCCATAATGATCTTTTGTTATACTAACTAAGAGATATGCTCACTCTGCTTCTTTTTCAGCAGCCGTGCCTCGTCTTAGACGAGCTCTTCTCGTCTTTACTTCCTCTGGTCCCTTTAGCACCTTGCTCTTACGAATCTCGCATTCTCGGATCGGGATGATCTTTTTCACATCCTCGTATACTTCGCCCGCAAGGTCTCCCAGAATAACCTTAGTGACTAGTTCATCAAAAGTATGTTTCTTTGCATGAGCTCTAATGACCTTTTCAATTGCTTTTCGTGCTGAGTGTTCCTGACTTGTCTTCGAACGAGTGGTTGTAAATACAATCACTGAAATTCGCATAAGGTAGTCATCCTTTGTCAGAATAGGGCCAATCCAATCAATTCTTGAAGTGCCTCTTCTTACAAGTCCTCTCAGATAGTCTGAGCTCCACTCGTGCCCATAAAAGCTAGTCTTAGCCTGTTGACCCGTAACCTCAAGAATCTTAAATCGGAGTCTCACGTGGATCTTATCGAAGTCTCCAGTCAAATCATAGAGTGTGGGCTGAATAGTTCGACCAATCAGCTGTTCCGGAGTTTCACTTGGAGTTGTTCCTATCTCCTTATTCTCAAAATAGTCCGGAGCAACGATTTGATACCAAATCTTCTCTCTCCACTTATCTCGAGTTCTTGCTGCTGACTGTCTGCTTCTTGAGGACATCTGAATATCACGCTCACACTGGACACAAATCAATGAGTCCAGAGAATCACGAAATGGTCCATGGTCATACCATTGGGACCGCGCCGACATCCAACGAGTCGAATAAAAACGTTGTGACATGACTCGGTTATCAAGACCATAGAACATCTAGTCCTGACGAGAAAACTAGATATGACCATCAGTCATCATGCGGACTGAGATGCATGATATGGACGCAATTGTATGTTCCCGCTGTGGATTTTCAGAGGTCGCTCTTGTACGAAAAGAAATGCTGGCGAGCGGCAAATACCGAAAGAAGTGGCATTGTCCGCGTTGTAGCAATACTTGGGAAACCGTTGACAAGTAGAATCGTGTATACAAAACGGTTAAAATGGGTCCGCGTTTCACTCGTTTTCAAGATGCGGAGGTTGCCCAGCCTGGTTAAAGGCGCAGGGTTTAGGTCCCTGCTGGTCGCAACTTTGTGTGCCACCAGGGAAATCTCGTAGGAGTTCGCGAGTTCAAATCTCGCCCTCCGCACCACTTTTCTATACTTCGTTAATCACTCAATATACGAATTCATCGGAAAAGGTTGTCCATGGCCTGGATAAACAATTTTTATCTCAAAACCTTTGATTTTATCGATACTTTCATTGAATTCATCCAAATCATCTATCATAGAATTTGGTTCTGGTTTTTTCGTGTTAGTAAATAAATCACCACAAAAAAGATCACCACTAGCTGTCAATATACCTATTGAGCCTTTAGAGTGCCCAGGAAGATGAATGACTTCAGCATCAAGACCATATCCAGATAGGTCCGATTTTTCATCAATCATATAATCCGGTTTGAATTTAGCTATATTAAAGAATACATTAATCATTTTTTTAATAATCCAATTGCCAGTTTTTTTATTCCTAAACATATCTCCGTATTCAACCATGTCTGAATCGTAACGATGCATAGCAATTTTTGTATCATACTTTTCGCGAAGATAGACACAATTTCCTGTGTGATCAAAATCTCCATGGGTCAAAATAATCAAGTCAAGATTTTCTGGCTGGCAACCTGCAATTACTAGTTCTTGTTCAAGTTTACTTCTAACAGACTTCCTTCCTGTATCAATTATAACAAATCCTATGTCCGTTTCAAGAAGATAACAATTGCCAGTAAATCCTCCAAAAATGATTGTCGTAATGTCCTTAATCATTAGAATTCATGTTTCTCATTAATTTTGGTAAATGAATATTGTGATACCAGCGCGCTCTTAACGTCAGAACAACACCGTTTCAAGTCAGATATTTGGCTATTGCCCATGCTGGTGGAATGGCAGAATCACATTATCTGTTTTCATAGAATGAATCAAGCAGTATGTAGATTTCGTCGCTCATGGCCTAGAATTGAAAATCTAGCTGATTGGAACTTCTCATAGCTGCGCTGGTAAGCTTTAATATAAGGAAATCACCTGACCAAAGAAACGAGGCTCCCAATAATGAGTTACTAACCAAGACCAGAATCACTTCTATCAGTGTATTGATGGCTCTTGGAGCTTGTTTTTGAAATCAACCTAACTTGGGGAAGTGATTTTTTGTAGTGAGCCACTCTAAAAGAAAGGTAGGCGAAAGAAATGTCATCAGGAGAGCAAGTCAGCTATCGATCCTTTTTGTTGAGATTGAGGAATCTCGCTAAGAAAGCGCTTGATCAATACGGGCTGAAGGGCATGAATCCTAAATTCAAGGGTTATAGTGGAAACGGACTGTACCAAGTCGATGTCCCGTTAGCCAGAAAATCTGAAGGATCCATTCCACCAGGGCGTTACGCTCTAAGGCTCCACCAGCCCAACTACATGAAACCAGAATACATCTCTTCTGAAATGGAATGGCTATCTGCGTTGCGTAGAGCGAACATTAGTGTACCCGCCCCGTTCAGGAATTCGGAGGGTAATTGGCTGACGGTTGTTGAAGGTGAACATACTCCCCCGGCGCATAGAAATTGCACTCTCTTAAGCTGGGTAGAGGGCAGAGAAATCATGAAGGGTGTCCGGCCAAAGCACTACAAGTCACTGGGCAGAGTCGTGGGAAAAATGCATGAGCAATCGATGCATTGGAGGAAGCCAGAGGGCTTCGCACGACCCCATTGGGACTGGGAAGGTCTCTATGGTGATGGATTTGACTACGGATTCTCTGCAATAGAGGCTCGGGAGGCAATCCCCAAGAAATACCAAGATGAATTCACCGATGTGTTGAACCGTGTAGATGAAGCTGCTGGGCAGCTTGGAAAAGGAAAGAAGGCCTACGGCTTGATTCATGCGGACCTTGGAAATGTAGTATACCACAGGGGAGAAGCACGACCTTTCGATTTTGATGATTGTGGCTTCAGCTACTGGATGTTTGATTTAGGAGCAGTCATTGCAGACTACATGTATGAACGGGATGGTAGGAATCCTAAGATACGTGAAGCGTTGATTGAAGGATATCTGGAAACCAGTCCTCTTGCTGAGTCAGATCTGGGATACCTTGACCTCTTTGTTGCGGCACGTTTTGCCCAATTCATGTTTTTCTATCAAGGAAACATTGTGAAATATCCGCATTATCGTGAAGAAGGTGAAAAGGATGTGGCTGAGTGTGCCAAGTACCTCAAGAGTACTCTTAGGAAATTAAAATAATCAACTTATTCAACTTGGTCATTCTATTTCAGTTGAGTGATACAAAAAGATACGACTCAAAAATTAAGAAATGATTATCTCAAACATCAATGTTATATCCCTTGTTCCGAAGCAAATAATCAAGCCGAGGTATCCAAGCGGTTACGGAGACGGTCTCGAAACTATTCGTAGACGAGCCAACCGTTGCCCTTGAGGCTCGTGAGACCCCGTTTAAATCGTAGACACGAGGCACGAATTCGAATCTCATCCTCGGCGCCACCTATCTTTCTATTGTATCGGAATAAGCCTAAATCTATGGATGAGGTTCTTGATTAATCATTTCGCAGAAACTAGATGTGTTTCATGGTCATCATCAATCGTTGAAAATGCATCATGTCAAGTAGACATCTGGGACGCAGCTGCAATCCTATCAGAATCTATGAACCCCTTATAGAGCAGAAGTATTCCGACAACTTCACCTATATATAGAATTATTCCGAGTTCTGGGCTGGTTCTTGCTATCGCTCCAGAAATGGCAATGGCAAGACCACCTAATGCAATCCACAAATTAAAACTTAGCCGAGTTTTGAAATATGAGAAAAGCGCTCCACCAATCAGCAAAAACCCTCCACTAACCGATAAGAGTGGTGAAAAGTTTCGAACATGCTGAGCCATCGCTTGCCCTGCGACAACGGTACCAGTCACTAGTTGATCTACATCTACCTCAGCAACAGCAGCATAGGCTCCCATCCAGAGGGTGATAACTATGCTGAAGATAAGATAGGCGTGCGCGTGGAGAACGCCTTTATGACTATCATCCCGTCCTCTTCCAATAAGAATGGCGCAACCGATTGCCAGAGAGAATATACCAATACCAATAATGGGGTATTCCCATCTGCCAAATAGGAGAGCTGAATAATCAGTAATGCTACTAAGTGTCATCATCCAAGAGAAGAAGGCTATAATGATTAGGAGAATGATATCGAAAAGAGCGAGTCCTCGACTCTTGAACACATTCTTTTGAAGCATCAGATAATATGTTCCCCCGCCCAAAAGAGCTACTTGCGAAGCTGCCAAGACCAGATATATTCTGTAGAGATCAATTTGCCATCCTACTAGCTCTGATATCACCTCAATTGATGCAGTGATTATGAACAACAATATAGACACAAGCCAGATTAGTTGATAGATTCTCCTTCTCTGTTTCCATTGATTGAAAAGCGCATAGACAAAAAGAATACTGATTATTACAGTAAACATGGGTAAAAGAACAACAAATGACGCCATTGTATCGCACCAATTCCTATATTTCGCATGTTTTCAGCTTAGATTGCGTACATCATAGCAAGTTATTAGCGATATTCTTAACAATGGTTAATTTACTTTTGTATATGCACCTGCCAGCGGAAAAGATACCGTTTGGGAGAACCTAGAAGCATTGTTATTTTCTCTGAAGCTCCTCTAGAACCTGATTCATAACTCCCTCAGTGAGCTTTTCAAGTCTATCAACAGTGGACTGCTTCTTTGCTCCAATGTAGACTCTTGCCTTTGGTTCTGTTCCTGACACCCTCACAAGTACATAAGATCCATCAGTACACTCAATCCGTATGCCATCTATCTCGAGTATCTTATCGATTCCACTCATCTGCGGAACTAATAACTCCTTAACCTTGGGTAGGAACGCCTGTTTAATATTGTCTGGACATCGGACGAAGTCTCTGAGCATTGGATATTTTGGAATGCTCTTCATGAGTTTCATGCAACTACTATTACCCTGCTCATCCATTAACTGTGCAAATCGGGCAGCTCCAACAATGCCATCCATCCACCAACCGTTATCAGTGAAGATGGGTTTCCAAGGTTCCGAGGCAAAGACGACATCCTTTCCCTTATCTGTGGCCAGAAACTCCTGAAGAGACCCTAATGGCATTCGTACTACCTGACCACCTGCTGCTGTAACCAATTCGTCAATAACACTAGAGGTATCAATAGACACAACGACAATTCCTCCACCCTTTCTTACGACCTCGTCCCTTGCAAAGAGAGCGATAACACGATTCTGATCGACAAACTCTCCTTGTTCATCAATAACTGCAAGTCTATCTCCATCACCATCATGACACATTGTTACAGCAAAATCTGAACTTGCCGCCATTTTCATCGCATCACCAAGATTCTCTGGTGATGGTTCTGCAGGTCTTCCTGGGAAGTGTCCATCTTGGTGAGAGTTCATAGTTGTCACAGAGTATCCCATCTCTAGGAGTAAGTGTGGTGTGTAGTTTGTAGCCGCACCATTTGCCAAGTCTAACAATACCTTTGTACCATCACTTCTTTTGCCTCTCTTTAACAAGAAATCTTTGAGATAGTTTAGGTACTGATTCCTGGTATCGAGGTATAGAACCTCTCCACAACCGTCCCAATTCGCTGCAAGATATCGGTTCTCGGAAATACAGTCCTCTAGGAAAATCTCTTCAGTTCTGATGAACTCTCTTCCACCTGTAAAGAATTTGAATCCATTATCTGCAGGTGGATTGTGACTAGCTGTGACAATAACAGACGCTGAAACTCCGTCAATTTGACTGTAGTACGCAGTTGTTGGCATTGGTGCGATTCCCAAGTCTATTACATCAACACCAGTTGATAGAACACCAGCTATGATACTGTTCCTTAACATCTCTCTAGATGTTCTTGCATCAGTTCCGATTCCAACAGTACCCTTGCCATCTAGGAATGTACCCAATGCTCTACCAAGATTAAGCGCCAAGTCTGTTTTTACTTTCTCAGCAATTGAGC
>JAOUFI010000051.1 GCA_029858305.1 Candidatus Thorarchaeota archaeon
GGAAGTTTCCTGGAAAAAGGAATATCCCATGGAGAGTAGGTATAAGGTCGGCGTAGTAGTATCTATCCTGCTATTGCTGACACTCGGCATAACGATTCCCTTGCTTTTCCCCTCATACCCATCATCTGTAGAGTTAACTATGCTTGGTCAGATTGGAACAGGCGGCGAGACTTGGGATGTGGAGGTTGTGGAAGATATTGCATATGTCCTTGACTCAAATGATGGTCTTGTCCTCATCAACGTCAGTGATCCAGCGAATCCTGTACGTCTATCCTCCTATGATGGTGGTGGCGGACCGATGGCTCTTGATGTTGTGGAAGAATACGTGTTTGTGGCGGATCAATTTGATGGACTAGAGATTGTAGATGTCAGTGATTCAACCAACCCAATTGAGATAGGCAGTTATCCTGGAAGTGAGGCAGCCTACGATGTACAGGTGATTGGTGACCTTGCCTATCTCGCAGACTGGAATGATGGTTTCGTCATCCTGAATGTCAGTGACCCGACAAATCCGACGTATCTAGCAAGGTATCAGACTACAGGCTCCTGTATCTTTGGTCGTGTAGTTGGCCAACTTGCATACATCATTGACCACCAAAGCTATAGCTCGGGCCTGAGAATTCTCAATATCAGTGATCCACTCCATCCAAATCAAGTAGGCACTCATATGCCAAGTGGAGTGATACTCTGGAATCCAGTAGTGGTTGGAGACTATCTCTATTGCGGAAATCATGGAGATGGTGGTGGAGAACTCAGAATAATCGATGTGAGTAATCCATCAAATATTACCCAGATAGGCACCTTTGTTAATTGTGGAACTGTATTCGCAATTTGGATTGTAGGGAATATGGCCTATCTAGCAGACTACCAACAGGGAGTGATAATAGTAGACATCAGTGATCCCTCAAGTCCCACAATTGATGGCAGGTACTCCAATGGAGGCCATGCTAGTAACATCGCCATTGCTGATAGTATCGTATATCTTGCTTCGCGTGCGGATGGACTGAGAATCTTTCAGATTGCATAAATATCGCCGCTAATTCCCTCGAGTGTCTTACGTGCCACCAAGAGAACCCTTTCTCTTTTCCCCTGTATTCGTATAGATTTTATACACATTCAGGACACTTTCGATGGTTCTCCTCCGGGACTGAATTTCAGATAACGTGATGCAGATTGGATATGTCTTTCCTCATCATAGTATTAGCTTCATCGAGTGTCTGTTGTATTATCTTTTCCAAACTCATTGCAGTCCGCCGCACGTACCTTGATACGTCCTACTCATGAACAATTGGATACAACCAAGGGGATTGGAATCACCCAACTACAAATTGCTCAAAATGTCATTCACACACTATCCAAATTGACATAGTTCTGGGAATCTATTGAGATGCTTGCCAGTTCATTTAGAAAATGCTTCATATGAGAGACTTCGAATATTGTCAAAAAATGGAGTCTGTCTTTGCTCTACTGAAACCGCAGCGTACAAATACATCCCAGCGGACCATGTCTGCCAGTCTTGTCCTCTCGGTGTGCCATCTTGAGCCCGAAACCATTCATTGAAACCAAAATCGACATTAGCTTCACGTGAAGGGCGAACCAGTTCGGTTAGTGCGAGCAGTTTCTTTTCAGCCAATGAAGTCCTGCCTGCTGCCACAATCGCAGCTATGTAAAAACCACAAATGAAAGGCCAGATTCCTCCGTTGTGATATTCACCTGGATGATTGAATCTAGCGTATCTGGGATGCCACTCTCGATCCTCTGGATGAACGTAGGGGAAGAAATTGGGAGGGAGGTCAAGTGCCAGCTGACCTTGTTCACACATTGTCTGACATTCACGCTCGATCCATGAAACTATTCTTTTTGCTCTCGACGGCGAAGCGAGACCTGAGAGGATAGCTAGGCTGTTGCCCAAGAGGTCAAAATGCTCGTCACTGAGGACTTTATACACCCAGGCAGCATAATATGGTCTTTGACGGGGTGCCTGTCCTTTTTGGTTGTGTCTGGGTTGAACTTCGCCACTAATTCTGTACTTGTTCAACTCATGCCGAATCCTGGAAGCTTTCTTGGTCTGATTGTGAAGGAGAAGATAGCTGTAGACGATTGTATTCACAAAAAGACCGTACCCCAATATCCAATACTCATCTCGCCAATCACTGGTTGGCAATTGGGCCACCATCACTTCATTTGCTGGACTCTGGTATTCCATCCATGTAAGCGCTTTCTTCACTGAATCATCAAGAAAGTTGGCTTCCCCGGTTGCTTTTCTGTAGAGACCGACGGCCAAGAGAAAGAGCGGAGTCGAATCGCTTGAGTTGAGTTCGTTTGGATTATGAACAAGTACTGGAATTTGCCCCAGACGACTTTGATTTCTTGCCAGCGTTTGGAGTACACGTCGCAGAACTTCTGTTAACTTCTGATTCTCGCAGGCCAGTATTCCTAGCCCAGAGATTAATAAATCACGAGTGTAAGGCTCCGGGTACCCCCATCCAGCGGCTCTAGGCAATGAATGATACGGACCTCGAGCATTGTGCAGCAAGACCTCTATAGCGGCGTTCTTAGCCTCTCTGATACTAGCCCATTGCTGTGCGTTCAACTCATTTGACTCCTAGTTTCTCGGAGATGAGTTGAACAAACTTCTTTGCCACAACTCGGTAGTCGTAGTTCTCTACCACTCTTTTCCTTCCCGCTTCACCCATTCGGCGTCGTAATTTCTCATCTTGCATAAGAGTCAACAGGTGACCAGCTAGATCATGAACGCTAGCTCTATAATCGACTGTACTTGGATTCTGAAAGACTATTCTGTGCCCGGTTTCCCAGCCAGACTCTTCTCCAACAGTTGCTTCTTTCATGACTATCTCAGTGGCCACATCAGCCAAGAAAGCTGTTTCACCATGGACCAGTGTGTCAAGCAGAGCCATAGCTTTGATGGATATTACCGGTTTGCCGCAGGCTCCGGCCTCAACTTGCGGCATCCCAAATCCCTCTAGTCGTGAGGGAGCCGTGTAAATGTCACACGCATTCAAAAGGTACGGCATGAAATTCCGCGAGACTATGTTAGTAGTGTAGACCATTTTGTCATTTATACCGAGGGAGGTCGCTAGTTGAAGGTCCATGAGGTTCTGCTGCAAGGTTCTGGGTTGTGGCCAGACCTTGCACACGTATTTCCATTTCGGAGCTTTGCTATCAATAATCGCTAGAGCCTGCATCACTTCTTGTGCGCCTTTGGATGCAGCATCTCCGCCTACGGTGAGGAGCATAATATCTTCAGGCTTTACTCCCAATGCTTGACGGACACAGGCCACTTTCTGTTCACTCTTGTCACGTGGCACGAAGGAGTCAGTGTCCACACCAACCGGCAAGACCTCGATATTATCTTCCTGTAGACCGTCGCGTTTGTAGACGCTCTTCACCCAATTTGATGTGACTAGAATGAGAGGAAGCTTGTTAAGAATCTCTTGATAATTCGCTATATAGCCATCAGCTACCAGCCATGGCACAGTTAGTATCCCATGCCGCTGAGGATGGAGAACCAGATCAGGTGTATTTCCCCAGTAGCCTACTCCTACAACTACATCTGGTTTGAACCAGTGGTAGTACCATTCTTTTTCCTGTGCAGAAGTATAATGGACCGCTTGAGCGTCAATTCCTAATTCCTTTAGTCCTCTGTAGAGTAGGTCACCTTGGGTCGCCAGTCCTCCAGGGGGAGGTGGATAATCATATAGAACCAGTACTCTCATCGCTTTTTCCTCTCAGACTCCAGCCATTCTCGGAATTTAGCAGGCGATTTGAAACACCAGAACGCTTCTTCTCTCGCAACAATATTAGCTTCGTAGCTTCCAGGAGTAAAGCCATATGTGTCAGTAATGATGAAGTATTTCCTTCGCCATATATCCTCAGGCAAGTATGATATCAGATGTGCACTCTTAATTGCTTTGGGGGGATCATCCATACCGCCCTTTCCACCATCCTCATAGGCGAACATCCAGACCTCTCTTGTTTTAATCACGCCATTTTCCCAAAGCGATGCGACTGCTGTTCCAGTTTCTTCATGGCGTCGATGCCTTGTGTATTCTCCATTTGGACTATGGGTTAGGATAATATCAAAATACAGTTGGGGCAATAAGGACAGCACCGTTTGTTGCACATCATCTTCTGATAGAGGCAATTGCTCCGGTCCATCATCAATGTCACCAATCTCACTGACTCCACCAAGTTGCTGGACAGCTCGGATGAATTTTGGCGCTCGATCTCTGTCACTTCCACGGCATAGCGATGCAATCGTCCAATGCCAGTCCGAGTGCTTGAGCACAGTCCCGCCAGCCCAGATTGTTTCATCATCAGGATGTGCAACTATCAAAGCAGCTGTGACATGTGTGCTCTTTTTCATACATACCAGCAGTGGTGCGAAGTATAAAAGATGTAGCTCTGTCGTTTCTGTAATGAGGTCTGACCAGCGGAACCGGACTTTCCTAGCAATGAAAAAAAGCTATGACCATCATCTTATTAACTCCCAATGATAGGGCACCGATTAGAGGTTGACTGAATGAAGATTCAACATTGGATAGATGAAGATGTAGTAACTTCCTCGGGGGACATATCCATCAGAGAAGCAATCGGTCTCCTTTACAATAGGCACATTGGTTCAATCATTATTATTGACAAAGATAAGAAGTGCAAGGGTATTTTTACCGAACGTGATGCAATCCGCGTCATAGCTAATGATATTCCATTGAACAGGCCTCTCACTGAGGTCATGACGACCAATCTAAGGACAGTAGATGAGCATGTTACATTCTCGATGGCAAAAGAAATCATGAGAGAACATAATATTAGACATCTGCCTGTCGTCGATAAGCAAGGACGACTCATTGGTCTTCTTAGTCTCAGAAAAATCCTAGATGAAGTACATGAGATGCATAAAATCAAGCGTTAGGAGTCATTAATAAAACCAGGAGATATAGCCATGAAGCGCTTCGACAATAATCCTATTCTTCACCCAATACCAGGCCATTATTGGGAGAATCGAAATGTGTTCAATGCAGCAGTCCTCAACGCTGGAAACAGAGTCCACATTCTCTACCGTGCTCAAGGCGATGATGGAGTATCACGCATTGGGTACGCTAGTTCATCGGATGGCTATTCAATCGATTCTCGGCAACCTGAACCAGCATTTATTCCAGAGAATTCTTGCGAGAACCTTGGTTGCGAAGATCCACGAATAACACAAATGAATGGAAATTGCTTGATGACCTACACAGCTTATGGAAATAATCCAAGAACAGCCTACCAAGTATCAATCACCGAGATCTCGTTGGAAAACTTTCTTTCACACAAATGGCACTGGGGAGAGAGACTATTGCCTTTTGAGGGCATCCTAAACAAGAATGCTGTAATATGCCCTCGGAAGATAAATGGTTCATATGTGATGTATCACCGCATAGAACCAGATCTCTGTGTTGCGTATTCTGATGATCTTAAGCGTTGGTGTCAAATAAAGGCAGTAATGCATCCCAGATCGGGTTATTGGGATAGCCTCAAAGTTGGATCAGCAGGACCCCCAATCGAGATTAATGAGGGGTGGCTTTTCATCTATCATGGGGTGGATAATGAATATGTCTATCGTCTTGGTAGTCTTCTGATTGACAAGAAAAATCCTGAGAACATTCTCTATAGATCTGAAAAGCCGATATTAGAGCCCCAAGAGCCTTACGAGAAATTTGGTCTAGTACCAAATGTCGTATTCAGTTGTGGCAGTACTTTTTTGGATGACAAGCTTCTGATTTATTATGGAGGCGCAGACTCTGTAGTGTGTGGCGCAGAGTTTGAACTAGGTGAACTTCTACCGAGGGCATAGAAAACTCATCTGAGTGGACTTTGAGACTCATGCTTGGTAAGTACCTCCATCTCAAGACGTGCCATGAGATAAGAAAGACCAGCCTCAGCTCCCTGATTTCGATTTAGACCACGAGCAGATATCCCATCATAAGCGCCGCCAGTAACAGGATTATAGACCATTACGCCTTTAGAGTTCTTCCCAAAAAACCAACCAAATGCAGTCCATGCCATCTCGTAGTATTCTCTCTTTCCTGTCACCTGGAAGGCAATGGATGCAGCTTCTACCATACATGATGCTTCCAGTGGCTGCTGGTCATAGAGTGCTTTCTTGCCGCCTTTTTTGTACCAACCACGATTACCTACTGGCTGATAACTACCCTTGACGATGTCGTTTGCTGCAAGAAACTTGAGTGTCTTCTCCGCAATGCGAAGATAGTCCTTTCTTCCAGTTATTTGATACGCTCTGAAAAGAGCATGAGGAAGACGCGGGTTTGCGTAAGTAATATGCGATTCAAACCATTGCCATGTAGGAGAAGATGTCTGTCTATAAAGTTCACAGAGCTGTTCGGCAAGGTGAATTATATTCAGTAGAGGATTCTTGTCTTCGGGGAAGGCATTTGCATAATGGTAGAGACCTAGGATGGTGAACGCTTGAGCCCGAGGTGAACTTATATTCAATGCCCAAGTAAGACTCTTGTCAAAGATTTCCTGTGCGGCCATTCTAGTATCCTCAGGAATTGAAGTTTCTTGAGCATAGCCGCAGGCCCAGAGTACACGTCCAAGTGAGTCGTCTGAGCCTATATCATCAAGAAAGCTACGGTCGTATCCAATGTAGTTATGAAGTCGTCCATCTTTTCTCTGAACATACAGGAGAAAACTGAGGTATGTTCTAGAAAGCCCTACGTTTTTTTCTCCGTCCATTAGTTCATGGTATCTGAGAGTAGCTAGAAGTGCCCGGGCATTATCATCTGTAGCGTATCCTTCTCTCCGATCAACTATCGATGACTTTGCGTGCTGAAGAATACCCGTGTCGTCGGTCATATTATACAGCCAAAGGCAATTAACTGAAGGTAGCTCGATGGGGATCACTATCCTGCCTACTGCGTTAATTCTTTGAACAGGTCAGCATATTTCGAGGCCACGCGAGGCCATGTCATACTTTGGCCATGTTCGTATGCAAGTTTCTCAATGTGAGCTTTCTTTTGAGGATTGTCCAAGAGTTGCCTGATGCCATCGGAAATGGATTTAGGACTGCTAAACTTACAAAGGATACCTCTGTCTTCAGCTAAAAGCTCTTCGGCATAATAGAAAGGAGTGGATATGATAGGCTTTCCAGCCCCCAATGCATAAGTGACTGTTCCGCTTGAGAGCTGTTCCTTTTTGATGTAGGGACAAATGTACACATCTGTGGCTTGTAGGTACTTTATCAATTCATCCTTGCTAAGGAAACGATTATGGAATCGTACATTTTCTTTTAGACTTAGCCTATTTACCAATCGCATAAGGCGCTTCCTGTATTTCTCGCCCTCGCCCATCCTGACCTGTGGATGAGTGACTCCGATTATCAAGTAGAGTAAATCAGGATGCTCCTTTACAATCTCCGGTAATGCTTTGATTGCATGTTGAATTCCCTTGTCTTGACTTAGGAGACCGAAGGTTGACAGAACAGTCCGCCCTTCCAAGCCCAGCTCCTTCTTTGCTGGTGTACTTGGTACAAATGGGAAGCTAGGGGTTCCGTGCGGGATGACATTGATTTCATCCTTGTTAATACCATAGTACTCATGTAGGATGTGAGCTGCCATATTCGTCATAACCACAATGGCAGAACTAGCTCGCGCTATTCCATTCACTACTCTATTGTGGGCGTCTGCGCTCTCTGATGTTTGGAATATCTTAGCATCAGGAAAAAGAGTTGTATGCATTGTAGTAACAATAGGTTTGTTCAGTTTTTCCAAGAATGTTAATAGATATTCACCCCACGTCCCCCCGAAAAGTCCAAACTCGTGTTGTACATTTACTAAATTAAGATCTGAGCTATTAATGTAGTCGGCAGCCTTTTCATAACTTGCTATTTCGTCCTCATCAATTTGCCATACTACTTCTTTTCCGTAGTTATAAGATGAACCAGGGTCATTGATAGCCATGATAGCCGAGGGTTCTATCACTTTGAGGTTGTCTATACTCTTGCTCAAGTCTGCCGTGAAGGTGGCTATTCCACACTGTCTGGGGGAATAACTACTCAAGTATGCCACTCTTAACATAAATCAATCACATCATTAGCAGAAACAAGGATTATCTATTTGAATTAGACGATGTGTAAACCTAGATAAGTGTGTGAACCAGCGATAGGAACGAGCAGTTCTTTTCACAAGGATAATGTTATCACATCAGTCTGAGTTCGGTTGTGGATGCCAGCTCAAACGAGTTTCTTTGCACGCTCAATGAGCTTAACACCCTCCTCACTAAGGCGATCAGCAGTTTCTTGTGTTTTCCCCTCAGCAAAACAACGATAGAGAGGCTCAGTACCCGAGGGTCTGATGAGAATCCAGCCATCATCACGAATTATTTTGATACCGTCAATTGTGATACGATTCATGTTCTTGCTTATGTCAAGAAGCGCTGTTAAGATGGATTCTTTCTTATCTTGAGGAACTGGCACCTTCACTTTTGTATTGAAATATGTAGGAAGCTCACTTACAAGCTGGGAGAGCGTCTTGCCTTCTAACGCAATCATTTCTACAATTTGGGAAGCAGTCATTGCACCATCACGAACAGGCTGATGATCCGGATAGAAGACCCCTCCATTTTCTTCACCACCTAATTCCGCACCAATCTCGTCAATTCTGTGCGAGACAACAACACTTCCAACTTCAGTCCAGTCTATCTTAGCGCCTGCCTTTTGGGCGACATCTTCTATAAGACGACCACTTGAAATAGGTGTGACTAGAGTTGAACCACGTTTCTTAGCTAAAACTCTCGAGGCAATCAATGCAAAGGATTGGTCTCCCCAAAGAACCCTCCCTGTTTCATCAACAAAGGTTGCTCTGTCTGCATCGCCATCGTGTGCAATCCCTAAATCAGCTCCCATAGCAACCACCGCTCTCGAGAGGTCTGTTAAATTCTCAGGAATTGGCTCAGGATTTCTACCAGGAAAAGAACCATCTAACTGAGCGTTGAGTGAAACAACCTTGCATCCAAGTTCTCGTAAGAGCCGCGGAGTCACAACGCTACCTACACTATTGGCACCATCAATAACCACTTTCAGTTTCTTCTCCCTAATCTTATCGCCATTAACAAGCGATTTGATTCCTTTAGTATATTCATCAACTGCAGTGGTATAATGTGTGATTTCTCCAATTTCGTTCCAATTTACAGTTTTGAACTCGTGGGAGTGGTAGACATTCTCAAGCTGAACTTCGGTTTCTCGCGTTATTTCAATTCCATTAGAGCCAATAACCTTAATCCCATTGAATTGAGGGGGGTTATGCGAGGCTGTAACCATGACTCCAGCGTTACAGCCTAATCTGGGCGTCATATACTGTAGAGTAGGAGTTGGTACAGAACCAAGATTGACAACCGAGCAGCCTGTTGAGGCCAGCCCAGACATCGATGCATAAGTAAACATTTCACCGCCCATTCGTGAGTCCCGCGCGATGGCAGTTTTGCCAGGTCCTAACACAGTACCTATTGCGCGACTCAGGTTGAGGACTAATTCAACGGTCAGTTCCTTGTTGATTATGCCTCGGACACCATTTGTACCAAACATTCCAGTCAAA
Organism: Candidatus Thorarchaeota archaeon; assembly: GCA_029858305.1. Classification (GTDB taxonomy): domain Archaea; phylum Asgardarchaeota; class Thorarchaeia; order Thorarchaeales; family Thorarchaeaceae; genus SMTZ1-45. The sequence continues at coordinate 9,612 of JAOUFI010000051.1, forward strand.
ATTATATCACTAATACTATTGGGAGCTTATGTTATCTTAAGACTTATCTTAAGGGATTTTTTGGGGGTGATGTTTTCGACAATCTAATACTACATAGAACAGTCGTGGACACTCACAAAGGGTAGCCTATTGTCTGCGCGAATAAAATCCGTTGAGTAGGAAGCAGCTTGAATTCGACCATAATGGTTTCTCTATCACAATTGTGGAACCAGGTAGCCAATCCCTCTGAGGCGGCAAAGAGATTGATGTTCTGCGCGATGAACCCAGTGTCTGTGAAGTAATACGACTTCTGAACTTCGGGTTCACCAATATGAGGATCAGGTTGGTCAGGTCCAAGGTCATACCTTGCGAGGTCTACAACATAGAAGATGTTCACCGGTGTATGCCTTGTAAGTCTAGATGCACCGCCCTGACCTGAGATGCTACTGAAGTCCCCTGTAGCAATGGGCGTCAGCTGATGGGGAATTGCCTCATACAAGTACAACCCACTCTTCAATGCAACATAAAGATCAATCTCTTGTGAATTACTTGCAGAGGGAGCTGTGCGTCCTGGTTTATGAAAGGATGCCTTCTCACGATTCACGCCAAAGGCGGCCCAGAGAAGGTTTGAGAGAACCTGTAGTGGAATCTCTCTAGAACCGATATTTCGATTAGTTCGCCTGAGTGATAGGGCTTCCAGTAGGGTCTTTCCACCTCTCTTCATAGGTTCTGGTAAGATAATTGAATCCATTGCACACACCTACTGCAGATCTGGTTCCCATCTCAGATAGATAGCATCGATGCCATCACTTATGACTTCTATATCAGTAATCGCGAATTTATGTGATATATCAATTAAGGCAAAGAGAGATATTTGGACCTGACTGTTTACCGTATAGGCAAGAGAAGCAGATGTAGCTTCATTTTCAAAAAGAGAGAGGAGATTCCTCTCTCGTTCCTTTTCCTTTTCAAAGAATGACTGATTAGACAGAATTTCTTCATTTTGTAGTCAGAATCTACTTTCTAAAGAGGAAGAAAGGTGTTTCTATGACTTTTCAGTCACTATATTGAGCCCTGCAATACCTAAACAAAACAGTGCGATTCCAATCATTGTTTGATCTACGGATTGTCCAAGTAGGGGCAATACAATGGCTGCCACACCCATTGCAAGTGCAACCGCATAGAGGACTAATAGTACGATTTTTTGCGTTGACATTTTAGTCGACATTTTTTTCATCTTCTCCTATTGATACCAAGTTTTCTGGTGATATGGCATAGGATTGTTAGTATATTATTTAATCGATGCAACTTGATCCTGACTATCTGCCGTACAGGCAAGAGAAGCTGATGTAGTTTCAAGTTTCGAATCAAGAGAGAAGATTCCTCTCTCATCATCTTTTCTTGCGGATCGTCATGCTATATTTTGTTAGGATTTGTCCATTCTCTTCTAAGTAAAGAGTAGTAGCAGTCATCTCTGAATTCTCCTCTAAAGAAGGAACTGTCTCGAGAGATGCCCTCTTCGGAGAAACCCAGTCTCCTGAGGAGGTCCCTTGAAGCCATGTTAATGGCTGCTGTGTGAGCTTCGATTCGATTTAGATTCAGATTTTCAAAGCCATATTCTATTATTATTCTCAGAGCTTCAGTCATGAATCCACGTCCCCAATACTCCTTCAGAAGATCATACCCTATCTCACCACTGCGGTTCTCTTTGTCGATTTTCTCATAACTGCACGTACCGATGAATGTGTAATCTTCTTTCAATACTATTGCCCAAGCAATTCCATTCCTCTTTTCATAGCGGTCACTGAAGCTCTTGATGATGCTTTTTGATTCTTCCACATTTTCGAGAGGTTCCATTCCAATAAGGACCGCTACCTCATCATCCGAGAGATTCTTGAACCAGTTCTCTGAATCATCAACAGTAAGTTGGCGTAAGATTAGTCGTTGAGTTTCAAGTATAGGAAAAGGTGAACTTCTTGACATTAAATGCATCTCAATTAGTAGGAGCCCAACGCCCCTGATATTTCAATCGGGTGAAAGACTAACAATTGCTCCTCTATGGAAACCAACTCTTCATTATATAGCTCAGGAAACCTTCAGACCGTATTATCTGTCAGTATCAGCAATGTCGTTGAAAAGGACGATTCGGTAGCGTGCTTTGTTTTCTTTAACCTTCCGAATCGCTTTGTTGACCTCCGACATGGGCATCAACTCCATTTTAGGCATGATGCCATGCTCCTGCGCGAAAGAGAGCATCTCCCGCATTGTGGTCCGATTGCCGAGGAAAGAACCAGTAATCGACAGCTGGTGTGCAACGAGGTCAGTCGAATTGAATGATACATCTGGGAAACCAACAACGACTAGCTCCCCATTTTTCTTCAAGATGTTCAATAACGGCTCCCAGTTAATCTTGCCGCTGGCAGTGCATAACAGTAAGTCGAAATCAAACTGAGCTTGCCTTAGGCTAACCTTGTCGTCCGAAGCGATGAAGTGGTCTGCGCCAAAAGCAAGCGCCTGCTGTTTCTTCTCTTCAGAGGAAGAAATTGCAGTGACATCGTAGTCAAGCGCGTGGGCGAACTGCAGTGCGAGGTGGCCTAACCCTCCCACACCAATGATACCGATCTTCTGTGCGGATCGATTTGCGTACGATCGGAGCGGGGAATAGACCGCGATTCCAGCGCACATGAGCACCGCGGCCACCTCAGAGCGCATGGCATCAGGAAGCGGATAGGCAAAGCGGCTATCAACAAATACAGAGGACGAGAAGCCACCAAAGGGGACCCACGTTCCCGAGTCAACAATGTCCAAGCACAGCTGTTCTTCACCCTGTAAGCACCACTCACATTTCATACAAGAACGGCCTTGCCAACCGATGCCTACACGATCCCCTTCCTTTAAGTCGGACACTGCACCGCCTACATCTGACACGTACCCAACTATCTCGTGACCTGGGACAAAGGGATAGGCGGTTATTCCGTAGTAGTCGTCAATGGCGTGGATATCAGTATGGCACAGACCGCAGTGCGTAACAGAGACCCTGATATCATGCTCCCCTAGTTTAGGGGGCTTGAAGGCGAATTGCTCGAGCGGCTGTCCCACCGCTCTTGCTGCATATCCCAGAACCCTCGAGGAAGGCATTCGTACGACCACTCCAGTTTAATAGTATGCATCCACTGGATAGGCCAAGGATGCTGCCCAATGTTAATTGAAGCTAGGATATTAGCATTCCGTTCAGTAGAGAAAAATAGTCCAAGCAAGAGAAATCTTTGGAGCTGACTATCTGCCATACAGGCAAGAGAAGGCAGGTCTTATTGTAGCATGAAAGACTTTTATCCACGAACCACTCTTCCATGCGCCAAGGGACAATAAGTGATTTTTAGAAGGAGGGCTAAGAAAGCGAAAATACAGGTCTATCTTCGGAGTGGAGAGAGACCAAACACAGACTGGCTGAGAGCTGCGTCTATTATGAGAGGAAAGGACAACAAACCAATGGATCCCATTACAAGGAGTATGGTTGGTGCGTTCACTCTTGCAGCCAAGACAGAGATAGAACTGTCGGGAGGAACAGGTCTGCACATGTCAATCTTTGAAAACACAACACTCCTTATTGTTCAAAAAGCAGCAGAGGACTTGAATTGTGAATACGAGTTCATCGACCTCAGGACTGGTTCATTGATGGACTTAGATGAACGAGGTAGGCTTCGTACTATAGGAAAGAAAAAACTAGACAATTATGAACAAAATCTACCTGCACCATGTTTGAGGGTGGGAGAGGCTGTGCAACCTTTCCGCTCAGAACAAGGTCCCACTACTGACGAAATCAGACATTTCTATCTAAGCAATTCGCCACAGATGTAATCAGGCAGGCCTCACCTCAAGGAGTCTTCAGACCTAATTGCTCACCCTACAGGCAAGAGAATCAGATGTGATTTCAAGTTCTAAATTAGGAGAGAGGGAACCTACCTCCCCTCTTCTTTTTTATACTAAATATGCATTCTCACATTGCTACAAACAAGTAAACGAGAGATGAAGTTTGGTCGAGGAGTCTGATTTGTCAGAGGTCAAACAGGTGACATACACAAAGAAAGAGTTGAAGAAGTATCTGAAGGATCTTGTCAAGAAAAAAGACAGATTGACCGCATTCAAATTCGAGTATCAATCGGGGCATACAGCTTTTCATACTCGACTGAGAATAGTGATAACATCCGAAAGAGTCGAGCATCGGAGAATTCCAAGAGGTATTCCTGTCGATAGTCCAAATGAAGCGAACGCGACGAAATTACAGCAGATGAATTTCTCCGGTGAGAAGTTATCTGAATTTGTAGGAGAGTTGATGAATAGTAAGATATGGGACTTGGAGAATTGTACTGAGAGAGCACTTCCTGATACAGCCCTACTCACCTTTAGTATCAGGGACAATGACAATCTTGTGTTCGAACAGAAGGTCTGGGAGAGCTGCAGAAATGACGACAAGAGCACGAAAGAGCTACTACGTACTATCGCAGCTATCATTCCGCGGGATTGGACTCCTCCGTAACTTCTTGAAAATCATCATGAATCGCTAGATATTCGGATTAGATAATCCGCCATACTTATGACAAGAGAAGCAAATGTATTTCCAATTCGCATTTCGGAATTTTTGCCATAAGTAGAATATCAAAACGTACTTCCTATGCGCAGGGATTATATGCCTCATCAATCTTCTACGCTCTCGTGTGGTGATAGCACATGACAAAGGCTCTAATTGTTTATTATAGCTTATATGGTAATACTGAGAAAGTAGCAAATGCCTTGGCTGCAGGTCTACAGAGCGTCGGATGCGACGCCAAAACTGTCAAGGTTGACGCCTTCAACTTGAATAGTTTAGGCGAAACCAATCTTTTGTGTGTTGGGACTCCAGTGCATGCTTTTAATATTTCAAAGCCTATGAAGGAGTTTCTTGAGCGATTAGAGAATCAGGAAGGCCTGAGTGGTAAGAAAGCATTTGCGTTTGATACCAAGATGAAGAGTAGATTAGCTGGTACTGCTGGTGGCAAGATTGAGAAGAAACTCAAACAACTTGGTTTTGAGATTATCGAGCCAGCCAAGTCAGCAGTTGTGAAAGGCAGAGAAGGACCTCTTGAAGAGGGTGCTGAAGAAACATTCAAACAGATAGGTGCTGAACTAGGCAGAATGGTGTAATAATCCAAAAGAGAACCAGATTATCGTGCATACCTAGCGAGATTGGGTGAACTGAATGGAAGCATCACTAAGAGATATGCTCAGGCATGGAAGGAAGTTTGAACGGATGAGGACTGATGAACCGGGAGTGTTCATAAGGAAAATACCTCAGTATAAAAATGAACCAGCCTATCTGGCTGTCGAAATCAATCCGATTGATAAGAACGGACTCCCAATGAATAAAATTGGAGTCATCATAAGAAACCAGAACGAACTTGACGCAATTAGAGCAATTCTCTCTCAAAAAAAGGTAGATGAAGTACTTCAGGCGATTGAGAATGTCAGCCAACAAAAAGCTGACAAGAGAGATGAGGAATGACTGCCTGCTAAACCCTTTTTCTTCTTTCAGGTCAAATTAGCGTTGAATTCGTTAATTGTTTCCACATAAAGATCAGTCTTATCGTTGTGAATCGCATGACTAGAGTCAATCCGTTTGTATATCATAGCAGGGGCTAACTCTCTTGCTCTTGCCGCATCATCATCGCCCATGGCTCCAGAAAGACCATAGTCGGGATGGCGCGACCAATTTGCATGGAGAAGCATCATCGGACATGAGGCTCGTTTCAACGCATCAGTGTGGTCATCAAATTCTAAATTTCTTATCATCAAGAATCCGGTGTATCCACTAGTCAGGAAGGTATTCCGGTTTCCGATTATGACATTCCAAGGACGACTATCCAGCTCTCTTTCGAACGAACAGCACGATTACGACAACAGCTATTATTCC
>JAOUFI010000011.1 GCA_029858305.1 Candidatus Thorarchaeota archaeon
CTGCAGACACGAGACCATCGGTCTTCCGAAACGATAGTGCATTCATCACTGCATTCATCATCTCCTCTGCTGTCTGAACATTAACAACTTCAGCAAGTCCTGGGGGTTTTTGAGAAGTGGGCCCTAATACAAGTGTCACTGATGCTCCCCGGGAGGTTAGTTCTTCCGCTACTGCAATTCCCATTTTACCTGATGATGGATTTGTAACGAATCGGACTCTATCTATCCATCCTCTTGTGGGGCCGGCAGTCACCACAAAGTGCTTGCCTTCAAGATCTTTTGGTCCTAACCTGGCAATCACATGCTCAACAATTACATCAACTTCAGGAATCTTTGCCTTTGCTTCCTCTAGTCTTGGCGAAACTACTCCGACACCCATCGATTTGAGCTTCTCAATATTCTCAATCACAGCTGGATGGTCATACATTGATTCATGCATTGCTGGTACTACTATGACAGGAATACGTGCACCGATAGCAGATGAAACTGTTGTTGTCACAGGAGTGTCGTCAATACCCATGGCAACTTTGCCAATTGTATTCGCAGTCGCAGGTGCAATCAAAACCAGATCAACATGATCTTTATGCTTGCCGGCCAGAGTAATATGCTCAATCTGTCCTGTCAATTTGGTGACCACAGGATTACCTGTTGCCCATTCAAGAAGGTACGGGTGAATGATCTTTTGTGCCATCTCACTCATAACTGGAAATATTTCTGCACCATGGCGCATGAGCTTTCTTGCAAGAGCTACACATTCGACCGCTGCCACACTACCAGTGACACATAGTGCAATAGTTTTCCCCTCAAGAGCAGTACTGAGGCTTCCTTTGATTAGTTTGGACGTGTGTTCCATTAGACAAGACGCCCCTTATTCGTCTACGGTCACTTAATATGAACACTAGTGGTCGGATAAGACTTGTGGGTAATACTCAATATGTTAATAGTCAGGAAGTTTATACCATTTTTAGCAGAGTAACTCAGGTGGGCAAAGAATATATGAGGCAAAGCGAATGAGCCTGAGTATCGATTGCGGCGGTCCTAGTTGATACACAGACAATGGACATTTGAATGACATAATTATCGGTAGGTGCGGAATAGTTGGCTGACACTTCTCGCGACATGGAAGCACTCCTCAAAGGATTTCAGGCCGAGAAGAAGACACGGTTCCAAGCCTATGAAAAGGTAGTATCCGCACTTGACACACCTACGCAGTCACTCTTTGTCACCGACAATGATAATGAGGTCGATACATTTCAGCGAGATTTCAATGAGTATCTAGTTTCAACTAAAAGAATGGAGGAAGGTTCTACAGAGCTTCCTTACTATATGGTGAGAATTGGATACGACGGTGATATGCTCGATGATATGTTTCGCATAGTTGTTTCTGATGAGTCCGAGAATTTCAGTCCTGCAACACTCGACGTCAATGCACTCTATTCGAAACAAGCTATATTCCAGCACCTCTACCAAAGCATCACAAGAGACAAATTCATCATTTTCCACATCACCGAGTTTCCCCTCGCCTACTACTTTGAAACTGCCGTGGTCGTGGATGTTGAGGACCTATCAGATGTGATGGATCCATCAGTTCATGATGGTACAATTATCCGATATCTAAATGATCTTCGTGAGCAAGGCACTGAGGAGCACAGGAAGACATACAGTTTCTTCTATCGAATTAGCACCTCACTCTTGATGGAGCTATCTAATGTCTTTCTCGTTGTTCCAACTGCAGGAATGAACAAGCATCTTGTAGTGACAAGTTGGCGTACACAGACTCTTCTTCTTGGTTTTAGTCCCTTGACTTGGTCATCAGGTAGCTTTAACGTGTATGACTTAAGTGGTCGGGACATTGATGCACGCTGGGCGTATCCCGCTCCGCCATCTGCAGATCCACGAGTTAAACAGTACACGAGTCTAGTGCCAATGAAATAGGTCAGTTTCCCATCCTAGAATTCATATATTATGTATATACATGTATATACGTACTCTTTTTTATATGAAGAAGCTTTAATACCCGACTATACCAATCGGGATTTGGCTGACAACTTGAACAACAGAAAGAGCATACCTCGGGTTGCAAGTGCCTTTGTTCCTGGTCATATAACTGGATTCTTCCGAATTCACGATGACGCGACCAGTGCGCTCATGTGCGGATCCAGAGGAGCTGGCTTTTCTGTTGAGATAGGCACACTCACGTCTGTCAGTTTGACTGAGAATGAATTCCTAGAGATAACTACTATTTATAATAATGAGGAAATTGACGCTCAAGTAACAAGTATGGTGGTACATAGAATGGCTGAGGACTATGAGAGGAAATTCAAAGTGAATATTACTCACGAATCCTCTCTTCCGTCCGGAGCGGGCTATGGGGCCTCTGGCGCTGGAGCTCTTGGTGCCGCACTTGCTCTTGGCCATCTGCTAGATTCTTCAATGGACTATGATAAAGCTGCTAGCTATGCTCATGAGGCCGAGATAGTGAATCATACTGGGCTTGGCGATGTACTAGCCCAAACTAAAGCTGGTCTTGAAATTCGAATTCGCCCTGGTGGTCCAGGAATTGGGAAGATTCAACATATAAACCATAAACAATCTCAACACGTGGTCTTGGCAGGAGCTGCGGGGCTACGAACTCGTGATGTCCTAACTAATCCTGAGAGCCGTCAAAAAATCAATAATGTTGGTGACCAGCTTATTGAGAGAATCATTGATAATCCGGATTTAGCGACATTCATCAAATGTTCTAGGATATTCACAGAATCCATCGGACTTGCAACGAAGCGAGTTCTTCAAGCTCTTCATACGCTGGATGATTCTGGTTTCACTCAGTCGAGTATGGTCATGCTTGGTGACTCAGTATTCTGCTTTTGTGATGAGCACGAATCGGAATCCATCATCAATATTCTCTGTAGATATTGGGAACCTCATCAGGTTACTTTGACATCGATTTCAGATAAGGGTGGGAGGCTTGTTTCATGGTAAATCTTGAAATACCCGCAGACCATCCTCGACGAATTTCGTTGGAAATACGTGACAAAATTATCGCAGGTCACTCTGAAAATATTGTAGCTACTGCAGGACTTCTTGCTCATGGTCGTGGAGAGGCCTTTGATTACCTCATAGGAGAAAAAACAACAGAGATAGCTGAAAACGCAATCAAAGTAGCTGTCGCTTCATTATTACTTGCTCAGCATCCTGTGATAAGTGTTAACGGAAATGTATGTTCACTAGTTCCGAAGGAGTTAGTCGAGCTCTCCAAAATCACAAATGCCCCATTGGAGATTAATCTATTCTATTATCGAAGAGAGAGAGAGGATGCAATTCTTCAAGCCTTGAAATCTGCAGGAGCCTCGAAGGTACTTGGCACACATAATCGACCGTCTGCTACAATTCCAGAGCTCAGTAGTAACCGCCGCAAGGTTGATTCTGAGGGAATTGGCGCAGCTGATGTTGTGGTTGTCCCATTAGAGGACGGGGATCGAACAGAAGCCTTGAAAGCCATTGGAAAAAAAGTTATCACAATTGATCTTAATCCAATGAGTCGTACTGCCGTTTTTGCTGATGTTACAGTTGTGGATAATGTTGTTCGGGCAATGCCTTTGATGATTAGGTATGCTTCTGAGATGAAAAGCAAACCAACTGATGAATTAAGAAAAATCGTTGAAAATTATAACAACGATGAGAATCTTAGCAAATCAATACATCTAATTAGGGCTAGACTAGAGGAACTATCACGAGATGTTAGTGTCCTCCGTAAAAAGAAGAAAGTCGGAAGGAACAAATCATGAAAATCGTTGTTGTGGGGTCTGGATCCATTGGTAGTTTATATGGCGCTTTCCTTAGTAGAATAGAAGGAAATGAAGTCATTCTTGTGGGACGAAATCCTCACGTGGCCGCAATTCGTTCTAATGGGCTCATTATTCGTGGTATTATGGGCGAACATATCTTCCATCTTGATGCAGTAGATGATGTATCAGATGTCTCAGAAGCAGATTTGATTCTTCTCACAACAAAAACATATGATACAATCCCTGCAATTACTGCCGCTAAACATCTCGTTGAAAAAGGTGCTTACATCCTTCTCATTCAGAATGGTCTAGGGACTGAAGAGCTTGTAGCAGATGCAGTAAATTCAACACGAGTGTTGAGAGCCACAACCTGCATGGGAGCACTTCGTACAGAACCCGGTGTTGTCACAGCTACAGGCTGTGGACTAACAGAGATTGGCTCAAGATTTCCTGAAAACTACGAATTTGTAGAGCTTATGTCCAAGATGTTCAAAGAGTGTGGGTTTGATGTTCGTGCAAGTACGAATATTGAAGGCGTGGTCTGGACAAAGACATTGGTGAATTGTGGAATCAATCCTGTAGGCGCGTTGACAGGACTCACTAATGGTGCAGTCTACAAGAATCCTGAGCTAAGAGATCTCGTGATTAAATTGGTCAAAGAAGCCGTAGAAGTCGTCAAGGCGCTGGGGATTGAACTTACAACTGATGATCCTGTGCGCTATGCTTTAGGAACTGCAAAGGCGACTGGTAATAACATCAACTCTATGCTCCAAGACATAATGGCAAGAAAACGAACAGAGATTGATGCAATTACAGGGGAAATCATTCGTCTTGGAAAAGAGCTAGGCATTGAAACACCATCGAATGAAGTTGTATATGCCCTAATCAAAGCAATTGAAGCCAAATATTTGGAAGACCCCCAGGGGACGCCAACTATCCAACATTTAGGTGTCAAAGAATTGGTTGATACACTCTCTACAACCTAAACATTTGTTTCGCTATTTGATAGGAAGTAAGTGCAGATTTTTTCGCATTATACTTCATTGCATTCATATGTCCTGGAAGGCCAACATCAAACTCCATTTCTGAAACTCTTTTCAATGACTCTACAAGTTTTGCAGGATTACCTGTAGGGAAGTCCACTCTTCCAAAACTACCTCCTGGAAATAATGTGTCTCCTGTCAGAAGTATCCCTGTATTTTCAATCTCTAGTACAATGCTACCTTCGGAGTGCCCTGGTGTGTGGAACACAGACATCTTCACACCTCCAAAATCGAGAACGGATCCTTCATCCAGAATATTTTCTATTTTCAGTGGAGGTAAATCCGCCCCGAAGGTATCTCCCAATGTATTACTCATATCGCCTTTGTTTATTGGCTCAGCTTCCGCTCGATGAAGGTGAATTTTGGGTGAGCATGCTTCTAGTATGGGGATGACACCCCCAATATGATCTATATGAGAGTGTGTAAGTACAATGTCAGTTATGGATGAAAGAGAAGATCCCACATCATGCAGTTCTCTATCAAGTGCTGATGCATAGAGACCTGTACCTGTATCGACAAGAATATGGTGATCATCCGATTTGATGAAGGTGATATTTGAATCGAAGGATCGGCTTACTAGGAAATATACTGATTTGCTAATTTGGTCAAACATAACAATCACCTGAGATGGTCTAACAATCTATCCACGTCTGCAGATGTATTGTAGAAATGAGGTGATACTCGTAAACGGCCATTGCGAACAGAACAATAAATCCTGTTTTTCATAAGTAGCTCATTTAGTTTCTCAACATCTGGAGGTTTGCAGGATACAGTTGCTGAGTTGTTATCCCTTCCAAAATCATAGTATGGGATATCAATCTCGGAAAGGCGTTTCCGAAGGTAATCTGCGACTGACAGAGCTGCTTTCTCTCTGTTCTGATTTGGGATTTGCAACAGAACCTTGAGTGACTCTAGGAATCCCACATATGACATCATTGCTGGGGATCCAACTTGGAATTTTCTCGCATCACTCAATGGTTTTCTATCGAAGTATCCAAACTCCATGAGCTGTTCAACACCCCACCAACCAAGAAATCGCGGTTGCACTTTCTCCATTATGGAATTACTTACGTACACAAAACCAGCGCCAATTGGACCCAACAACCATTTCGCGGCTTGCCCTGTAGCGAAATCGACTTTCAGCTTTGATAGGTCTGTGTCAAAACATCCTGCGGCTTGAATTATATCTACTAACAATAAAGCACCATTATCGTGAGTCATCTTAGTCAATGACTCTAGGTCTATACGAAAACCACTTCCAAATTGAATTTGACTCACAGCGACAACACGTGTATTCTCATCTATCATTTCTGCAAAATCATCTAATGAAACTGCACCGTCAGTAGATTTGACCACTCTGAGTTCAGGTCCATACAACTTGCTGATATTTTGCCATGGTATGTAATTTGCAGGAAACTCAAGGTCGCAAAGAACTATGTTAGAGCCAGCAGGATACTCAATACTATGCCCGAAAGAATTGATTCCAGAACTAGTGCTCGGTACAAAGGCGTATTGACTGTAGTCTCCACCAAGAAGCTTTGCAAGATTGGTTCGTACCTCTTTGAACAGATTCAATGTATCCTGAAAGCTACCGATTGCCTCTACGCTATTATCTAGATACTCCTTAATGGCATTGATTGTTGGCACAGGCTGAATGCCGGTTGAAGCATTATTGAGATATGTCATCTGCTTTAATGAAGGCCACATATCAGAAATGAACTTGGTATCGATGAGGTTTGTCATAACATAGCGTGAATTGAGCTATTTCTTGATAAAGTTCTCTGCGGACGAAGTCCCCCCAAGATTTAAGACTATCATCGCATTTTGTTAGACTCGGAGAGAGGTTTGTCGAGATTCAGGAGGTTTGGATGGCGTTCAAAAACGCCAACAAAAGAAGAGCCATCTACAAAGGGTGAGATTGATACATTCGAAGACACTCCTAAGTTTTCCCCCGAGGCATCAACAACGACACCCTCTATTTCTCCTCCTACGATGGAAGATCGAGTTCCAGCAGGTGTTTCCATGGGCCGCCTTATTGCATCATCTGAGGAAGTGACAATTGATAGAGAAAAAACTGAGGATTTTGCGAAGAGAGCTAAAATAAGTCCACAGACAGCTGCTGAGATTGTGCCTGGAAAAGTCCTAAAACGAGATGAAGAAGGACGGGTTCATATCAAGATCGTATTCTATGGCCCCTCTCTCTCTGGCAAGACGACAGCACTACGGTGGCTTTTTGCTAATGTGCGATCTCTTGCAAAAGGTAAGCTTGTTGAGATATCTGATGAATTAGGTCGTACCACATTCTTCGATTTTGTTCCAGTGTCTGCCAGTGAAAGAATGGTATTCGATGTATTCACCGTAGCTGGTCAGCGACGACATGCTGGCAGTCGAATTAAAGTACTACGCGATTGTGATGGATTAATCTTCATGGCTGATTCAACGCCAGAACAAATGAATGAGAATCTTGCATCAATCCAAGAATTACGAATTGCTCTTGGTACTGATCGAATGGCAATGCTTCCCATCATAGTTTCTCTAAATAAAAGAGACCTCCCAAATGCACTTCCAGTGGATTATATGGTACAGATGTTGGATTTAGAGGGATATCCTGTTTTTGCTACAATTGCCACTGAAGGCAAGAATCTACTCAGAATGTTTCAGAGAGTGTTGCGCGACGCATTGATCTTCAAGGTTGGAATCTAATTATCTCTTAGTGATTGGGAGTTCACCCTTCTCAAGCTGATTGACAAGGCTAATCAGTTCTTCCTCTGCTTGCTCCATAATTAATCGCCCTTTTTCCGGTGTGGCTTTTCTAGGATCGCCATACATTGCTGATGGTAGTAGTTCCTCTCTTGATGTGCCTGAGATGATCGTGAATCTAGTCACCACTCTGTGGACCTCTGCCTTTGCCATATTGACAAGGTCAGGACGGACGTGCATTACCTCTGAGGTCTCATCTTCAGCAGCATGACCCATTGGTGTTTCTTCCGCAAGCTTACGCGCGGATTCAGCTAGCTCCTTCCACCAATTAACAATGATTACAGCTCTCTGTCCATTATCTGTAGCCGCCTTGGCAGCTAATGTCAGCACTGGGATATTCCCACCATGACCGTTCAGGACTACAAGATATCTGAAGCCATGTTTGAAAACGCCTTTCATTACTGAAGTGTAGAAATCCATGAGAGCGTTTGGTGCAATTGAGATTGTTCCTTCAAAGTTGTTGAAACTCCAGCTGTCTCCAAACGGAATTGTTGGCAGTACTAGTGCCTTGGTTCTCATCGCCACTTTCTCAGCGAGATATGTTGGTAGAATTGTATCCGTTGATAGTGGAAGATGCATGCCATGTGCTTCAAGGGCACCTGTCACCATTACAGCAACCTCTGTTTTAGATGAGATGCCTGGAAAATTCTCGTGCGATAAGTTAGACCAGAGTGGCATAGGTTTTCACACAACAGTAAACGTACATTCTAATAAATAAGGCGAAAACAGTATCACAGAACTTGATTCAAGAACCGAAAAGATGAAAAACGGCTGAGGTAGTTCTCCGTTGCGGTCATTGCCGCACATCTAGCCCCGTGGTGTAGTGGTCAAGCATAGGCGGTTCTGGCCCGCCTGACCTAGGTTCAAATCCTGGCGGGGCTACCATCTTCTACTGAGCACGCGAAATTGGCTTCTCTGGTGCAAAAATCATCAAAAAAGGCCGTTTTCCATAGGACGTAAAGGTAAGTTCGAAAAAAAGTTACAATCTTCGAAATATTCGCAAAAAGGCGCCTTTAGGCTGATAACAGTACATTTATAGGTAAAGCTGTTTCTGATGATAGTCGGAGAATGGTTCGTCATTTAAGCTCATTTTGAGTTACCTATTCCAATCTGACCCCTCCCGGCGGATGAATACGGGGGCGAATCCTCTCCATCCTTTTCTTCTATTTCATGACAATCTTCTTATCCGAGTCAAGCAATTGAGAGAGTAGAGTGTGTCTTTTATGGAGCACGTTGAATTGGGTTGGAATGACTTTTGGGCTGAAATATTTAGAGTCAAGCATCGGAGGGCAATACAAGGAATTCAGTATTACGACCGTTTAGTGGTTGATTTCTGTATACGTGTCATGAGTATTAAAAAGGATCATGAAATCTTGGATATTGCTTGCGGATCTGGAGATCAGTCCATCGAGTTTGCCAAGCAAGGAATCAAGGTCACCGCGTTTGATATCTCCGACACACTAATCGCGGTAGCAAAGGAAAGCGCTCGAAATTCAGGCGTTTCTGTGGACTTTTCAGTTGGAGATATGCGTGCTATGTCTTTCACCCAACAGTTCAATGCTGCAGTATTGCTTAGTCATAGTTTTGGTTTCTTTAATCATGAGGTGAACACAAAAGTTCTGAAAGACACTTTTGTTGCGTTGAAGAAAGGAGGAAAACTTCTGTTAGATCTCATGAATCCATATAACTTACCTCGATTTCAAAAGACATGGACGGAACTCGAGGGAGGATATCTTCTGAGCGAGCCTCATCTAATGGATGCTCCTGCCGGTGTCCTAAGAGGTCGTCCTGCTGTCTTTGTAGATACTGTGGATGACCGTGTCGTGTTGATGGACGAGGATGCTCTCTCAAACAACGATATCCGTATGTACACTGCTCTCGAGATTCATGCAATGCTCACAGAGGCTGGATTCAAAAAGGTCGAGTTCTATGGACAAAACACTCTTCCGCGAATGCAATATTCTGCATCCTCTGAAAGAATGGTTGTTGTCGCAACAAAGTAAATCGTTTCCATGACATAATCCTTTTAAGACTCCAAAATGGAGTTCGCCAAGCCACTGGTGAGGATTTCATCGGTGCCCCGACGAGTTCTCTCGCGACATATTCATGAGTTGGGGATAGGCTATCGATGTGCGATGCCCGCGGGGGAATCAGAATTTAGAATGGTGTAACGTCATGGTCAAGATTAAGGAGCCAGATGCAATCAAGAGGCTTATCCTATCAGATGATTTTGAGCATAAGAGAATCATTTCAATCTCTGCGCACATAGATCACGGCAAGACTACCACATCGGACTATCTCATGCGCCGAGCAGGTCTCATGAGTGATGCTGCAACGGGACATGCTTTGATGACTGATAGTGATGCTGAAGAGCAAGAACGTGGAATCACTATATTCACTTCTGTCGTGCTATTGAACTTTGAGATCGAAGGAGAGGAATTTCTTGTTCAGCTATCAGACACACCGGGTCATCTGTCCTTTACTGGTGAAGTATCAAGGGCGCTTAGGGCTAGTGATGGCGCAGTAATTCTTGTGGATGCTCTTGAGGGAGTAATGACCCAAACTGAGACAAATATTCGCCTTGCAGTAGGCTCAGAAGCATGCAAGCCAGTGTTATTCATTAACAAGGTTGATCGACTCATCAACGAGCTCAAGCTACCTCCTGCAAAGGTCTACGAGAGAATTGATATCATTATCTCCAAGGTCAACGAGTTGATCAAGAAAGTTGCTCCAAAGGAGTATGCTCTTAATTGGAGAGTTAGTTTCCAAGAGGGAAGTGTGGCCATTGGTAGCGCAAAGACTGGTTGGGCTTTCACAATGAAAACCCTAGAGAAGAAAGGTATCAAGCCACTCATCGTTTTTGAAAAATATAATGAGGGTAATGAGAAATGGCTGAGAGAAAACCTTCCGTTGGATGATGCGCTCCTTGAAATGATTGTGAAACATCTTCCAAATCCAAAAGAAGCTCAAAAATACAAAATTCCACGTATTTGGAGCGGCGATTTGAATAGCCCTGCAGGACAGGCTCTTTTGAATTGCGACCGTAATGGTCCGCTCATTGGAAGTATCAATAAGATATTTATCGATCCAAAAAGCAAGAGACCGACCCTCATAGGTCGTGTTTTCTCAGGAACAATCAGGTCCGGGCAGGAAATTCGTCTTGTCAACATGAGACAGAATGCGAAAGTAAAGCGTCTGGGTGTTCAGGAGATTACAGATATCCTTGATATGGACGAGGTTCCAGCTGGTAATCTATTCTCCGTATTTGGATTTATGTGCCCAAGTGGAGAGTCATTCGTGGACCCTGGTTCCGATACGAAAGGTTTCGAAGCAATCGAATATGTATGTGAGCCGGTTGTCAGTCGAAGTATCAAGCCTATTGATCCTCAGGATATAGCAAAACTTGGTGAAGTTGTTTCAAAGTGGATTATGGCTGATCCTACTGCAAGATTTGTTCACGATAAGGAATCAATGGAGTATCGTCTCGATGGTATCGATCCACTGCAGATTGAGATTTTGACCAAAAGAATTCATGAGCAAGTGCCTATCAAAGTTTCAGAACCTATCATCGTGTACCGTGAGAAGATGACCGAACGTGGAGAAGAGTTCCACACCAAGTCTCCGAATGGACATAATAAGATTCGAATGTTCCTTGAGCCCCTTGATGAAAAGACTGTCGACTTGATTCGTAGGAAGAAGATTACTGCTGAGATGAACGACAGAGAACGAGCTCAGATTCTCAGAGATGAGGCTGATTGGGATGCAAAAGAAGCACGAAAGATTCTGGATGTCTACGAATCGTGCATGCTCGTGGATGCAATGAGTGGGGTTCAACGATTTGAACGTATTTTTTCATACCTTCAGACTACATTCAGAGAGTTTGTCGATGCTGGTCCCTTGGCACATGAACCTGTAATGGGTGTGAAAGTGACACTTACTGATGCTACTGTGCACAATGACCCTGCACATACAGGATATAACGAAGTAGCAACCATGGTGAGTGCCGGTCTAAACATGGGATTCCTAACTGGAAGACCTGGACTCTATGAACCTGTGCTTAATACAGATATCAAAACTCCCACTGATACACAGGGTCAGGTAATCAAGGTTCTAACAGGCCACCGCGGACAGATTGTGACCATTGAGGGCGAGGAAGACACTGTCACTGTCAAGGGAACACTTCCTACCGCAGAAACCATTGGTATTGCTGATGAGTTCAGAAGTGCAACTGCGGGCCGTAGTTTCTTTGGTTATCAGTTCCGTGGCTTTGATCAGCTACCTGGCAACTTACAGGAAGAGATGATTCTCGAAATTCGAAAGAGAAAGAGGATGCCTGAAGAGATGCCAAGCTTGAGTTCTTGGAACAGATGGATCTACAAGCGAACATAGAACCAATCTACTATCACAGGGGATGTTCAGAGAACATCTCCTGGTATCTCTCTTTTTTCATTGTTCACCATCTCAATTGGATAGACTTTTGACCAACGAGGTCATCTTGTTTTGCTGAACAATCATGACAATTGACCCAGTTGAAGTTCTTACAAAGCTTATTTCATTTGATACGCGAAACGATGGACCGAATAAGAAACCCGGCAAAGAATGTCCTGAATACATCATCAGCCTCCTCAACGATTTTGGTTATCGGACTGAGTTATTGGAATCTGATGGTTATTACACAGCCTTTGGTAGAAGAGGTCAAGGTGGGTCCAAAATACTCTTCCTTGCACATTTCGATGTAGTTCCTTATGGTGATGGTTGGAAGAGCGATCCTCTGTCATTGAAAATTGATGGTGACATTGCATATGGACGTGGAACATGCGATGACAAAGGGAATATCGTTTCCCTACTTCTTCTTGCAGAAAGACTTGCAGAAACAGATCTTCCATGTACAGCAATGTTTGCGGCATCAGGCGATGAGGAGATCGGGGGTCGCAATGGTGCTGAGTTCCTCAAGAATTGGCTGATTAAACAAGGTCTCTTCCCTGATTTTGTAGTAATTGCTGATGGCATCCATCAACAAATCATCCATAGACGACGAAACGCCCTCCCTACTTTTATCAAGGTTAAAGAGGAGATATCTAAAATTAAGGGCAAAGCCGAAACTGTTCGGTTCACCACTGAAACCTATGGTTCAGACACAAGACATAGTGCGTATCTAAGACCTGGTGTAGACCGTCACGCTATGTTAACTGCGTCGAAGTATCTGGATATGCATCCACAGGCCGTTGTAAAAGATATCCGTGGCGCATTTGTCAAGTCTAATGTTGTTCCTGACTGGGTAGAACTTGATGTTATTCATCCTCATGCCTCTGGTATCGAAAGCTCTTATGACATTGCCTTAACAAATCTCATGAGGAGTATCTTATCTATTTCACAAGCGGCTTTCCCTACAAGACATTCTGATAAAGGAAAGATAATCAATCCCAATCTCTTATCCAAAGAAGGCAACCTTTGGACATTATATTGTGATATTAGAGCGATGACAAATGATAACGACGCTGTTGAACATTCGATTCAAGAGGCTGTGAGCGGGAAACTAGACTTGTTCTCATTAAGGGTGAATAGCGGTGCAGGTTTTGTTGATGTTGATCCTAATTCACGATTGATCCGTGCGATGAGATGGGCTCTTGAGAAAGAAGGCATTTTCTACAGCGTTATTGAAGGATTTGGTGGTTCGGACTCTCGATATTTTGCAGAACAAGGTGCTGAGCTCTTTGATTTTGGACCCCAAGGGGACAATACACATGGTCCAAACGAATGGGTATCACTCTCTTCTTTGAGAGAGAATGCCAATGCGTTTCACACGATGATTGAGGTACTAACAAGAGAAAAGAGTCCTGTGTAAGTTGTTACAAAGGACTCATTCCAACCTTCAACGTTAGATCGTCTATCTCCCATTCCTTAACATAGGAGTATTTCTTCCATGTTGGTTGCTTCTTAGGACCAACTAGTTCCATCGTCTGAGCTCGCGTTTCGTTAGTAAGATGAACCTTGAACATCTCCGCAAGTTCGACGGCCTCTTCGTCAGAGAAGTAAAGAACTAAGTCTATTGACTGTTCGACTTTGAGATCAAGTTCCTTTCGCATGACTTGAACTCGTCTAGTCACATCTCGTACAAGACCCTCAGCTTCGAGTTCCTTGGTTCTTGTCACATCGACATAGAGCTTTCCTATTTTACTCTCCGCAAAGCTAAGATGGTCCGGTAGACTTTCCTCAAACTCTACATCTCCATCAACCAACTTGAGTTTCTTTCCGGCAACCACGACTTCTGCTTTCCCTCTCTCGAGATCTCTACGGAGCTTAACAGCGTCAACCTCCTGAAGTTTCAATACCAGTTGCTTCATCATGTCCTTGTACCTCGGACCAAGAGCTTTGTAGTTTGGCTTAATTGATAGTCGAGTGAATTCAGCCATAACATCTGTTCGTTGAACTTCAAAGTCTCGCGTGTTGAGATCATCGAGTAAAAGGTCCCTCAGGCTCTCAGCTCTCTTACTGGTTTCCTCATCCTCTGCAATAAGAACGACTTTTGCGACAGGATGTCTCAGCTTGACTCCTTTCTTGTTTCTCGCATGGCTTGATGCACTTCGAAGTTCTTGGAGAACTTCGAAAGTTTTCTCCATTTCTTGGTCTATCAGCTTGTCAACACTCATTGGCATATCTGTGAGGTTGATGGATTCTGGTAGATCCTCAGCAAACCTCACTAAGAAGTCTTTGTGAAGTTTTTCGCAGAGAAATGGTGTGAACGGATTGAGTGCTCTTAGAAAGGTCTGTAGTGTATAGTAGATGACATCGTACGCCATCACTTTCTTTGGATCTTCGCTATCTAGCCACACTCGTTTCTTAACCAACGGTAGGTATACTCTACTCAAATCCTCCGATATGAATTCAAGAAGAACACGTCCAGCCTGGTGCCAGAGATATTTGCCCATCTGCTCGTGATACTCCTTTATGACAGTCTGTAGTCTAGATAGAAGCCATTTATCCTCAAGATTCGCCTTTGGAAGAGTCTTCATCATCCTCTTCTCGTCGAACTTGAAATTATCCAAGTCCATGTAAGTTTCAGTGAAGAGGACTACATTCCATAAGACATCTAGCTTCTTTCGAGTGAGATCTATTTCCTTTTTGTCATAGTTCATTCGGGACCACGAGGCTGACCGCGTTAGCACAAAGACTCTGAATGGATCTGCTCCTATGTCTGCAAGCGCATCCTCCGCCCACACAACATTCCCTCTTGATTTACTCATTTTTCCTCCTTCTGCATCTAGCACATGCTCTTGACTCACACAGGCCTTGAAGGGAGCCTTGTCATGCATCACGACTGAGGTATAGAGTAAACTGTAGAACCAGCCCCTTGATTGGTCAACTGCCTCAGTGATAAAATCAAATGGAAAGAGTTGATTAAACAATGATGGATCTTTAAGGTAGTCCACACTTGCCGTATGTGCAATTCCAGAATCAAGCCAGCAATCAGTGACGAATTGTTCACGATGCATTTCCCCACCGCATTTCTCACATAGGAGTACGACTTCATCAACCCAAGGTCGATGCATCTCGAATTCATCTGGAAACTTGATTGCATGCTCTTTCAGTTCCTTTCTAGAACCTATGACAATCTCTTCTTTACAATCATCGCAAACCCATACTGGAAGTGGTGATCCCCATACTCTAGATCTTGAGATGCACCAGTCATCTGCATTCGCTACCCAATCTCCAAAACGGCCAGTCCCTGCCCACTCTGGTGTCCATTCGACCTTAGTATTCTCATCTACTAATCTCTCTCGTACTCCTGTCATCCTAAGGAACCATTGTGACTTATCTGCAAGATAGATGAGGGGTGTGTCACATCGCCAACAATGCGGATACTCGTGATCCAAGGTTTCTTCGTGCACAAGCAGACCTTTTTTCTCAAGCAACCTTGGCACCTCGGGATTTGTATCAAAGACAAGCCTACCTTCAAACATGGGTACTTCTGAAGTGAATTTACCTGTGTTATTCACAGGTGCCAAGACTGGTACATCGAATTCTCGTCCCACATTGAAGTCGTCAGGTCCAAATCCCGGAGCTGTGTGCACCAGCCCTGTGCCATCTTCTACAGTTACATGCGTGCCTGTCACAACTGCATGCATATACTTCTCATTATGCACTTGATGGAATGGGACTTCCTCTTTGAATGGATGTTCGTATTTCCATCCTAGCATTTTCTTGCCAGGTAGTGACTCAACTATTTCATATGACTCCTTCTTTGCCTTATGCATCACTTCCACTACTAAATCCTCAACAAGCCACCAAGATTCTCCATCAACCTTGACTTTGACATACTTGTATTTTGGATGTACTGAAACCATCTCATTCGAGATTAATGTGAACGGAGTTGTAGTCCAGATAACTAGATACTCATTCTCCTTTCCTACAAGTTTGAATTTGACGTATATGGATGGGTCCGTTTTAACCATATATCCCTGAGAAACCTCATGACCTGAAAGAGCAGTGACGCAGCGAGGGCAGATCGGATTGACCCTATATCCTCTGCCCAAGAGACCGTTCTCATTAGCAAGCTTCAGGAAGTGCCAAACATGCTCAATATAGTCATCTTTTCTAGTCTGGTAGGCAGATGGATAATCTAGCCATAGTCCTAGTCGAATTGAATCATTAACCCATCTTTCTAGATAGAAATCAACTAGCTCTTTGCATTTCTGAACAAATACGTCCATTCCAACATCTGATTCAATAAGTCCCTTCTCTGCAATTCCTTCGTTCTTTTCAACTTCAAGCTCAACTGGTAGGCCTTGCATGTCCCACCCACCACGTCGCCAGACATTATATCCGCGCATAGTCATGTACCTAAGTTGAGCGTCTTTCATAGCTCGTCCACGTGCGTGCCCTACGTGCATGAATCCGTTTGTTGTTGGGGGTCCCTCAAGGAAATTCCATCTTGGACCCTTGCTCCTGAACTCGAGTGTTTTATCGTAGATTTTTTGCTTCTTCCAGAAATCCAGAATCTCTTCCTCTAGGGCAAGTGGTTCGTATCGTTTCGACAGTAGGTTCATCTTAATGTCCTCTCAGGATGTTTGGTAGTGTTATAATCAGAAAGTGATTTTCTGCCCCCATCATCAGATGAGAACCTTTCATGGTTCTGACTAGGTGTTTGCTCTACATGCCTAGTCGATTTGGCAATCCATCCTTTCTCACCTGTACGGGCTCTCTGGATTTTCATCTTAGACTTAGTTAAAAATCTTAGGCTAGACAAATTTGACCACCCTATAGGCCCAACCAAGATTTAATTGGTCCCTTCGATAGGTTGTCTAGTGGATATCAAATTGAGGTGTTTTGAATGAGCTCTCTTGAAGAAAGATCACTCGACAAATTAGCTGATATGGTTCTCCAAGTTCTATGGCAAGATTTACTAGAGGTGTGGCAAGCAATCCGAAACAAGATGGACTCTGAAGGGCCAGATGAGGTGAAATCCGCGTTTGAGGGTGCTGTTTCAAGATTCATGAAAGGTCCGTTAAGTAATCATATCGAAGTCCGCTGGGGTATGAACCTTTGTGTTCACTGTAACGATGATAATATTGAAAAAAATGGGATTGCTTACGTGAAGCCAAATGGCGATGGTCTAGAGTTCAATCAATGTCTCAATTGCAGAATAGGAATTCTCTACAATCTTGTCACTGCAACAGCTACACTTGATACATACACTATTGGTCTTGGAAAACCCGGGCAGTTCAATGGTGTGTCCATATTTTGGAACGCTATCGTGCCGGACTCGATGAAGAAGTTCCTTCCTACATATGAATTGATTCAAGACGGTCAGTGGTTAGGTACAATTTCATTTGACGATGCATTAACGACAAGATTCTTGCCATTTATTTCTATGACTGAATCTACACTGCGTGATGATGTGGCTCCTTGGACAACAGAGATTCCTGGTATTGTCCGGGCTGCAGTTGATTCATTCTTATCAGTAGCCAAGTTTCAAGTCGAGGCCGCGTTAGCATTGAGGTGAAGCCATCCTTGGAGGAGTAGAAGTGGTAGAGAAGCTAGTACGAGATAAGATTCCTGATATTCTCAAAGAAAAGGGGCTTAATCCCGAAGTTCGTACTGTCAGGTCTAGCGAGTTGGATAACTTCCTCCGAGCGAAGATTGTTGAGGAGGCTCAAGAGCTACTCGAATCAGGGGACTCCGAGGAAATTGTGGATATTCTTGAGGCTGTTGATGCTCTTCTTGAACTTCGTAAGGCTGATAGAGCGATGCTAGATCTCCAACGTGAAACGAAGAAGCTATATCGAGGAGGATTCAAGCAGGGGTATGTTCTCACTCAGGAATCCGATCTTGATACAATCTAGCTCACTCTACATACTCTGAAACATCTGACAAAGGTTATATTCTCTATTCCGCGTCATCATTCATTAGATACCACCCTGCTTAGTGGTGGTAATATTTAGATTATGGAGCTAACAAACATGGCTACAGATGATATTAAACCGGTACCAGAATCACCAGTCCGACATGATGATGGTGATATCTCTAGGTACCGTGTCGAGAGGTATCCAGTAAAGGAGCTCCCCTATACAACTCAGTCTATCTGTCCTGAGTGTTTCCTTTCTGATGACGAAGTTCATGTCATTGATGCAACACTGTATGAAGATAACGGCAAGGTCATGTACAAAAAGACTTGTGAGAAGCACGGGGAGTTTATTGATGTTTATTGGGGCGATGTAGATCTATTTCGAAAAGCACAGACTTGGTGGTACAAATCTGTAGGTTTAGATAATCCACGAACCGAAACCGTGAAAGGCTGTCCTGAGGACTGTGGCCAATGTCCAGAACACAAGTCACATACAGCTTTAGCCTTGGTGGATGTGACCAACCGATGTAACCTCCGATGTCCAATTTGCTTTGCAGTTGCAGCTGAAGGCGGTACGGTCTATGAACCCGATCCACAAGAGGTCTTTGACATGCTCAAAAACCTTCGAAGTAACTTACCTGTTCCAGCTCCTGCAGTCCAGTTTGCAGGTGGTGAACCTACAGTAAGTAAGAATCTACCTCAGTATATCAAATGGGCAAAGCAACTAGGCTTCAGACATGTTCAGATTGCTAGTAATGTGATTCGAATCGGAAAGAGCAAAGAATACCTGCAAGAGTTACGCGATGCTGGTCTATCTACTATCTACATGCAATTTGATGGTGTAACTTCCGCACCGTATCTTGCTGCACGTGGAACTGATCTCCTACCATTAAAGAAACAAGCCATTCAAAATGCTCGAGAAGTCGGAATGGAATCTCTTGTTTTAGTACCCACAGTAGTACGTGGTGTCAATGACGACCAACTTGGGGATATTATCCAATTTGCAGTAGACAACCGCGATGTCATCCGATGTGTGAATTTCCAACCAGTGAGTATTACTGGTCGTATTGACCATAAGGCTCGTCATGAGATGAGAATCACTATTCCTGATGCTATTCATCTCATCGAAAAGCAGACGGGAGGAAAGATACCAGCCAGTGAGTGGTATCCTGTTCCATCAATGATGCCAGTAGGTCGAGCACTTGGTCTAATCAAGGGTGGTCCTGAACTGGAACTCAGCTCACACTTTGCATGTGGAATGTCTACGTTCATCTTCATCGACGAGGATGGCAGCTACAAACCAATTACCGAAGTCATTGATGTTGACAAGTTTCTCGTGCTCCTTGAAGAGATTGCCAATCTATACGCTGATCAGAAGACAGCAGCAGGTGCACGTGCAAAAGCAAAGCTAGCTGCAGGTGCCAGACATATCAAGAAGAAGGGTATTCTAAAGGACCTCCTCAGTGCGTTCCTCAACCGTGGTGACTACGATTCTCTTGCTCAGTTTATGCGTCGTGTCATCATGCTAGGAATGATGCACTTCCAGGATCCCTACAATTTCGATCTTGAACGTATCCAGCACTGTGATGTAAATTACGCAGTACCTGATGGTAGAATCATCCCATTCTGCACAATGAATACAATTCACAGATCACGTGTGGAGGAGAAATTCTCAAAGCCTATCGAGGAGTGGCGAAAGGGTCACAAACCAACTCAGGTAGAAGAGGACAGTATTAGCAAACCATATAAAAGTGGCCAGTAGAAATTTGCTTAGTGGTGTGTGGTGTCTATTTCAAGAGCCTCACACCTCATCTCCTTTTTGAATCCTGATTGAAACCGCTTAATTTACATCAGTTTCTGGGAAGAATATCTTCAGCACATGATTCTACATTTTGAGTTCTCTTTTTATATCCCGAATGAGAAAAACAAGATATATTGAAAGAGATAGAATTGAAATCACATATGCGATTTGGTCAATAAGCGTGAAGGCTGCATACAATCCTGGAAATGCTACTATGAAAAAACTTAGCATAAGACCAATGAAAAAAGTGAGACAGTATGAAGTAGTATAGCTTCCTCTCCTTCTTGAATACCATTCTTCCTTGTATAAAACCCAGGTAAGGAGTATGATGACAAGAGCGACTCCAACGAAGCCTTGTGCGCCAATGATGGGGCTTTCCAACTCTTGCATTTCGTTTCTTTCCTACTCTTCTCTAGTAAAACCAATTTGGTTAATCTCACAGCTTCTTTGGTTAATGAGCCTAATTCTCGAACAAGTAGACAATTCGATTTAGTTTTTCTACCTGTTTTTACACCTCTCAAGTATCTAATCTCTAGTTATAGTGTGGTTATATTTTACAGGCACTCTTTAGTTTCAGATTAATAAGATGAAAGAATAGGAAATTCGGCCATAGATATTATCCTGTCTGAAATGCCTTCTATGTCGATTTTTCACTATTATTTCACCTTCTATAAGCAGATTTGTTTCATATACCTAGAAACTTAAACATTTTATAAACAGCCAAAGAGAATTCCTACACATAAGGAAAGTTTAATAAGCCACCTCGTTTTATGACTAATGTACGGAGGGTCATGGGCACGACAACCCTCTATACAAGAAGCATAGGCGAGTGTGTGGGCTAGTTTTTCGTTACATGCCCTCAATTACGAAACTCCCCCCTCCTACCACGATTTCCCGCATGCTCGCCACCTTTTACTAAGATGTCTAGTGATTGGAGGTAAGCCTGATCATCTTGATTCATTTTCTGATTCTTCTACACAAGTAAACTAATATCGTTTCTATCCGTAATCCAAATAGTGTAAAGTTTCTATGAGGGTGAGTCTAGCTGGAATGAGAGCAATTAGGATTCCACGACTACGTCTGTTGGTATTTGGTATAGGGTGGATTCTGTTTACTATCATACTTGAGTTTGTCAATCAAATTGTTGTACAAATTGTTATAGATAATGTTTCTAATGATTATCCATATTTACCATATGCACCTTCATTTCTTCACGCAGTTTATGAAACGACAGGAAACTTGGGAGTAACTATCATAAAATTATGGTTGAGCCGTGGAGTATTCTACGGTATCGGAGTTATAATCATTCTATATTGGTGTTATGCGGCAGTACGCCAGTTTAATGAAGAGCGATAATCCTCCTGCCTCGCCACCTTTTTCTTGATTATCAATTCAGTACTTCTGCTACTCTTTATTCACAAAGTCGAAGAATTCGATAATTTCTTGGACATGATCACCTGGAATAATGATGTGGTGATTGGCCAAAGACTCTTCAAGGAAATAATCTACAGGTTCATCCATCGCCACTCGGATTTGCGTTCTGCATGCATTCTCGTTAACAAGATTATCAATAATGGTACCACCAGAAACCCAGTATTCACTCAAGTCCTCTCCAAACACCTTCAGGATAGTAACCTCAGAAAGAGGCAATTTACCACGCACACCAATACTCATTCCTGTCTCAAAGTGATTTGTGATTTCATAGCCATCAGTAATGCTTGTGGATATTGTGCAATGAGCAAAGACCGCCGTGTTGAGTTCTTGATTCACACTCGCAACATTTGCCATGAATGTTGGAGAACCGGTGAGTAATCTTGCAAGAAGCATTGTGAATGTCGCTGGAATATCTCCCTCACAGCCTGCCACGAAACCTTCCATGTCATTAAGGTGCGAAAGAGAGTAACACCCTGAGATACCAGTTTCTTGCAGAAGTGAAAAGCACTGGACTGTCATCGCAGCCAATTTCTTACTTTTGGCAAGTTCTACTAATCTCTGTGCAACAATTCCAGCTTTTTCGATTTCATTATCAGAAACGCTTTGACAATTAGCATTGGCCTTGAATGTATCAACATGCTCTAGAAACTCCTTGCTAATTTTTTCAGGAAGCCGCTTTGTCAGTTCATCTATCTGAATATCTTCAATGTCCAATCCCCACCTCTCTTTTACCCTTTGAGAATTCACATACGATGCAATCAACCAAGATGATGGTTCGCCAATAACTCCCAGTTTATTCTCTCTTAGTTGTTCTAAAATACCTAAATATTTGGACCATCTTCTTAGTAGTGCATACAGCTGTGGCAATGGCATGTGTACAATTCTTGAAGCTATTCCTTTCCTCTGTAGGTACGAGCGTATCTCCATCGCAGCTGGAAGCGAATTTCGTTCATCATAACTGAGTAATATGATCGGTGGTTTGAGGTCCTCTGTTTCAAGAAATTTTGATACGTCGTTCTCAGTACCCCCAGTGCCAATGAAAATGTATGTAGGCTCACTTGGAGTAATCTTGCTAGTAGTAGTATGTATATTCACAGTTTCCTGTTCCAGTTCCTTCAAGACCTCTCTGCTGAGACCCTCGGGGGAAACGGATGAAAAAAATGGGACTATGTTAATAGGCATAATTTGATACTTGGAGCATTCTGCTATATGACTTTGGGATACTCCGACGATGGACTACGCTTTAGGGAAACCCTATGCAATGGTTAATTAATGCAGACCGACAGTGCAACTAAGTTGATGCCCAATGTCTCTTCGTGGTGAATTAGATATATTTCATGTTGATGCCTTCACAGACAAGCCTTTCGGAGGTAATCCTGCGTCAGTTGTTTTGGGTGCTGATCGATTAGATGATGAGATGCTATACAAAATAGCTCGCGAGATGAACACGCGAGAAACTGTTTTTGTTATGAAATCTGAGGTCGCCTCCTTTCGGTTCAGATATTTTACACCAAAAATTGAGATAGGCTTCTCAGGTCACCCTACTATCTCAGCCTATCATGCTCTTCTTAGAGAAGGCTTGATTGAAGCTGTAAAGGACATCACGATGACTAGCTTAGAAACAAAAGCCGGAATCTTAAATATTGAAATAGTAAAGAATGAATCAGCTGGTCGCCACGAAATTCAAATCACACATAGAAAACCGAGTTTCTTAGAAACCTATGATCCAAAGGATTATCTTGCTGCTCTTGGTCTTTCTTTAGCTGACTTTCAATCTCCAAATCCAATTCAGACTGTTAGTACTGGAACACCTCATCTGATTTTGCCTGTTTCTACCATGAGGTCACTTGATAGGATAAAGCCAGATTGGGAGAAACTCAAAGAACTTCAAAAGGATTCGGACTATGTATCACTAAGTGTTTTCACAAGACAGACAAGAGAACCCACCTCTGATGCTCAAGTTCGCCATTTCGCACCTGCGCTGGGTGTTTACGAAGATCCCGTATCAGGTTCAGCGGCAGGAAGCCTAGCTAGCTATTTGATACGCTATGGTTTCATGGAAGTGACTTATCCGGTAACGAGTATCGTTATTGAACAGGGTCACTATGTAGGTCGTCCAGGACTCATATTCGTTGAGGTGCGCGGTGATAAAGAGGGAATCGAGCAAGTCAAGGTCAGCGGCACTGGAGTTGTCATCTTCAAAGGAAAACTTTTCATTTAAACAATCGAATTCCGTTTGAGCTGGAAAACTGCTTTGCTCCAAACACTTATTTCAGCAAGCAAACGCAATTTTTTAATGAGCCCCTATGCTAGAAACAATGACCACGGCTATTGAAAGCCTTCGTGACAAAGATGTGTCTTTTGCTGATATTCGCCATGAATCTCATGCTTCTACACAAATTAACGTAACCAATGGAATTATTCGAAGATTCGGTAGAGCAACGAAATCTGGAACAGTGGCAAGAGCACTTGTTGGTGAATGCTGGGGAATGTCCTCAACATCTGAATCATTATCCAGTAATGTTTGCAAGAATTTGGTTTCAGAGGCAGTAAGGAGCGCAAAAGCTAATGCCCGTTTCTCAAGGAAGTCTCTTGACCTTTCGGATGTGCAACCTATTGAGAAAACAGTTTGGCAGAAGTGCCAACTAGATCCCGCTAAAGTTTCAACAGATGAAAAACTAGAGCTTGTCATGTCCCTAGACAAAGCTCAAAAAATTGATGATCGCATTGTCAATACAAACTCAGTATACAACGACTCCAAAATCGTATTTCAACTTGTGAACACAGTTGGGTCTAAGTTAGAATGGGATGAGCTTAGAATCACATCGGTTGTACAGTCAGTTGCCCGAGAAGGCAATCGCATGCAATTCGATTATGGGGTCAAGGGGGGAAGTGCAGGATACGAATTGCTGAAGTCAATCAATCCTGAAGAATTCGGTGGAAATTGTGCCAAGGGTGCTATTGAGCTATTAAGTGCTGAAAAACCGCCCTCCGGATCTATGACAGTAATTTCAGATGGTGATATTTCAGGTCTCATCGCGCATGAAGTATGCGGTCATGCAAGTGAGGCTGATGAGGTGGTCAAGAAACGATCATTCCTCACAGACATGGTCGGAGTACAAGTCGGCACCGATCAAGTAACACTTGTAGATGATGGCACTTTAGAAGGTGTTTCAGGAAGAATACCTTTTGATTCTGAAGGCACTCCCTCTTCACGTACTATAATCATTAAAAATGGAGTATATGAAGGATATCTACATACTCTTGAAACTGCATCCTTGATGGGCGTGTTACCGACAGGAAATGGGCGATCCCAAGACTATAATCGTCGTGTATTCGCTCGGATGACGAACACATTCTTTGATTCTGGCGACTGGAAGAATGAAGAAATAATCTCTGAAACGAAGGAAGGTCTGTATGTATTGAAGACCTTGTCTGGAATGGAAGATGTAGTAGGTGGCGGTGTACAATGTTCTGCACTCAAGGGCTACATCATTAAGAATGGCGAGCTAACACAGCTTGTTCGTAGTATGACTCTCGCTGGAAAGGTTCTAGACATACTAAAGACCGTGGATGCTGTTGGTGACACCCTTCATTTTTCAGGTGGGGGAGCTTGTGGAAAAGGCGAAGAAGACTTCATCTCTGTATCACATGGAGGTCCACATATGCGAGCAGAGATGGTAGTTGGAGGTGGATAGAATGAACATTGCCGATATTGCTGATAAGATTCTGTCAGTATCTGAAAAAAGCGGTGCAACTCAGGCAGAAGTCTATGCAATCCGTGTAAGGACTGCAAGTACGTATATCGATGATAATATTCCCAAGATTGGCGGGTCGATGATTGAAACTGGTTTTGGATTAAAGTACATTATTGGCAAGAAGATTGGGTTTTCTAGTTCCACACTCGCTCAAGAAAAACCTCAAGATCTTGTCGAACGAGCCATATCGCTTGCTAGAGTGAATAATGAGGATGAGAAGTTTGTATCATTACCCGAACCGAAAAAGGTGTCTGACTCAGCAGACAGGTTCCATGACAGTTCTACAGCATCAGCAGATAGTACCATCTTGATGGAGAAGGCTATGGAAGTAGTCCAGGGGGCATCCTGTGACAACGTTACAGTACCAAATGGTTCTCTACGAACAAGTTCAGCCACTTTCCATATACGAAACTCACTGGGAGTTGATGTGGGCTCAAAGGGAACCATTGCATTTGGTTTCTTCACAGCTAAATCTGAAGATAATGGTAGTGTGGGTGAGGGGGTTCAACGATGCTGGAGCAGAGAAATCAACTCTATAGATTATCATGGTCTTGGTCAAATGTTGAAAGAGCAAGCGCTAAGTATGTTAAAGGCCAAACCATTCAAAGAAAAATGGGAAGACTCAGTTGCTGTTCTAGCGCCAAGTGAAGGAACAGAAATGGTCTATAATCTAATTGGATTTGCTGTATCCGGGGAAAATGTGAATAAAAGGTCCAGTCCTTGGTCAGATAAAATGGGAGAAAAAGTCGCCAGCGAGAATATCACAGTCATCGATAATGGTCTTTCTGAGAGAGGTCTCCTCAGCAGTATTGTAGATGATGAAGGTGTTCCAACTCAGAAAACGACAATTTTAGAGAATGGTATCCTGCGATCATATATATTTGATAGTTACAACGCCAACCAGCTTGAATTGCAATCCACAGGCAATGGAATCCGCAGAACAGCTCGAGAACTTGCTGGAAGATTTTCCTCACCTGCGGTCTGTGCAGGAACGACAATGGAAGTAAGACCAGGGACAAAATCTGTTGATGATATCATTGGCGAGATAAAACAAGGTATCTATGTTGAGCATTTCGCATGGCCAATTGTGGATGCCATGTCTGGTAACTTTTCAAATGAGATAAGGAATGCTCGTATAATCGAAAATGGTGAATTGGGCAATCCTATCAAATATGCACTCTGGGTGGGCAATCTGTATGAATCAATAAAAGGTAGTGTTCTGGTTGCTAATAATCCCGAGATTCATGATAAAAGAGTAATGCCCACTATAGCATTTCCAAATACTGAAATCGTCGGTCAATAACTGCAATTCGCAATGGGAATATTGTCCATTACTAACAATCACCCTTGATTCGTTAATCTTTGAACATTTCATCGACGATTTCAGAAACGCTAAAAAGGTAGGTCTATGCCTCACCATATATCGCTACAGGAGAGGTATTTACTTGTCATTTGAAGAGATTATCAAAACAGAGATTGCAGCTGTGAATAGAGCTCTTGAGGACTTTCTTGACTCAAGAATTGAGAACGCAAAGAAACTTGGACCATCTCATGTTCAATATTATACCTACATCAAGGAGTACATGATGAGAGGTGGCAAGCGATTTAGACCTATCGCAGTTGTTATTGCATACAAGGCTATTGGCGGTGACCTTCCTCCAGAGAGTTATTACAGAACTGCCTGTTCTGTTGAAATTCTACACAATGCATCTCTTCTTCATGATGACCTGATTGATCATGATGAAACTCGCCGAGGCGGCCCAACTTTTCATGCCCGATATCGAGAATGGTACAAGAAGAGTGTTTCTCCTAATCTAGAGAAGGCAAGCCATTTTGGAATGACTGCTGCCATTCTTGGGGGTGACACGTTAATGAATCTAGGCTCTGTGGCGATAACAGAATCAAAGCTAGATTCGGATATTGGAATAGCCTGCCTAGTAAACTATCAGAAGAGTTTCAGTGAGCTTGTAGAAGGTGTCCTCCTCGAGATGACAATGGTCAAGGATCGAAAGGCCACTCCTGAGATGTACCTTGAGATGATCAGGATGAAAACAGCTGTTCTCCTTGAGAAGTCTTTATTGATTGGTGGATCTATGGCGAGAGGATCTGAATCTCAGATGAGGGCTCTTAGTGAATATGGAGTAAAGATTGGTCAAGCATTTCAAATACAAGATGATATTCTGGGCTCTTTTGGAGATGAATCAGTCACAGGGAAAGCATCGGATGGCGATATTCGTGAAGGCAAAAAGACCATGCTTGTAATCGAAGCATTGCGATTAGGTACGGCTAAACAAAAGAAGATCTTGAACGAGTTACTCGGTAGCGATAAGATTACAGACGAAGAAGTCGAGAAGGTTCGTGCAACATTTCGCGAGGCTGGTGCCCTTGAGTCCGCAGAAAAGATAATGAGTCGTCTTCTTCATGAGGGACAGGCGGCTCTTGATAAGGCAAATCCTCCATTCAAAGAACCGTATAAGCGTTTTCTACTTGATATGTCCGAATTCTTAGTAAAGAGAGACTACTGAGGCGGATACGCTCGATAACCCGATTCAATCACTCTCAGACTTAAGAGGAGCGCCTCTTCTCCCTTATTTTCGAGGATTCTCTCCATGTCTTTGTAGACATTTGGAAATTGCTTGCGAATGTAGTCTAAGAAGTCATCTCTTGAATCAGCCAGTGCCCTATGCATTGCTTCAATATGCTCTATGAGTGTTGGCTCTCCAATTCTTCTCTTCTTTTGTTTTCGTTCCGATATACCCTTCTCTAGAGATTTGATAACACTCTCTGCGAGAGCTTTGGATTCACTGACTACTTTTTCACCCTTCGACCGGCTTCGATCCTTTTTCTCTGACATCTTTTCCCTTGCTTGCTCCAGGAATTCTTTGACCTCTTCAGGTGTCATGGCTGGCTCATCAATGTCCGTTTCGATTACTAGCCGTTTCCAAGCTCTCTTCCCTTGGAATTCCACTGGGACAACATACCCCTTCGCCTGCATGTTTTTCAAATGCTTTCGAAACATATCTTCTGTCATCAAAGATGTGGCTGCTGATAGTACTAAGAATTTCTGATATAGAACGGCTTCAAAATCAATTATCGACCAACCAAAAGACCTTACTATCGCTATCTCAATCTCTCTATCAAGTTCATCCGATTGCATACCTAAAGACATCCATAACCCCACCGATGTCTCATGAATCTGTAGTTAACTAATGTTCAACGCATAAGAAGATTTGCGACACCGATTTTCCAACAGTGTTGATGCGAAATCGAACAAGTTTTCTTTTTTTCCAAGTTAGAATGAGAAATCTGAATTAGCAAAGGAAGCAGAGTGTCAATGAGTGCAGATTGTCAACCCAACTCTCATTCACCCTGCTCTTCTTTGCTTTTTACACGCTCTTCTTCTTCATAAATATGACTGCGATTACAATTGCCACAGCAGCCACTCCGCCTATTCCAACTAGTAACAGAGGATCGATGACAAAAGGTTCACCTTGGTCGGTAGTTGTGGTAGTTACAGGTTCGAGTGGGTCCGTAGTTATCATGAATGAATTTCCACCTATCTCGAACCGGCCTCCAAACATATCATATACCACACCGTACCATGATACGACCGTACCCTTCAGGTAGGGCCCAACAGTTGCTTCGATTGTGACAGTCTTGAAAACCATTGATGTGTTCTGCCACCCATCACCAGCATTGAAGAAAAGTGTTCCAGAGGTGAAGTATCGGAAGTCCCCTCTATTGATTGGAAACATCCCAGTTACATTTGTCCCGGTATAGCCTACGGCAATCTCGGATGATAACCAACCTGCATATATCAATCCTCCCACACCAAAGAGCGTCGATTTGATGGAAACGGTTGAATTGAAATTATGAAGATTGAAAGCTGTAAGAACATATCCTAGATCACCGCATTGTATGCTTTTATTCAGAAGAATTGAAGATCCTGAAGGTATTGTGACCATCTCATTAACAGTGTCAATTGTGACTTCTAGCATCCTAAAGACCGTTGTATTGAATTCCAATCCTTGACCTATATTATTCGTAATATTAAGTGATAGAGTATAGTTATCTAATGGATCAAGAATGCGTGGTACTGGACTAGTAATCTCCAGAGTCAGTCCAAGAGCATCAGCTGTTTGTGCATCTAATGCAGCTCTCATAGCTCTTGTTGGGTTTGCCCGGCTTATTGCGATTTCAGCGTCCCTAAGGTACAAATCTGCCAACAGAGTCTGGTTATCTGATACAGAAACCAATTCGATAGCGTCTTTGGCATTAGCAATCTCTGTTTCTGCATCCACCATGAGCTCAAGGTATCTGTCAACCCATACTTTTTGTCCATAGATTACATTGCTCACAAAGTCTCTAATGACAACACGTCTATTCAAGATGGCATCCACAACATCAGTGTCTGCAAGTCTTCCATCTGGCCCAGAAGGTGTATCGACAAAAACAATGTTTACTACCTTGCCAACAAATTCTGGGGAATGATCATCGCTGGCCGCATAGAACGGACGTGTGAACCCCTCATCCCAGAGGCCATGGGTATATCCAGAGTTATCTACTTCAATTGCATCATACCCATATGTGTCCCATTTTGTGTATGCATCCATATATTGCTCGCCAATCGTCGGATGACATAGTGCGATCATGGCTCCCTGGGCATGTGCTCCAGCAATCATCTCGGCCTGAGTATATGCATAGATGTTTGTGGTCAGTGGAAATGCTAGGGAATGTTGCCCATGTGATAGCTCTGCCCCAATGAATAGTTCTATGTCAAG
The DNA here is from genome assembly GCA_029858305.1 of Candidatus Thorarchaeota archaeon. Taxonomy (GTDB): domain Archaea; phylum Asgardarchaeota; class Thorarchaeia; order Thorarchaeales; family Thorarchaeaceae; genus SMTZ1-45. The sequence goes on from JAOUFI010000011.1 coordinate 29,711, forward strand.
TCCATTGCTTTCAGTTATCTCTCGGCAAGCTAAAGCTCCTGCAATTCCTTCTTTTCCAGAAGGAGTTGAATCTTCGTAAACATGATCTGATATTACCATGAAATCTAGTCCTCTTGTGTAGCCCGACCAGACCATTTCCATTGGAGTTCCTTGACCATCACTATATGTTGTATGATCATGAATAAGACCAGTGAATGAATCATAGTTGTCTAGCTCTGCCGGAGACAATGATGGCCCTGGTCCAATAGTGATAATTGCCATATCTGGGACTTCCACATGCCTGGGTGCAATACCTGCAAACCAATCAAAGATATTCAATGAGAATTGCCAGAGATCGTCTTTCTCCACCTGCCAAGTAGTTGCCCATCTATATTGGAGAAATGATGCCAAGCATCCTACCGCAGCGACTTTACCCGACCCAGCTCCTGAAACAGCAGCCACGGGATTCCCCTGAAATTCGATGACAGTAGTTGCAGGACTTTCAACGGCTAGAGTACAGCCTTTTAATTTGTAATCTAAATTCGAGTGGATAGAGCTTACGTCTTGGGTTAGATGGTGTGGTGTCATAGTTTGTGCAATACCTAGCCAACTATCCATATTGAAAGTGATACCATAGGTTTCCGAAACGGCATTAAGATTGACTGATGAAAAATGCCAAGTTGGTGAATTGTCAGTACCAATCAGCAATAAGTCGCCGCCTGCTTGCACAAAGTTGTGAACTGCTGTGACCTCTGCAGGAGTCAGTGCAACCATGGGAAATATGAGGATTAGAGCATCTACCCCACTTAAAATACCAGAATCGAGTGCTTGGTCGAAATTCATCTCACAATCATATCCGTACTCTTCAAGTATCCATGCTAGATATGACGCATTTCCTGGTGTCATTGATGAGCTACCCAAAGCTGTATGGGCATCATCAAAAAGGATAGTATATCCTAGCTGACTAATAGTGTTCACATCTTGCTGAGCTACTTCAGAAGTAGTTGCGATTGGTCTACTAACTAGCGTCATTGGCGATGCTAGGATTATCACTGATATGACTACAAGTACAAGTCTTACACTATCTCGCATTCTCTCACCGGCTTTCAGGATTGAGTCGCTAGAGTAGCTGCGGTAATAAATCTGTCTTCTTACAAATGAACGTTAAATCTAAGAAATCAATTCCAATATGAATTCGAGTTGTAAATCGAATTGAAATAAAAAAAAAGAGGGGGAGGTAGATTGCTCTACCTTCTCTTTAGAACTACAACAAGAATGATAACAACAAGAACCACGCCAGCGATTCCAATCAGGAGCAGAGGATCGATAGTGAAACCTGGTTGTGTTGGAGCCCATGGGTTCATTGCGTATGCCATACCAAACTCGAATGTCTGATATACAAAGTCGTCGCCAGTCAGTGGAACGGTGTAGTATTCTGTTGTGGTCATTGGTTGGTAATCACCGTATGGCGATGCACCAGATACAACAATAACACCTGTACCTGCTTCACCTGCTTTGATTTCCAGGGTAACAGCAACGAACTTGCCTTCTTCACCATCAAGGTGAGCCAATGGTGGTACTAGGTCAGAGTCAGTGATAGTGGCTGATCCTCCGTAGTAAACGAGTGGGTAGACGTTCTCGATGGTTGTGTTCTCAAGTGCAACAACACCCTCACCCACTGAACCAGTAGTACTTCCATAGAGTGAGGTTGGACCATGCATGAGTACTGCATCAACTCCGTCAACGATATCTGCGACAAATGGATTTGTGCTCGTACCGTTAGCAACAACTCGGTATGAGGCGTTGCAGTTGGAGTAGGCATCACTGATTGATAATGCCTCTGGATAGACATGTGAACCAACAGCATCGAGTATCAATGATGCATTGTTGTTAATGTAGGCATAACCAGCGTAGTCCGAGTCTGATCCGACCCAGAGGAACTTGTTTCCTTTGTTAAACCACCCTGCAACATCAGAAATCTCATCAGGTGTGAATCCATTTGTAGTGCCATAGATAGCACCGATGACGAGACCTCTTGCACGCTTAAGTAGAGTGTCATTAAGACCACCCCATGCCCAAACAACTTGGTAGCCCATACCATTCAGATTGGTTTCTAGTAATGCATCCTCAGCTGCAAAGATGGTGTCTTTGTATTGACCATGACCCATATCAAAGACAATCAAGGCTCCTGTGGCTATTTCCATTCCGACATCAAATGCTTGGTAGACAAGGTTGTAACCATTCAGTGGAACGGTGTAGTATTCTGCTGTTGTCATTGGTTGGTAGTCACCGTATGGTGATGCACCAGATACAACAATAACACCAGTTTCATCATCTCCAGCATTTACTTCAATGGATACAGCAACGAACTTGCCTTCTTCACCATCATTGTGAGCCAATGGTGGTACTAGGTCAGAGTCAGTGATAGTGGCTGATCCTCCGTAGTAAACGAGTGGGTAGACGTTCTCGATGGTTGTGTTCTCAAGTGCAACAACACCAGTACCCTGTGTACCAGTAGTGCTTCCATAGAGTGAGGTTGGACCATGCATGAGTACTGCATCCACGTCCTTTACTATATCAGCTACATATGGATCGGTGCTTGTACCGTTTGCAACAACTCGGTATGAGGCGTTGCAGTTGGAGTAGGCATCACTGATTGATAATGCCTCAGGATAGACATGTGAGCCAACAGCCTCAAGGACCATTGAAGCATTATTGTTAATGTAGGCATAACCAGCATAGTCTGAGTCTGATCCGACCCAGAGGAACTTATTACCAGCATTGAACCAATCGTCAATAGCAGTCACTTCTGCAGTTGTAAAGCCGTTTGTGGTTCCATAAATGGCACCTAGAACGAGTCCTGTAGCATCCTCAAGAATGGTATCATTGATACCACCCCATGCCCAGATTACATTAAAGCCCATCGTTGTCAGGTTTGCTTCCAACATAGCATCTTCAGCTGCAAAGATAGTGTCTTTGTACTGACCATGACTCATATCAAAAACAATAGTTGGTGTGATAAGGTCAGGTGCAGCCGCTGCCCTTGTTGGAACAATACCGACGCTGATGAAATAGGGTGCGAAAAGAGCAGCAATGATTAACATTGTTGTTATTTTCCGCATGCGTAAATCTGTTCTCAACTTGAATTTATCCTCCTTCAATACAATTGCACGAATGCAATTGAGAAGACATGAGTTTCCTAGGTGTAGAGTATTTAGACTTTTAGGCTCGTTTTAATATTAATATCAATCAATCTTTTGCTTTAATATATACAACTATCCATCTAACAGATTATCTATATATTTGACAAATGATATCAGAATTTCTATAAATTTAATCACTTTCAACATGTCGTATCAGAAGGTTTTCCTGTGACAAAGCTTTAATATCCGCCAAAAGTCTGTCGAATCTTAGCGGACATTAACAAGAGATTTGAAAAGGCACCATGTATATTATGGGAGCTGATTCAAAGTTCAATTCAATATAGGTGATCCTGATGACCACGGGAGAATTTGAAACCGGAAGAAACATGACACAAATCATTGTCGCTATTGCAATAATCGGTATTGTTGGAGTTGCTGGAGTCGTCATAATCCTCAATCCTTTTGGAGGCACCGAACCTGGTCAAACTCTCACTGTTTTGACAAGACATGACGTAGCAATTATGACTGCCTATGAAACAGCTTTTCTAGCTTCGGATATTGCAGCTGAATATCATATCACGGATATTGTTTGGAAATCTCAGGATGGTGGTTTCTGGGATGATGTAATTGCTGCTGGAGGAGTCGATGTCCTATGGGGTGGCGGTCCAACATTATTCGATCAGATGCAGCGTGATGGAAATCTAGAAGCTCTAAATAGCACGAAAATGCTAGAAATACTTGATAGAGTTCCGGATGAGATTGCCGGTGCGGATATGAAACGTGAGGATGCAAATAGTGATGTCGTCTGGGTAGCTGCAGCGATTTCAACATTCGGATTTACAGTAAATCATGCATTCCTAGATGCAAACAGTCTACCCACACCAAATAACTGGACACACCTTGCTCAGCCACTATGGGGTAGTCTTTTGCCTACAGCAACCATTGCGATGGGTAATGCTCCTAAGACAACATCAAACACTAGAATCTACGAAATCATCACTCAAGGTATGGGCTGGACCAATGGCTGGATAACACTTGCTAGAATGGCTGGGAGTGCTCGTCTATATCAGGGCTCTGTGGAAACACAAGCTGCTGTTGAAAATCAGGAGGTTGGAGTTGCTATGTCAATCGACTTCTACGGCTACTCTACACAAGCCAATAATCCTGACTGCGAGTATATCTTACCTGAGAATGAATCTATCGTCAATGGTGATCCTATTGCCATTGTAAAAGACACTCCTAAGATGGCACTCGCTGAAGCCTTCCTAGACTACGTATTGTCAGCTGAAGGTCAAGCAGTCTGGTTCACCCCAGGTGTCAACCGAATGCCAGTTCTGGAGTCTGCATTCCAAACCCCTGTCGGACTTACCAAAGCAGACCTTTACGAGTTCTTCAATCAAACCAAGTCGAATGTTGGTGTTGATTTCAATGATACTTTATCACTCGAAATTAACACTGCTTTTACAGCCTACTTCGAGGCTGTTTTCAATGATGCCCACGACAATCTAGTACTGTGTTGGGATGCTCTGGTAACTGCATATTTTGACACTCACATTACACTGGAGCAACTGAATACATGGGCTATTATGATGGGGACACCTGTGAATGCTACCTATGAATCAACATCGAGACAATTCACAGTAGATTTCGCGAGAGTAATCAATAACGACATGATTTACGATAGTGGCTTTTACTATGATATGCAGACTGCTTGGACTGCAGCTGCAAATGCACAGTATTTAGCAACACTAGCCGATCTCAATGCATTTCTATCAGCATAAATGACCTAAAGAGTATAGGGATGTGTCTATTGTGGAAACGAGCACCATAGAAGAACAAATCGAGTTACAAGATTTGGACCTTGAGGAAGCTGGTTTTCCATTATCTGACATCCCTATACAGATTCTTTTTGCCTTATGGGGTGGTATCCTTTGGATTCTCAATAAGCTCTATTCACTTTTTAGATGGTTCTTCGATAAACTTCAGCGAATCTATAGCTTTTTCAGAAGTCCCGGTCAGAATACGAGAATTCTTACTGTTCGTTTCCGAGCTGCTGCTGAACAACTATTGCATGAAATGGACCGACTGAGCTGGATTCAACTAATAGCAATAATAGTAGTCTTCGGCTTGTTCCTTATTGCCCCACTAGCAAGTGTAGTTACGGGATCTTTTATTACAGAATCTGGTGTTTCGTTGGACTTAATCATTCAACTATTCAGTAATCCTGCATACGTACCGCAGTGGCAACCGAGTAATTTCAATTGGATTCGTCCTACTGGAGCAGGCAATGTTGAGATTTGGGGAATAGATCTTGGAGTGATTCTGAACTCTGTCTATGTTGCGGTCGCAGTGACTATAATATCAGTTATCCTTGGAACAACTTTTGCATTTATAATCGCAAGGTACGAGTTCCCCGGAAAAGGGATTCTACGAACACTTCTTCTATTTCCAATGCTATCAACTCCATTCATTGGAGCAATAGGTATCAAATGGTTCCTTAATGCTAATGGATTTCTCAATAACTGGGCAGATGCAATCTTTGGAGTCTTTGGATTAGAATGGACAAGATTCGAATTTCACGGATTAATGGCAATCATCATTGTTCAAGGATTTTCGCTGTTTTCGCTTGTCTATCTGAATGCATATTCATCCTTCATGAGTATAGATCCCTCTTTAGAGGAACAGGCTGAGAATCTAGGCGCAACTGGTTTTCGGCTATTTCGATCAGTCACCTTACCTCTTGCAATGCCCGGAATTCAAGCTGGTGCAATTCTCACTTTTATTCTGAGCATAGAAGATTTGGGCACTCCTATTGTCTATGCTGAAGACCTACAAGCTCAGAAGGTTCTAGCATTCCAAGTCTATGATAGTATTGTGGGCGAATCCGGAAGTATCGATCCGCTTGGCCCCGCGATAGGAATGATACTCCTCGTCTTTGCACTTAGTGGTTTCTTTGCAATTCGAAAGTATGCGTCACTTAGAAGCTATGCTTCAGGTAGCAAGGGTGGACAGTGGAATCCACGTACAAGAACTCTACGCAGAAAGACCACGATCTTGATGTACTTGATTATCATTCCTGTACTGCTCTTTGCGTTGATTCCGCAAATTAGTGTTGTTTTGTTATCCGTGGTTCAATATCGTTCAAGTGCTCTCTTTCCACCATTAACATTGGAGAACTATGGTATCTTGTGGAATCAGGATATTCAGAATGCCATTCTTAACACCTTAAAATATGCAGGAGTTGCCACATTCGGAATTGTTCTTCTAGGTGTTTCTGCCGCTTATATCATATCTAGACGTAACATTCCTGGACGAACTGCTATCGATATGCTCGTCACATCGCCAATTGCCCTTCCAGGAATTGTCATCGCTACAGGATATTTCACACTCTTTTATAACACACCATTCTTCCCGATGGGTGCGCCTGCATTTATCATTACAATGTCCTACATGGTTCGGAAGTTCCCATTTACCGTGAGGGCTGCCTATGCGGGATTGCAGCAAACGCCAATCGCCTTAGAAGAGGCATCACTCAATGTGGGTGCTAGTCGGAATAAAACATTCAGTAGCATTGTTGTTCCGTTAATTGGTGTAAGTGTGCTTGCTGGGGCACTTTTATCCTTCGTCTACTGTGTGAGTGAAGTCAGCACTAGTCTACTACTTGGCGGTGCAAATTACAATGAAGCTCCTCTTACGTACTGGATTCGTGATGTAAATCAGGGTCTCCCTCCCATATTCGGGGCAGGTCCGGCAGCTGCACTTGGTGTTATAATGATGGCTTTACAGATGATTGTGATAACCCTGACGAACGCGGTTCTAAAGACAAGAGCATCTGCTATGACAGGTATCTAGGTGAATAAAGAAATGGTAACGATCACGCTCAAAAACTTGCGAAAGACTTTCGGAGATGTTATAGCTACTGATGATGTCAATATGGTTCTGGAAGATGGCAAGCTATCAACACTTCTCGGACCATCAGGGTGCGGCAAGACCACACTTTTGCGCTTGATTGCTGGTTTTTATGTACCTGATCGAGGAGAGATTTTCTTTGATGATCGTAACGTCACCGATCTTCCTCCTAACAAGCGAAAGACTGGTATGTGTTTCCAATCCTATGCATTATGGCCGCACATGACTGTGTTTGATAACATTGCATATGGTCTCAAAATTAAACGCGTTCAAGGTCAGCGATACACTAAGAACGCAATCCACAAACGTGTACATGATTCACTTGAACTTGTACAAATGAGTGGACTTGGGGAGCGTACTCCACACCAATTGTCTGGTGGACAGCAACAACGTGTGGCTCTTGCAAGAGCTCTGGTCATTGAACCTGATGTTCTCCTTCTTGACGAACCATTGTCTAACCTAGATGCAAAATTAAGACATGAGATGCGTGAGGAGATACTCCGAATCCAAAGCGAACTTGGAATCACTACAGTATATGTCACTCATGACCAGATTGAAGCTTTGAGTATCTCGGATATGGTCGCAGTTATGGACGAGGGGTATGTCCAACAATATGCGCCGCCTCGAGAGATTTATGACAGCCCACAAACACTGTTTGTGGCTGATTTCATTGGCAAGTGTACGTTTCTTGACGGAGAGATTTCTGCTATAGGCGATAAGCTCAGTGTACGTCTCCCTGATGGTCAGATAGTCAAAGGAATCTCACCACTGTCAGGTTATCCATTCGAAATCAATGAGCCAGTGCGTTGTGCTGTTAGACCTGAGGATCTTCATAATAATGCAACAAGCTCGGAGGATAATTTAATTTCGGGCATTGTAAAACAAGTCATTTTTGTCGGTAGCAATATCGAAGTTCACTTTAATGTGGGTGAAGTATCTGCAACATCATTATTACCTCCTGAGGCTAAATTGGAGCCCAACTCCCTCGTGAAGCTCTATGCTCCTCCATCACAAATGATGGTGCTTCCTATGGGTGGCGTTGATGCACTAAGAAAAATACCTGGTCATCCACTTTACGCCAGTACGGAAACCTAGGTGTCTCTTGAGTGCCGAATATTTACAGCAACACCTCGCTTGAAGATAAGCATCTCCTCTCCTGAGAGTAGTGCTCTTCCTACACCAAGAAGATTCATTTCACTGTCCACAACAAGGCACTCTTCTCCAGCTATGAGTCTAGAATCTGCCGTGACAACGAACTTGGCTAACGCAGATCTCCCCTTTGCTACAAACTCGCGAACTTCATCTTCAATCCTAACGATGTACCTGCTATCAATACCTAAATTGAGAAGTTCTATGCCGCCTTGAAATGTTGGAGTAAGTAAACCATTGGTTGGAACCATAGTGAAAAGAATGTGGCCATCCTGACTCACATAGCGAATCTTACCAGTGGACTTTGAAATTTTGGCTGTTAGGTTTCCTTTATCTGCTAAAACAGCCGCCTCTTCTCCCCATTGGTACCTGAGTATTACTCTTAGCTTTCTCTGTATCCAGTCATTTTCTTTAATTTCTGCACTCTCAACATTTTCGAGTGCCTCAGACGCAGTGGAGGCGACCATCACGTCAGTCATTTCTGATAGCCGAGCAAGAATCGAATTAGTTGGACTCTCCCTACTAAACCAGATTATCTTCTTGAACTTCATACTTTTCAGAAATTCAAGGAGTCTATTCTCAACAATTTGCAAGGTATTTGAATCGACCTTTTTTGGAAAGATGCATTGCTGGGCAGGATGAACATGTTCAAGCTCCCATGGAACAACCCCCATCGGTGTTAGAAATAAGACAATGAGATTCTGAGGAGGTTTCTTTCTTACAAAATCGATGATTGTACTTGCAGACTCAGAAAACGGCCTTCCTCCACTATCCGGAAAGATGAGTATATTATCTGTTTCCCAATATGGATATCTATCCATTATTCTGTTGTGAAATCTCACTATTTCAGGACGATTTACTGTTTCTGGTCCAGTGTAGAAGATTGAGGATGTCTTTGCCATTGGGTCCTGTTGATATAATAGGTTCATCTCTTCTAGCATCGTTTCAAAAGCTTCAAGGAGAGCTGGGTGACTTCTTGCTCTAAGAGATGTTAGTTCGAATAGTTTGTTATCTGATATTGCTTGTCTAACTCTTCTAATCTCAGCTGCAGAGACATAAAGATTATGGCGCATGAGCGCGGCATCTCTTTCATCCTTTGAAAGTGCCTTCAAGTCATCTGCTGTTGTTGTACTACATACAGGACATTCACAAGGCAATTCAGAAAGTCCTTCCAAGTGCACAGTCCCTGATGTTAGTAGCATCCTTCCTGACTCTGCAAATTTCGCATAAGAAGCGGAGTCAAATAGATCGCAACCTAGAAGAGCGGCTTGAGCGAAAAGCATGGGATGGCCACATCCGAAAAGGTGGACAGGTCTATCTGGTGGGAGATATTTCTTGCATGCTTGAATAATTCTTACGATGTCTGTATATCTGTACATCTCCATAAAGGGTACCACACCACCTATTGGATACACATCAAAATTCAGCTTTCCCATCTGCTGTGCTGATTTCTCTCTAAGATTTGTATACATTCCTCCCTGTATGGTGCCTGCTAGCATCATTTCACCCTTGATTCCTACAGACATCTTTGCTCGCTCAAGGGACAGGTCGACGTCTCTCTCCACTTGTTCATATCCAACATCAGGAGCAGAAAAAACATCAAGTATTGTGCCGATATCAGTTCTAATTTCTTTCTGAAATTCTACAATTGATATAGGATCTATCTCCTCCTTTGGAAGATCATGAAAATACATCTGGAATGTTCCAGAGTCTGTCATAATCGGACAATCAATATCCAAAAGTGCATGCACACCATTAGCTAGTGCTATCTCTCTAAATTTTTCATGTGAGTTAATGATGTATGAGTTTGTTATCACCATCTGGAATCCAAATTCTGAAATCATCTCATTAGCTCGAATAATTGCCTTTCCAGGATGGATTACTGGCATCAATAATGGAGTTCTTACTGCGCCGTGTTTGGTTTGTAATTTGCCTAGTCTTGCTAGTCCTTCCCGTGCTCTGATTTCGAATTGCGCCATAGGATGTCTTTTGGTCACTAGAAAGGAGAGTCAAGAATCTTTCTCTAGGTCTCGAAAAATTAGACATCGAACATATCACACTCTTTAAGACGAAAATATTCATCTCATGCATAATGGTCGATGCTTCTGCACTTCTTGTACAAAGAAGAAAGTATGATGAACCCAATCTACTCGGCGAGTTTGAATCACTTGCAATCACAGCAGGATACAAGGTTCTCGGAAACTTCGATGTAGTGAGTGCTCCATCTGCGAAATATGGAATCAGAAGTGGAAAGGCAGAGGAAATCAAGATTTGGATTGAAGTCAATGAACCTGATGTTGTCCTTTTTTCACCTGTCCTAAAATCAAGTCAAATCTTTAGGTTGATGGAGCTGTGGGATATTGAGGTTCGAGACCGTAATCAAGTGATTCTCGAAATTTTTGACAAACATGCGAGAACACAGCAGGCAAAGTTGCAGATAGAACAAGCACGGCTAAGTTATGAGTTACCTTTTGAGAGACACCAGATTCGCATGAGGCTTCAGAAAGAGCATACCGGAGATCGTCCTGTAGCTGAACAGATCGGTGCGGGTGAGGATCTCCTGAACCTTCGAATTCAAGATTTAAAACGAAGAATCGCAGGGATATCAGATAAGCTCGAAAAAATATCTGAATCGCAGGCATTAATGAAGAAAAAGCGCACAAATGAGGGATTTATAGAGATTGCGTTAACTGGCTACACAAATGCTGGAAAGAGCACACTTCACGACGCTCTTACAGGATCCAATGTTGAAATAGCAGATGAACTCTTCACAACATTATCAACAAAAGCAACTGAGCTTAACATGCCTGGACGACATATTGTCCTCACTGACTCTGTTGGATTCATCAGCGATCTTCCTCCTGCATTATTAAAGGCCTTTAATACCACTCTCATGGAAGTAGGCGATGCTGACATCATCATTCTGGTTGTGGATGCCTCGGATTCATTAAAAGAGATGAATAGGAAGATCCATGCATGTCTCGATACATTCAACGAGATTGGCGCAAATGGTATACCAATCATCGCTGCAATGAATAAGATTGACCTTATTGATGAGTCGTTGTTAGAGCAAAAAAGAGAACTTCTTGAGGGCATTTCATCATATATCATTCCCATTTCTGCTAAGAACAAAACGAATCTTGATGTTCTTCTAAGAACAATAGAACAAGCACTACCTCATCTTTGGAGATACGCTATTGCATTGCCTTATGGCGATGAAGGGATGTCGCTCTTGTCTTGGTTACATGAAGCTGCTGTGGTCGAATCTGAATCATATTCGGAGGACTCTATTCACGTAGTTGCTCTTCTTGGTCTTGAAGCTGAGCAGAAAATATCCAGATTATTGCCGGTCGCCAGCCTTCATAGAATAGTTGCGAATTCAGAGAGTCACTCATTTCTTTCATGAGATAAATGATTCATTTTCATCCAGCGAACACACAACCAATCTCAGATAATCACTTCTGGAAGTCCTAGATTCATTCAATTAAAGAAACATGTAACAAACAATGATTGATTCTGACTGATTTCGACAAAAGCAATTAAGGGACAAGTGTTTTGCTCTGATTATTCAAAATATGGGAGAATTCTATCCTGTCGATAACGAAACTCATGCAGATATTAGAATCCGGAAGTTTTGTAGTTACATGTGAGATTGGCTGTCCTCGAGGAGCAGATAAGGCGATTGTTCTGAAACGAACCCATCTAGTTTCAGACTATTGCGATGCAATCAACATAGCTGACAACGCTCTCGGCATCCCTTCCATGAGCAGCACAGCATGTGCTCGATTTGTTTTAGATGCTGGAGCCGAACCTATAATGCATCTAACGACGCGTGATAGGAATAGTATCTCTATTGAGAGTGAGTTATACGGTGCATATGCACTTGGTGTTCGTAATGTGCTTTTCATTACTGGCGATGATGTGCTTCTTGGCTCACACCCCTATGCAAAAACTGTATATGATCTAGATTCAACTCAGGCACTTAAATTGGCAAGTCACCTTATGAGCGGTACTAACTTGCTTAATGAACCATTAGAAGGTATTCCCAAGTTTTTCCTTGGATCAACTTTCAATCCAAATGCTACTCCACTAGAGATTCAGGTGCAGCGCGCAGAAAAGAAGCGAGATGCTGGAGCAAGATTCTTCCAGACGCAAGCAATCTTTGAAACTACTGGATTAGAAGCCTTCATGGATCTAGCAAAAGATCTTGAATTAAGAGTACTTGCTGGGGTCATACCTTTGAAGGGTCCAAAAAGAGCATCCTTCATGAAGAACAATGTTCCCGGAATCAATGTTCCTGAGGAGCTTATCCTGCGGCTTGAAGATGCTGGCAAGGGTCTTAAGGATGACGAGATGTTGGAAGCCATGCGCGCAGAGGGTCTTCTCATAGCGGTAGAAACAATCAAGGCTATTCGACGAATAAAAGGTATACAAGGTGTGCATCTAATGGGCGTAGGTTGGGAAGAGAGCATCCCTGCAATAGTAAAGAGCGCAGGTCTTTATCCTAGACCAAAAGTGAGGTGAAGATGGATTGTTTGTCTTTAAAAAAGAACAACAAATATTCGATTTCGGTGGAATTTCAGTTGGTGGACATCCTGGCGAAAATCCTACAGTCTTGATTGGGGGACTCTTCTTTAAGGGGCAACCCATTGTCGAGGATACTAAAAAAGGGACATTCGATAAGAGTCTGGCATTAGAATGGATTGATACTGCAACTTCAATGGTTGAAAAAACAGGTCATCCATTAATGATTCAAGCTTATGGAAGAACACCTGAAGCAATAGTGAATCATCTAACTTGGCTTTCTGAACATTTCAAGGGACCAATTTTATTTGAATCAATAAATGCCGCTGCAAGACAGAGAGCCATAGAATTCTGCGACGAGATTGGTATTCATGAACGTGTGATTTACAATTCCATCAATCTGTCGATGAAAGAGGAAGAAAAAGAGGCTTTGAAGAATAGCTCACTCGACATGGCAGTCGTTTTGGGTTGGTCTCCTCGTGCAACATCACTCCCAGACCGATTGAAGACCATCATTGAAATGGTTGATGTGGCTCGAGAAATTGGAGTGAAAAAGATCCTAATCGACCCAGCTACATTGCCTGTTGGAGCTGGTTATGGTCTAGAATATAGGACAACAATTGCAGTAAAGTCTGAGCTTGGTCTTCCTACATGCCTCGGTCCTCATAATGCTCCTTCTGCATGGCGTTTTATCAAACAACCTGATTTTAATGATGAATCGATACAGACTTCTTCGGTGGTTGCATCCACTGTGGCAGCTCAACTCTTTGCAACAGATGCGATCATGTATGGCTCAATGATTAGGACAAAAGAGGTTTTTATTGCAGTTTCGCTGATATCAAATGCCATAGCGACCGCAATAGCTGAAGCAAACAGTGTCCTTGGAATCGACAGGCTGTTTTTCGATCCACCAACACATCAATAGGAGGTCATACTAATGAATAATCAGCATGAATGGCCACCAGTTCCTGGGGACTTTGATGTAAATGATTCTTCTCACTCTGTGGCTATCTGCACATTAGGCAAAAGAATTGAGATCTTAGGAAAATATGCAATTGCAGGCTCATGCAAGACCGAGAATATTGGGATAGAGCGTGTAATCATAAATGTGATATCGAATCCAAATATCCGTTTTCTCATTCTCACGGGTCCTGAGGTGCCTGGGCATTTGACGGGTAGGACTCTACGTGCGCTATTTCATAACGGAGTTGATCCTGATACACGGAAAATAATCAATGCTGAAGGTGCAATACCCTACATCGAGAATGTGCCACTTGAAGGAATCCAACGTTTCAGAGAACAGATAGAGCTTGTAGATATGATCAACATACTTGATTCAACAGTGATTCAAGAGAAAGCTGCACTTTTGGCTGAAGATAATCCTGGACCCTACCCAAAAGAAGCAATTTGGATTGAGTTTAAGGCTGCATCTCGAAAAACACGACAGGCAAGTGTAAGTGCTAATATCATCATGCTTCCTGAATATGGTGTGCTACTAGAACATACCAGTTCCCTTGTAACAAAACAGGAAGCTCATGCAACTATCTCTGACCATCCCTCACCAATCACTATTGAAGTGAGAAGTAGTGATACAGGCACTCTATTGGTAGTTAAGGAGGAATAGAATTTTTGTTTGTATTTGAGAAAGAACAAATAATCCATAACATCGGTGGTATCAAGATTGGTGGAAATCTTGGAGAGGTGCCCACAGTCCTTGCTGGAACTATCTTCTATGGCGGACACAAGATTGTTGAAGATGTACGGAAAGGCATTTTTGACAAGGATAAAGCAAGAACGCTATTACTCAAACAAGATGAGATGTCTGAAATGACAGGCAACCCTGCCCTCGTGCAGATTTTCTCCGAATCTAAAGATGCAATGCTCCGCTACATAGATTTTGTTACAGATCTTTCAAATGCTCCTTTCTTAATAGACTCAACTGAGCCAACCGTGAGAATTGAAGGTTTGAGACATGCTGAAGAGATAGGTCTCTCTGATCAAGCAATCTATAACTCAATCAATGTATCTGCAACATCAGAGGAGATTGAAGCACTTAGGGAGTTACATCATGAATGTGCGATTGTACTGGCTTTTAATCCTCAAGATTCAACAATTGCGGGTAGAAGAGCTGTTCTTGATGAGCCTGTTTTGGAGAGAAATCAAGGGCTTCTGAATCTGTGTCAGGATATCGGTGTGACAAAACCCCTCATAGATACAGCAGTAACAGCTATGGGTGCTGGAGCAGGTTCAGCAGCAGCTTTTACATTAGTTGCAAAGACAGTATATGGCTTGCCCACAGGATCCGGAGTGCACAACGCTCCTTCGTCTTGGACTTGGTTAAGAAAATACAAGAAGACGGATCGTGAAGCATTTTACGCAGCTGATATCGCATCAAATATTATTGTACAGATGCTAGGCGCTGATTTCGTGCTCTATGGACCAATTGAGAACGCCAACCGTGTATTCCCTGTTGTTGCCATGGCTGACGTTTTCGTGGCGGAATCTGGATACTTGGAATTTGGTATTGAGCCCGATGCCAATCATCCATTCAAGAAATTGCTATGAGAGGTGAAGACTCCCATGCAAAGAGTTCTAAGGCCAAGGGCAATCGGACTGTCTTCTCTTAGAATGGGTCATTACTTTACAGTAGCTTCTGTTGAATTAGGAAACACAACAACAAAATGCATACTTGTCACAACAAATTTGGAGACCGCAGAAATATTTGAGATTGAGAAAGAAGTGCGAATGACTCGTGATGTGCGCCTTCCAAGATCAGATGAAACTGTCTTTGGTGAAACTGTGTTTGGCGTTCCATTGACACGGGACTCTGTCAGTGAATTAGTTTCGAGCGTTTTAATCTCAGTCACATCTAGAGCTGGAATAGATATTGAAAGAGACCTTCACTTTGTCGTTCGATCCACAGGAGTCACTGCAAGTTTTGCGAGTCCTTCCGAGGTTGGAACTATTGTTCAAGCACTTGCTGATGGATGCATTAATGCTGGTATTCCTCCCAGAAAAATGACTGCAGCAATATCATCTGAAAATCTCCCCCCTGACCTTCATGATTTCACTTGGCTTAAGAAAGTCTATTTTGATGGTGCCATTGCTTCATCACTACCTCCTGCAAATACGGAGATTGTAGCAAACGAGATGGAGGGTGAGCTTGTAACTGCTGGTATCAAGGGTGCTGCAAAGGGCACAGCAATTGATTTCAGGAACCCTGTGATGACTCTGGATTTTGGAACAACTCTGGCCGGACGTATTACCGATAATGGATTTCCATATGCTAAAACGATTGGTTCTTTTGCAGGTTTGGCTGGCGCGATTCCCGATGCACTTGCTCGCGGATCTGGATTGGTTCAGCCTACAATTGGATGTGTACTTGATCTTCCAAGAAGCAGTAGATCGCAGCGTACTGATGTCAACGCTGAGTGGTTAGAAAAAGTGCAGAGAGTAATCAAAATAGAACGTGTTCCTCGTAACGCAACTCGATTTGGGACTGTCCCGGTCAATACCGCGGCGGCAAAAGAATCTAATGTTGTTTTGATTGGTGTAGATGCTGACCTACTGATTTTGGAAAAGCTTGGATTCATGTTCTTAGAACAAGAGAATGAAATGCAGCTACTTGCTCTAATTGATCGACTACAAGCATGGATAGTGCAACGTATTGTGAGTATTGCTGAATCAGAAAATCTACTGCTCGATGCGACTTCATTGGGGCTAACAGGTAGAGCTATCACGACTGGCATGAAACCAAAAATCATCTCTGAAGGTCTTCGTTTGAATAATGGAGAACTTTGGACCACCTCACACCAGCTTGTATTTGTCGAGGATGGTCTTGCGATGGGAGCTGCCGTAGCCGCTAGATGCATGAACTCCATGGGTACAACCCGGCATCCAATGGGCGGCCGGAGAGGTGACCGATGCATCATGGCGGAGAGGATGAGGCTTCAGGGTAAGAAGTTGAAATGAATCTATATCATCCTTGATCTACTATCATGTTGTTATGTGAGAGTCTTTATCTTGGCGCTATTACTGGACCAGATAGGTCGATAACATTGTTAGTGTATCCAATCAAGACTCGCATCATTACAGGGAATGACAATTTACTTGATGTGTTATTAGAGGGGCTTGCTTCTACAGGTATGGAAATACAAGACAATGACATCATTACTGTCGCTGAGACCCCTCTTGGCACAACAGAGGGTAGAGTTGTGAAGCTAACAGATGTTCAAGTTTCGCAAGAAGCCACAAAACTTGCTGAGAAGTACGAGCTGCTTCCTGAAGTGGCTCAACTTATCATCGAAGAGGCTGATGATATTTTGGGAGGCATTCCTCATGTGGTTCTCACAATAAAGAACAATACACTGATGGCAAACGCTGGTATTGATAAATCAAATGTACCTCCAGGATTTGCATCGTTACTTCCTCTAGACGCTCGTGTGAGTGCAGAGAAACTACGTGATGAGGTCATGAAACGTCTTGGGAAGGTCATCGGTGTCATGGTCATTGATAGTAGAACGCAACCATTAAGGCTCGGCAATATTGGTATGGCCTTGGGTGTTGCTGGATTTAGACCAGTTGCTGATGATCGAGGGAGAAAGGATCTTTTTGGGAATGAGTTACGAATCACGCGTAGAGCCATTGCTGATAATTTGGCATCTGCATGCACTGCAGTAATGGGTGAATCAAACGAATCAGTACCCGCTGCCTTGATTCGTGACGCTCCTGTAGAGTTTGTTAATCAATCATTTGACTCCTCCGAGATGTGGATATCTCCTTCAGAATGTATGTACATGGCTATCTTTGACCAATGGCGACGTGGGAATACAAGCTGACAATCTTATTTAGTCAGGGGTTCATGAAATAGATATCAATCATCGACATTTGGTTGAGTCCATCTTTGGAAGAAACAAATGATTCCAGAAGATGAGAAATCTATTCGGTGGAGTATTGGCAGGAGTCTGAGGACATTTGGCGAAAAAGCAAGTTCTGATTGATGTAACAACCGCGGGAGCATCAGGCGATATGTTCCTATCTGCCTTGATAGATCTCATCGGAGAAGATGATGCCCTTCTACCTGTTGCTGCAAGCTTACTTATCTATGACCCATCTTTTAGATTAGCCGTCGTTTCTAAATCACATTCAGGACATACAGGTAGGAACTTGCAGATCACAAAGAATCCTGCTATCCGGCTTAATCCAAACTCGATGATGGAAGTCTTAATGGCAGTTGCTGAAGAAGTTGAATTAACTTCTGCTGCAAAGAATCTGGCAAAGGATACGCTTACAATCATTCTTGAAGCAGAGAGCAGAGCGCATAACAAACCGATATCTGACTTGCAACTACATGAGACTGGTTCTATTGACACAGTACTAGATATCGTGGGCACAGCTTATCTCCTAGAACGAGCAGGATTACTTGAGGATGCTGAATTCGTCGCAACCCGGGTTGCTGTAGGTAGTGGTACAGTAGCAACCGAACATGGTGATCTTGAGGTTCCTGTACCAGCTGTAGCAGAAATTCTTGTCGCTCATGACATGCTCTTTCATAACGGCGACGCTAAAACTGAAGTGTTGACTCCAACAGGAGCTGCTCTCATTGCAGCCATCACCAAAGTCTTTGTAGATACTTACGATGATTTTGTTGAACAGAATCAAGGGATTGGATTTGGCTCGCGTGATCTGGGAAAAATTCCGAATATGATGCGTATAGTGGTCGGTGAACTTATCGTTCAAGAAGGTAAGAAACCAGTTTCGCCTCCTAAAGAAGAAACAAAGAAAACAGCAACAAAGGAAGAAAAGCTGGTTGCAGATTCGAAATCAAAGGCTGGGGAGCGAATGGATGTGCTTGATGAGTGGAATGCCGATGAAGTTATTGTCATTGAAACAAATGTTGATGACGTGGATGGCGAGATCCTAGGCAATCTCTTTGACACCCTACTCGAAGAAGGTCTTGCATATGATGTTATCATTATACCCGCTTTTGGCAAGAAGAATAGACCGTGTTATCTTGTGAAGGTCATCGCTACTAAGGCGGGTCTCAAAAGTATTGCTGAAATTTTGATACGACATCTTGGAACAATTGGAATTCGATACACATCCTGGCAACGATTGAAAGCCGCTCGTGAAACTATTGTCTGTCGGCTAGAGATTGATGATAAAGAATACATGATACGCGTCAAAATATCACGCACAACCGATGGTAGTATCATAAGCATTAAACCAGAAGCTGATGATATGGAGCGTGTATCTCGCGAAACAGGTATTCCAATCCGTGAACTCAAGCCAAGGATCGCGATGCAGGCGCATGCAGTCACTGAGTAGTCAGTAACATCTGTTCTTTGTTGTTCTCCTCCATACGTTCAAGGTACTGAGATGGTATCAGGTTCTCAAAGGCGCGTTGGCATAGCTCCGCATACGCCTTTGGGTCATATCTGGTCGATTCATCAAAGAGCTCTAGTGCCTTTACTCTCCGTAGTGGATTTGTTGAGTCTGCATCAACCATGACATATCTGACCCGTTGCCCTGCGTGAAGCTCTTGTCCAGCCTTGACAAGCTGTTGAGCCACGACTGCAGCTCGTGACACAGCACGATACTCATCTGGGTTTCTAGTCAGGTTTGCGTTCAGAATGAGGTCTCTTAGATCAACATCATAGTCATAGAGTTTCTCCATGTAACCGCGGCAGACCTCGTATACTTCGGGTATACGTTGTAAAAATCCAGCCTTGTCATTAGCTTGGGCGAGTGTCTTGATCATGGCCATCTGGCAATCTCCAACATAGAGACAGGTATCCCGTCTTCGGGTTTCTATCCCTCGCGTCTTGATCTCTCCATTCCTGTAGACCCCGTAGTACCTATTGAGCGGCGCAATTGATGGATGCAGTCGTGATGATGGGATAACCATCCATTTGTAGACTCCTTTTGGTGACATCTTAATATTGACTCTCTTGGACACACGTTCACAGAACTTCACAACAGTTTCGTATTCCACTATTCCCTCGCTTGCCCTCAACCATACTGAGTCTACTATACCGTGCAGCATCTCAAAACTCATCTCTTCAGCAATCTCTTGGGTTTCAAGCATGACCTCTCTTGCAAGTGCAGTTACTGCAGTATGTGCTTCTACTCTTCCAAACTTTGCGTTCTTGAATCCCAGATATCCGAAACATGAAACCAGTACGCCCTTCAGAGTGTTCTGTATGAACTCGTACTTCTTGGTATCCTGCCCTTCCTCTATCAGTTTCTTGAAGTCGGTCCGTCTATTGACAAGCATCTCTAGTGATTTGGATACTATTCCTCGCCTGTATGTACATATCTTAAAGCTCTGCTGGGGAATCTTGATACAATATTGGTAGGCATACGGGCACTTTGTCCTTGTACAGATTGTCTCTGGGCTGATGTTTCTCGTGACCATGAGCGTTGGGTACATTGACGAGAAGTCACACTCTGCAACATCCTCGTAGATGTCTGGTTTCGGTTGGAAGATGAGACCCCCTCTGTCTATAGATGTTAATTCAGTGATTGACTTCAAGAACTCTGGGTTCCGTTTGACTGGAGGTATGAGAATATCCATCTTGTAGGCATTATAGAACTGCACGGCTGCGTTCACCGCACCGATTGACATTCGTGAAACCCTTTGCGGTCGACCCAAAGCAAGCCGACAGCTCTCTACGACCCCCTCTAATCCCATCGGGGCGTAGAAGTGCATTCCTGTCTTTCCCCGGTCAATGTGAATTCTTCCATTCAGTATGACTTGTGTTCCTGATCTAAACATGATTCGATTATACTGCCAGAACGACTGTGGTTCTCGGTAGACCACATTCAATGGTGTTCCATCTCGAGACAATTGCAGCTGCAACCCATTGACCTTGGACCGAATGCTGAGGTATCGGAAGAGGCTATCATCTCCTCCCCTGCTTATTATTACATCTGGGTCTATCTCGTCGATGACTGCTTGGAAGCGTCTGAGAATCTCCCCCTCATCCTCATCCTCGATATGTACAGTTCCTTCACTACAATAGACCTCAATGCATTGGATTCTATCCTCCATTTTTGGAAAGATCTGCTCTGTGGCAATGAGTACCTCAAAATCCATCATCTCAAGCTCTGGAATATCATACTCAGGGTCCTCACGCTTGTCGAGGCATCTGATACTGATGACCTCATCTCCTCTCACCTCAAACTCGACACGCCCAAAAGCGAACATTTCATTGGCTATGAAGAACTGCTGAACAGGGTCAATATCTGCATGAAATACTGTAGCTCCAGGTAATCGCTCTAGGTCCTTCGCTACATCCTGTAATGCATCGGGTGTAGTGAACACTTGAAGGACCGGAGTCTTTTCCTCATCGTAGACACTTGTGAACCTGTGTACAATTATTGCGTCAACAGCCTTCGGGTGCTCAAGGACGGCTCGCAGGATGTCCGCTTCAGTCCAGTCCCTACTTCTGATAATATCAGTACTGACAAAGACTGAGGGGTTGAATCCATGATAGGTGTAGCCCCTTGTCTTTCCCTCTGTCTTAATCCAGAGGGTCAGTGCCTCTCTCTCTTGGTCCACGCAAGCATCCAGAAGCCATCCGGTCTTGCTCATCAGGGGACGCTCTCCTCCAATAGTTGTTCAAGAGCTTGGATTCTCTTTCCAATCGAGTCAATCTCTTCCTGCATCCTGAGGATTGCAGAGAGGAAGATGACTTCTGTAATGCGTGGTGTTGGAACCATCGTGCCTGCGTCTGCAAGACTTCTTGCATAATTGAATATCCTATCGAAGACCTCTCTCTGGGCTGGCCTGAGTGTTCGTCTGAACTCTTTCCAACGAGCCTCTTCAATCCTTATTGCATCTCTGAATGTACGGACTGTACGACCCATGTCTGCATCCTCTTGATTATCTGTCTGGATTTGACTCGTCCAGCATTACATAGTATCCTCGGTGATTGTGGGTTTTACTAGTGAGACCCGTACGTCCAAGCGGATACTGACGAGGGGGACGGTTTCCCGAAAGTAAACTCTAAAACTCCTCACTCCAAGATGCATCTGGTGGTTGGGTATTGGCCTATAAAGTCATAATTCGTTGTTCAAATGCTGAGGATATCATCAGGCTACTCCAAGAAGAACATGGTGCTGATTATTCTCGTATATGGCGGATAGATGGTCGCACAATTGGAGTGTTCTCATTTGAGTGGACCGGAGTTTTTGCAGGTTATGTTAGCCTGATTACTCTTGATCATGATAAGATTTTGGAAAAGTGTGAAGTGACCATAATAGGCTCTGGAGGTGGCATACCCTCTCTCGATTCAGTCGTTGGTTCTGATGACCCTGGAAAACGTGCTGTAAAAGATTTGGCCAATCTAGCTAATGAACGTGGTTGGGAGATTAGTATAGAGATGGCAAAGATAAAATCTCGAGGTACCCAATGCCCCAATTGCGGCTCAGCTTATGTCTATTCCAAGGAGAAGATTAAAGCAGATGGTTCAGTCGTCTGCCAGAATTGTGGAAAACGATTCATAATTTTGAAGAAAGACTAATGGTTTAGATTTGTACCACTTGCTCTTGAAAAATGAAACAGAGCTATGAGGTCCTGCAGTCAATTTTTCATCTTCTATTCAATCGGCATAGACTCAAATAGTGGAAAACTCATTAGCGCGATAGTGTCCAGAGAGAGGATACTAAATCACTCAGGGTGCATAAGATGGTCACTGCGCTGTTCAAGGTTGTATTAATGGGAGATGGAAGTGTCGGGAAGACCAGTCTCCGCAGGACCTACATGGGGGAAGGTTTCCGAGCCAACTACATGATCACTATTGGTGCTGATTTTGCTGTCAAGAAGATGCAACTTGAGGGTGGTCATGATGTTAGCATTCAGATTTGGGATCTCGCAGGCCAGGAACACTTCAAGAGTGTACGTTCCACTTTCTATAGAGGCGCACAG